>NZ_JBGCUS010000001.1:3752500-4052500 GCF_041415945.1 Ancylobacter sp. IITR112 | reverse complement strand
GACGAGGTCCACCGCCGCCTCCGGGCGCAGATGGGCGTTGAGCTCGATACGCGACAGCGAGAGCAGATCGTCGATCAGCCGCGACATGCGCCGGGCCTGCTCGTTCATGATCTTGAGAAAGCGCTCGCGGGCATTGGCGTCGTTGCGCGCCGGGCCCTGCAGCGTCTCGATGAAGCCGGAGAGCGAGGCGAGCGGGGTGCGCAGTTCGTGGCTGGCATTGGCGACGAAATCGACGCGCATCTGCTCGACCCGCCGCTGCGGGGTGAGGTCGATGAAGCTCAGCAGCACCGCCTCGGTCGGCGCGCCCTCGCGCAGCAGGCCGGGGCGGATCGGCACGATGTCGGCGCGCAGCCAGCGGTCGAGCGGCACGCGCTCGGCAAATTCGATGCGGCGGGCCGTTCCGTCCGCCACCGAGGCGCGCAGCGCTTCCAGCACTTCCGGCACCCGCACGGCGAAGGAGACGGGATCGCCGACGCGCACGCTGGCGAGAAGGCCGACGGCGGTGGTGTTGGCGGCGAGCACGGTGCCGCGTGCATCCAGCAGCAGCGCCGCTTCGGGCAGGGCACGCACCAGAGCGGGCAGCCGCTCCTCGGCGCGCGGCGAAGGCTTGGCTTCCCCGCTGAAGCGGGCAAGCGCGGCAGCCACCGGGCGCCGGCGCACCGGCAGCGCCGCACCCAGCGCCACCAGCCCGCCAATGGCGAGGCCGGCGCCCGGCGTCAGCGCGCCGAACCAGTGGGCGCCGGCGAGCCCCAGAGCGGCGGCGGCAAGAACCCAGCGCGCGCCAACCAGACGCTCGCGCAGCGTGTCCTCCGCCAGTTGCCGCGACTCTCCCAGAGCCATGCCCGTTCCCGCCCGATCCAAACCGGCGGCCTCGCCCGCTTTTTCAGGCGCGCCGCTCTTTCCTGATATGCTTTCAAGGCCGTTGCTGGAAGACGAATCGCCCGGGCCGAATCACCGGGCACGAACCTTCCGCAGTTCGGCACGTTGCCACCTTATGATAGCGTTGAAAGGCTTCCATATGACGAAGAAGCCGGCCGCCCCCGGCGCGGCCACCGGGCCCGCAGAGGCGGAGCTCGCCGCCGCCATCGCCGCCTTCTCGGTCGAAGCGCCGGACATGCCCGCCATCATCGCCGAGCGCGCCTATAGCAGCGGCTTCTATCCCTATTCCGACCGGCCCAAGCGCAAGACCTATGAGGCCGAGCTGCATGCGCTGCAGATCGAGCTGCTGAAGCTGCAGGAATGGGTGAAAGCGCAGCGCGAGCGCGTCGTGCTCGTCTTCGAAGGGCGCGACGCCGCCGGCAAGGGCGGCACCATCCACCGCCTGACGCAGCATCTCAACCCGCGCTTCGTGCATGTGGTGGCGCTCGACAAGCCCACCGAGGCGGAAGCCGGCCAATGGTATTTCCAGCGCTACATCGCCCATCTGCCGCGCCGCGGCGACATCGCGATCTTCGACCGCTCCTGGTATAACCGCGCCGTGGTCGAGCCGGTGATGGGCTTCTGCACCCCGCAGGAGACCGCGCATTTTCTCCAGCAGGTGCCGACATTCGAGAAGATGCTGGTGGATGACGGCATCCGGCTGTTCAAGATCTGGCTCGACATCGGCCGGGAAATGCAGCTTCTGCGCCTGCATGAACGCCACCAGGACCCGCTCAAGCGCTGGAAGCTCTCGCCGGTGGATCTCGCGGCGCCGGCGCGTTGGGACGCGATCTCCGCGGCGCGCGACGCGATGATCGCGGCGAGCCATGCGCCCGTTCCCTGGGCGGTGGTGCTGGGCAACGACAAAATGCGGGCACGCCTCGGCGTGATCCGCCAAATCCTCGCCCAAATCCCGTATGAGGGCAGGGATGACACGGTGGTGGGCATTCCCGATCCCGCCATCGTGCTCGACGGCCGCGCCTTCCTGGCGCGGGCCGCCACCTGAACCATGCGCCGCCGACCGAGCGAAGGAGCCCCGATGCGCCGTCCTGGGATTGCCCGCCTGCTGCTGGGCCTCGGCCTGTCCTTCGCGCTGAGCGCCGCCCGTGCCGAGCCGATGCCGGCCCCGGCGGCGGACTACCGCGCCCGCGCCCGCGTGCCGCAGGGCGTGGCGCTGAACGTGTTCCACCATCAGGGCAAGGTGCGGGTCGAGGTCGAAGGCGGCAAGCTGCCGGAAGGCATGGTCAGCCTGATTGATCTCGAGAACAGCCGCGTGGTGGTGCTGATGGACGTGCCGGGCATGGACCGTCTCGCCATCGAGAAGGACATGCCGCCGGGCTTCGCCTTCTCCGACGCCAAGCGGCAGGGCACCCGCGTCGGCCAGGGTGAAGCGCTGGGGGAAGCGTGCGAGCTGTGGCGCTTCGAGGTCAAGGCGATCAATGAGCCGGTGGAGAGCTGCATCACCCCCGACGGCATCGTGCTGAAGACCACCACGAAGATGGGCACCAAGCCGGTGGTGCTGTTCGAGGTGACGGAACTGACCCGCGCGCCGCAGGACCCGGCGCTGTTCAGCCTGCCCAAGGGCGTGAAGCCGAGCAAGCTGCCGCCCAGCATGCGCGCCCTGCTGCCCGACCTCGTGCGCTAGATCAGCTCACCGTTTCACGGAGACGGGGAATGATCAAATTCCCCGTTCTGTCGCGTTTTCTTCACGCGAACCCGTATCCGCTTCGCTCGGAAACGCCCGGGACGCCGCGCGCCAGGGACCCGGGGCCTCAGCCAGCGGCGCGGCGGCGCGCGGGCGGCGACGCCTCATCCGCAGGATCGGCTTCCGTCGCCATCACCGGCATGGCGGCGAGTGGATCGGGCGAGATGCCCTTGGTGGCGTCGAGCCGGCGCCGGCTGATCATCAGTTCGCGCGCGCCCATCAGCACCAGCGCGATGGCGAAAGGCGTGACGTAATAGAGCAGGCGCAGCAGCAGCAGCGCCCCCAGCAGCGGCTCGGTCTCGAACTGCGGCAGCGCCACCAGCATCGCCGCGTCGAACACGCCGAGGCCGCCCGGCGCGTGGCTGGCAAAGCCGAGCAGCGTCGCCGAGATGAACACCACGCCGAGCGCGATCGGGTCGATATAGGGCTGCTGCGGCATCAGCACATACATGGCGGCGGCGCAGAAGGAGAGGTCGATGATGCCGATGACGATCTGCATCAGGGTGAGCCGCCATCCCGGCAGGGTGACGGTCCAGTGGCCCTTGCCGACGCCGATCCGGCGCGGCTTCAGCCCCACCCAGGTGACATAGGCGGCAAGTCCGGCGAGCAGGGCGAGGCCGATCAGCCGGTTGATCCAGGCCGGCAGGTGGTCGACCGCGCTCGCCGCCCAGGGCTCGACCGTGACGCCGAGGCCGAGAATGGCGATGTTGCCGAGCCAGAAGGTGAGGCCGGTGATGAAACAGAGCTTGGCGACATCCACCGCGCCGAGGCCATGGGCGGAATAGATGCGATAGCGCACCGTGCCGCCGGTGAAGGCGGAGAAGCCGATATTGTGGCCGATGGAATAGGAGGTGAAGGAGGCCAGCGCGGCGACCCGATAGGGCACATGCGGCTTGCCGATGGTGCGCAGCGCGAACCAGTCATAGAAGGTGAGGGTGAAATAGGCGCAGGCCACGAACAGCGCCGCCACCGCGATGCGCCACGGATCGGTGGCCGAGATCGCCTCCAGCACCTCGGTCGGCCGGATGTTGCGCAGCATCTTGTAGAGCACGAAGCCGGCGATGCCGATGATGACAAGGCTCGCGACCAGACCGAGCGTGTGCCAGCCGAGCCGCGCGCGCAGCCAGCCGGGGATCGCCTTCAGTCCCGTCATCGCGTCTCCGTCCCTGCTGTTATGCCAGTGTGCCGGCCAGCCCTAGCAGACCGGGCAGGCTTGTGAAACACGGTCGACCGACGTCGCATTAGCGCATCCCGCCGCGCGGCGCCACAGGACGCCGGCGATGTGACGACGCGGTGACGAACCATTGCGCGTTGCGCCCCCCGCTCCCGCCGGCAGCCCGTCACAGCCGGACCGGATAGCCGATCTCGATGGTGCGCGGACGCGGCAGGCCGAAGCGGTCGACCGAGCGCTCGGCATTGCGGGAGAGGAAGGCGAAGATATGGGCGAGCACGTCGCGCACCCCCAGAATGTCGTCGGGCGGCATCACACGCTCGTGACCGATGACATAGACCGCGTCGTCGGGGTCGATGCCCTGGGCGTAGAGCGCCGGGCTGAGCACGGCCGGCACGTCGATCTGCTGCATATAGCCGAAGCGCACATCGACGCGCAGATGCGCGGCGTCGAGCGGCAGCACCCGCACCCGCTCGTCCACCGGCACGCGCGGGCGCGAAGCGACCCAGACGGAGACGATGACCGCGCGGGTGAACTGCACGTCGAGCAGTTCCGACAGCCGGCCCAGCGCCACCGGCGTCATCGCCCCGCCGCGCGAGAGGAAAATGGCGGTGCGCGGGCTCACCGCGCAGCCGGCCGGGCGGCCTCTGGCGACGAAGTCGTCCAGCGGTTCGGTGAAGCGGCGCTGCTGCAGGCCGACCCCTTCCATGCCGCGCCGCCAGGACACCATGACGACGAGCACCAGCGCGGCGATGGTGACGGGCAGCCAGCCGCCATCATGCAGCTTGGTGAGATTGGCGGTGGCGAAGGCGAGGTCGATCACCCCCAGCCCGCCGGCGAGCGCGACCAGCGCCGGCCAGGGCCATTTCCAGCGGCGGCGGACATAGGCGACGAACAGGAGGGTGGTCGAGACCATGGCCATGGCGACCGCGATGCCATAGGCGGAGGCGAGCCGGTCGGAGGAGCCGAAGGACACCACGATGGCGGCGCAGGCCGCCATCATGATCCAGTTGAGCCGGCCGACATAAATGTGCTGGTCATTGTGCTCGCTGGTGTAGCGGATGCGCATCGGCGGCAGATAGCCGAGCTCGATTGCCTGCTTGGCGAGCGAGAACACGCCGGTGATGATGGCCTGAGAGGCGATCACCGTCGCCAGCGCGGCAAGGATCAGCAGCGGCACCTCGAACAGATGCGGCGCCAGATCGTAGAACGGGTTGCGCACCGAATCCCGGTGCACCAGCACATGCGCGCCCTGGCCGTAATAATTGAGCAGCAGCGCCGGCATGGCGACGAACAGCCAGGCACGGGTGATGACCGGACGGCCGAAATGGCCGAGATCGGCATAGAGCGCTTCGCCGCCGGTGACCGCCAGGAAGGTGGCGCCGAGAATGAGCCCGGCCAGCATCGGATTGTCGGCCAGCAGCAGCACCGCATGGCGCGGATCGAGCGCCGCCAGAACCTGCGGCGCCTGCACGATGCCGTGCACGCCCAGCGCCGCCAGGGACAGGAACCAGGTCAGCATCACCGGCCCGTAAAAGGCGCCGATGCGCTCCGTGCCGGCGCGCTGGGAGATGAAGACGAGCAGGATCACCAGCACGGTGACGGCGACGATCCAGTGATCGAGTTCGGGGGCGATGACCTCCAGCCCCTCCATCGCCGAGAGCACGGAGATGGCCGGGGTGAGCACGCCGTCGCCAATGAGCATCGCCGCGCCGACAAGCCCGGCGACGAGCAGGAACAGGCGTCTGCCATTGGCCGAGCGGTGCAGATCGAGCAGCGTGACCAGGGCGAGGATGCCGCCTTCGCCGTCATTGTCCGCCCGCAGCACCAGCATGACATATTTGAGCGTGACGGAGAGGATGATCGCCCAACTGATCAACGAGAGCAGGCCGAACACATCCGCGTCCGACACGCCGGGCCCGCCGACGGCGTTCAGCCCCTGCTTGAATGCATAGAGCGGGCTGGTGCCGATATCGCCGAACACGACGCCGAGCGCCGCCAGCTCGGCGGTGAAGGGGATCGCCGGCCGGCCGGCGGCGCGGCGCTCAGCCATGCCGCGCCCCCTCGCCGCGCCGCCGCGCGTCCCGGTCGACCGGCAGGGCGTGCCCGCGCCCGGCACGCGGAGTGCGGGCAAGCGGGACAGGCGACGGAGACGATGCAAGGGGACGGGGCATGAAGGCCGATCACGCAGAACAATGCCGAGGCATCGGGAGCCTCGCAGCAATAACCCGCCATACCGGCGCCGCCAAGCGCCGTGTGCGGCGGCCGCTGCGGCGCCCGGTTCTCGCGCGGCATACCATTCGCACACAAATGTGAACCGGCCGCGCGGCATGGCCGGCGGGGCTTCCAGGCTGAGGGAGGAGGATTCGGGGGGGCGGATGAATCCCCCTCCCTCTACCAGCAACCCCTTGCGCCCAAAGGCTTGCGGGTTCCTTTGGAGAGGTTTGCTGGCGAGCAGAGATCATTAGGCGCTTGCGGGCGTCAGATCAACATCGACCGAACCGTTCGGTCATTTCTAAATTTGTGCCTATTTGCCGGCGAATGATCAGGATCCTCACTTGCGTTAGAGCGGCCCAACGCCGAGATTGACGGGCAGTGATCCTTTCCTTGCTCCTCCCGACCTGATTTTTCATGGCTTCCTTGCCCGATTTCGCGCACCAGTCGTCCACCCGCCACGCGCGTGGCGGGACCGAAGGCGATACCGGTCCGGGCGCGACGCCTCCTAGCCCAAGCGCCGCCAAGCACGACCAGATTTTGCGCGGCGCGCGCGAGGTGTTTCTCGCCTCCGGCTTCGACGGCGCCAGCATGGGCGAGATCGCCCGCGCCGCCGGGGTCTCGAAAGGCACGCTCTATGTCTATTTCGGCTCAAAGGAAGATCTGTTCACCGCGCTGGTGACGGATGAATGCACCCGCACCGCCGAAGCCTGTTTCGAGCTCGACCCCGACGGGCCGACCGAGGCAACACTGCGCACCCTCGCCTCGCACTATATCGAGGCGATGCTGGAACCGGGCCATGTCCGCACGGTGAGGATGGTGATCGGCGTCGCGGAAAAGCTGCCCGCCATCGGCCGCGCCTTCCTTCAGGCCGGGCAGGAGGCTGGCGTGCAGCGGCTGTCCGACTGGCTGCGGGCGAAGACGATGCGGGGCGAACTCGTGATCGACGATGTGGAGATGGCCGCCTGGCAGTTCGTGCTGGGCTGCCAGGGCAAGCTGATCATGCCGATGGTCTTCGGCGACCCCTCACACCCGGACGAGACCGCGATCGCCCAGGTAGTGGACCACATGGTGCACGCCTTCCTCGCCGCTTTCGCCCGGCGAGGGACGGAATCTCACCAGCCGGAGCCTGCGGAAGCCGACGCCGCGGCCAGCGCCGCCAGCCCGTCGCGATAGGTCGGGTAGCGCAGCGCGCCGAGCAGCACGTGCAGGCGGTCATTGCGCACCCGCCGGTTCTCGGCCCAGAAGGACAGCGCCATCGACGACATGCGCGCGGACGCCTCCTCGAAGCGCTCCGCCGGGGGCGGTGCCACGCCGAGCAATTCGGCCGCGTAGCGCACCGGGGCGCAGGAGGGCGAGGGTTCGTCATCCACCACATTCACCACCCCGTCGAGGCGCCGGGCGAGCGCAGCCTGGATGGCGCCGGCGATGTCGTCGACATGGATGCGGTTGAACACCTGGCCCTCGCGCTCGATGCAGCGGGCGGAGCCGTCGGCCATGTCGAGCAGCGCGTTGCGGCCGGGGCCGTAAATGCCGCCGAGCCGCAGCACGGCGACGGGACGGCCGGCGCGGCGGCCGAGTTCCTGCCAGCCGGCCTCCGCTTCGATGCGACGGCGCGCGCGCGGTGCGGTGGCGGCGGCGGGCGCGCTCTCGTCGATCCACGCCCCGCCGGAATCGCCATAGACGCCAATGGTGGAGAGATAGACCAGCGGCCCCTGCCCTTGCGCCAGCGCGTCCCCGAGCGGGCCGAGGAACGGATCGCCCGCCTCGCCCGGCGCGGCGGAGACCAGCACGGCATCCGCCGCGCGGGCGGCGGCGAGCAAGGCCGGCGGGGCGTCACCTTCAAAGCGCAGCATCTCCATGCCGGGCGCGGGCGCGCCTGAACGGCTGGTGCCGATGCGGCTGGCGAAGGCCTCGCCGTAAAGGGCAGTGAAGCGCCGGGCGCAATAGCCATGCCCGAGGCAGAGCAGGGTTCCGGTCATGCGTGCTCTCCAGCGCTACGGTTAAGGGCGATCCGCCATTCCGCCCGCACCTCGGCGTCGGTCTCGCCCGCATGAGCGGCGGAAAGGGCGGCGAAAATGTCGGGCGGCAGCAGCCGGGCGAGCGCCCACACCGCCGCCCCGCGCACCAGCGGATCGGTATCACCAAGATGCCGCTCGGCCTCGGGCGCCAGACCGGCCTCGCCGGAATTGCCCATCGCCACCAGCACATTGCGCAGAAATCGGGCGCGGCCGATGCGTTTGACCGGGCTCTTGGAGAAGCGGGCGCGAAACCCCGCATCGTCCAGCCGGGCAAGTTCGGCCAGCGACGGGGCGCGGTTTTCCTCGCGCGCCGCCAGCCGGGCTTCGCGGCCGAGCGCGGCGAATTTGTTCCACGGGCAGGCGGCGAGGCAGTCGTCGCAGCCATAGACGCGGTTGCCGATGAGCGGGCGCAAGTCGCGCGGAATGGCGCCCTTCAGCTCGATGGTGAGATAGGAGATACAGCGGCGTGCGTCGATGCGGTAGGGCGCGGGGAAAGCGCCGGTCGGACAGGCATCGAGGCAGGCGCGGCACGAGCCGCAATGATCGACCTCCGGCGGATCGACCGGCAGGGCGAGAGTGGTGGCAATCGCGCCGAGGAACAGCCAGGAGCCCTTGTCACGCGAGACGAGATTGGTGTGCTTGCCCTGCCAGCCAAGCCCGGCCGCCGCCGCCAGCGGCTTTTCCATCAGCGGCGCGGTATCGACGAAGACCTTCACATCGACCGTGCCGGGCGCGCCGGCGCGGGGCACGAAGCGCGAGGCGATGCGCTTGAGCTTGCCCTTGATCAGCTCGTGATAATCGTCGCCGCGGGCATAGACCGAGATCGCCCCGCGCGTGCGGGCGGAAAGGATGGCGCGCGGGTCCTCGTCCGGCCCGTAATTCAGCCCCAGCATGAGAATGGAGGCGACCTGCGGCCAGAGATTGGCCGGCGCGGCGCGGCGCTCGGCGGTCTCCGGCATCCACGCCATCTCGCCATGCGCGCCCTCGGCGATCCACTGGTGCAGCCGCGGCCCGGCCTGGGGAATGGCATCGGCGGCGGCGATGCCCATCGCATCGAAGCCTTCCTCGCGGGCGAGCGCGAACAGGCCGGCACGCGCCGCCTCGGGCGTCAGAAATCCAGATCCGCGTAGCACGGCGCCGGCGGCATGCCCGCCATGGTCAGCGCGAGCAGCGGCCGGAACGCCGGACGCGACTTGATGCGGGCGTACCAGATCTTCGCTCCCTCATCTTCGTCCCAAGGCACGTCGCCGAGATAGTCGACGCTGGAAATATGGGCGGCGGCGGCGAGATCGGCATAGGTCATGCGGTCGCCGGCGAGCCAGTTCCGCGCCTTCAGCAGCCAGCCGATATATTGCAGATGATAGCGTATGTTGGAGCGCGCCGCGCGGATGGTCGCCATGTCCGGCGGCCCCCCGCCAAGTTCGCGCGGTGTGTAGCGCTTGTACACCTTCTCGCGCACCAGCGGCTCGGACACTTCGGCGAAGAATTTGTGGTTGAACCAGGCCGAGAGCCGGCGCACCTCGACGCGCTCGCCAATATGCACCGGCAGCAGCCGCCGGGCGCCGAGGGCGCTGCCGCGCGTCTCGTCGAGATATTCGGTGATGGGGTCGATGCCCGGCACCACGAAGCCGTCCTCCTCCACCAGCACCGGCGTCGCGCCGGCAGGATCGAGCATGAGGAAATCGGGCCGCCGCTCCCACACCCGCTCTTCGATCAGTTCCGGCTCGATGCCCATCTCGCTGAGGGCGAGACGCACGAGGCGCGAATGGGCGCAGAAGGGGTGGTGATAAAGCTGCATGTTCCGGGAGGGTTGTCGCAGACCGTCGGCGGGCGGCGCCTGAAATCGGTCTAGAAGGGTTCGCGCCTCATCGCAAGCCATCGCGGCGTCAACATGGCGGGCGGGGCCGGCCGGCGGGGATGAACCCGGCGCGGCTTTTCGGGTTATGGTGTGCGAAGCGTTAACAGGGCGGGGGAAACAGCATGGAAACCAAGTCGGAAGCCGGGCCGCCGGCGGGGCGCCCGCACGGCATCTTCATCTGGAACGAACTCAACAGCCGCGATGTTCCCGCCGCCAAGGCGTTCTATGCGCAGACGCTGGGCTGGAGCTTCGAACTGATGCCGATCGAGGGCGGGCCGGAATACTGGATCATCCGCCAGGGCGAGACGCAGGTGGGCGGCATCTTCCCGCTGGAAGGGCCGGAGTTCTGCGGCATCCCCGAGCACTGGCTGCCCTATATCGCGGTGGACAATGTCGATGCACGCTGCGAGCGGGCGGTCGCCGCCGGCGGGGCGGTGCTGCGGGCGCCGTTCGACGTGCCGGAGGTCGGCCGCATCGCCATCGTCCGCGACAGCAACGGCGCCGTCGCCGGGTGGATGACGCCGAAAATGTGACGCGGCGGCGGCTCGCCAATGCCGGCTAACCTACCGTAAATCAAGACGATTCGGCGTAGCCGTTACGTCTGTGCCATATATGTGGCGTAAGAGGGCCGCGAGATGTCGCCCGGCCGTCACACACGTTAACACTCGACATCAGGGGAAGATCGACACGATGCAGTTTCACATTCCGGTTCCCGCCATTCGCGCCTGCGGCTTCTCTCTTCGCGAAGGGAGCCCCGAATTCGACGATGTGGGAACCGGGCTCGACGAGGCGGAAGCGCTGGGCGTCGATCTCGTGGAACTGCCGGTCTATGCCTGGCACCTCGTAGTGAACGGTCGCCTGCTCGACAACCGGCTGAAAGACCTCGTCCGGGCGCTGGAGGGCCGGCGGCTCGGCTACAGCGTGCATGGCGCGCTTGCCGTCAATCTGATGGACGTGCCGGAGCGGCTGGCCCGGCATGAACAGGTGCTGGCCGCCCATATCGAGATCGCCGCCGCCATCGGCGCCGAGCATCTCGTCATGCATTCCGGCTTCGTGCGCGACCCCGACGACGATATCGAAGTCGCCTATTCCCGCCAGCGCGACGCGCTCGTCCGCGCCGGGGACCTCGCAGCGGCGAAGGGGGTGACGCTGTGCGTGGAGAACATTTTCCGCTTCATCCATGCGCGCGAGACCGCGACCCCGGCCAAGCTGGCGGGCGAACTCGCCGCCATCGACCATCCCGCCGTCAAGGCGACGCTGGATGTCAGCCACGCCTATATTCGCTGCACCGATGCGCGGCTCGACCCGATCGCGGAAATGGCGGCGCTCGCCCCGCATGTCGCGCATTTCCACCTGCACGATTCCTTCGGCCGCCCCAATGAGCGCCGGCCGGGCGATGTGTGGTTCTACGACCCGGCCGAGGCGGTCGCCTTCGGCGAGGGCGACCTGCACCTGCCGATCGGCTGGGGCGGTATCGACTGGGACGCGGTGGTGCAGATGGTGCGCCCGCCGGCGGGAGCGCTCGCCATTCTCGAACTCAACCCCCGCCACTGGCGCGAACTCGCCGACCAGGTGCCGGTGCTGCGGGCGCTGGCCGGGCGCTTTCAGGCGGCGGTAACGCCGGCCGCCTGACGCCCCCGCCCCCCTGCCCGGCCAGGGGTCGGGCCAAGGTCCGGCCACGGTCCGGCGAGGCTTTGGCCCCGCGCATCTTTTCCGTGCAAGCTGCTTCTTGCGGCGGAATGAGCCGCCCCCTATATCGGCCCCGAACGGCGCGGATAGCGTCGTACCCGATTGTTTGGGGGCCGGTCCGGGGGCGCGGCACATTGCCTGTACCTCCCCGGGTGCTTCAAGAAGGTCCGGCCGGCCTGCCGGAAGGAGAAACACATGTCTAAAGTCATCGGCATCGACCTCGGCACGACCAATAGCTGCGTCGCGGTCATGGAAGGCACCTCGCCGAAGGTGATCGAGAACGCGGAGGGCGCGCGCACCACGCCGTCCATCGTCGCCTTCACAGAGGATGGCGAGCGCCTCGTCGGCCAGCCGGCCAAGCGCCAGGCGGTGACGAACCCGGAGCGCACCTTCTTCGCGGTGAAGCGCCTCATCGGCCGCCGCTACGAAGACCCGATGGTCGAGAAGGACAAGAAGCTCGTCCCCTACCAGATCGTGCGCGCCGACAATGGCGATGCGTGGCTGGAGTCGGACGGCAAGAAATATTCGCCCTCGCAGATCTCCGCCTTCACCCTGCAGAAGATGAAGGAGACGGCCGAGGCCTATCTCGGCGCCAAGGTCGACAAGGCGGTCATCACCGTCCCGGCCTATTTCAACGACGCCCAGCGTCAGGCCACCAAGGATGCCGGCCGCATCGCCGGCCTTGAGGTGCTGCGCATCATCAACGAGCCCACCGCGGCTGCCCTCGCCTACGGCCTCGACAAGAAGTCGGCCGGCACCATCGCGGTCTACGACCTCGGCGGCGGCACATTCGACGTGTCGGTGCTGGAGATCGGCGACGGCGTGTTCGAGGTGAAGTCGACCAATGGCGACACCTTCCTCGGCGGCGAAGATTTCGACATGCGGCTCGTCAACTACCTCGCCGACGAGTTCAAGAAGGAGCAGGGCATCGACCTGCGCAACGACAAGCTCGCGCTGCAGCGGCTGAAGGAAGCCGCCGAAAAGGCCAAGATCGAGCTGTCGTCCGCGACCCAGACCGAAATCAACCTGCCCTTCATCACCGCCGATGCGTCGGGCCCCAAGCACCTGACCATGAAGCTCACCCGCGCCAAGTTCGAGGCGCTGGTGGACGACCTGATCCAGCGGACCATGGAGCCCTGCAAGAAGGCGCTCAAGGATGCCGGCCTCACCGCCGGGCAGATCGACGAGGTCGTGCTCGTCGGCGGCATGACCCGCATGCCCAAGGTGCAGGAAGTGGTGAAGCAGTTCTTCGGCAAGGAGCCCCATAAGGGCGTCAATCCGGATGAAGTGGTCGCCATCGGCGCCGCGATCCAGGCGGGCGTGCTGCAGGGCGACGTGAAGGACGTGCTGCTGCTCGACGTGACTCCGCTCTCGCTCGGCATCGAGACGCTGGGCGGCGTGTTCACGCGCCTGATCGACCGCAACACCACCATCCCGACCAAGAAGAGCCAGGTGTTCTCCACCGCCGAGGACGGCCAGACCGCGGTCACCATCCGCGTGTTCCAGGGCGAGCGCGAAATGGCGGCGGACAACAAGCTGCTCGGCCAGTTCGACCTCGTCGGCATTCCCCCGGCGCCGCGCGGCGTGCCGCAGGTGGAAGTCGCCTTCGACATCGACGCCAACGGCCTGGTCAATGTCTCGGCCAAGGACAAGGGCACCGGCAAGGAACAGCAGATCCGCATCCAGGCCTCGGGCGGTCTCTCGGATTCCGACATCGACAAGATGGTGAAGGACGCCGAGGCACATGCCGAGGAAGACAAGAAGCGGCGCGCCGCCGTCGAGGCCAAGAACCACGCCGAGGCGCTGATCCACTCGACCGAGAAGTCGCTGGCCGAATATGGCGACAAGGTCGGCGCGGCGGAGAAGGCGGCGATCGAGACGGCGCTGGCCGATCTCAAATCGGCGATGGAAGGCAATGACGCCGAGGCCATCGCCGCCAAGACCAACACGCTGGCGCAGGCCTCGCTCAAGCTGGGCGAAGCCATGTATGCCGCGCAGCAGGGCGACGCCGGCACCGCCGAGGCGCCGAAGGACGATGTGGTGGACGCCGAGTTCACCGAGGTCGACGACGACAAGAAGAAGTCGGCCTGATCGCGCTCTGAGCGCCGCCCCCGGACAGGCGTCCGGGGGCGGATTTCTTTCCGTGGCCGCGCGGCCCGCGCCGCTGCCGCCACGATCGGCGACACGCCCGGCATGCAGGATCACCGCCGGGATGTGCTCCGGCAGGTTTCCTGCATGAGGGCCGGCACCGCCCGCCGCGGGACGCGCCGGCGGCCAAGGATGCGACGGCACCACCCATGTCCAAACGCGACTATTACGAACTCCTCGAAGTCACCCGGACCTGCAGCGATGGCGAGCTGAAAAGCTCCTACCGCAAGCTGGCCATGAAGTGGCACCCGGACAAGAACCCCGGCAACAGCGAGGCGGAGCTCCGCTTCAAGGAGATCAGCGAAGCCTATGACGTTCTGAAGGACCCGCAGAAGCGCGCCGCCTATGACCGCTTCGGCCATCAGGCGTTCGAGAACGGCATGGGCGGGCCCGGCGGGCCCGGCTTCGGTTCCGACTTCGCTTCGACCTTCTCCGACATTTTCGACGACCTTTTCGGCATGTCCGGCGGCCGGCGTGGCGGCGGCGGAGGGCGCGGCGGGCGCGAGCGCGGCGCCGATCTGCGCTACAACATGGAAATCACGCTGGAGGAAGCCTTCTCCGGCAAGGACGCCACTATCCGCCTGCCGACCTCCATCACCTGCGAGACCTGTTCGGGCACCGGCGCCAAGCCCGGCACCCAGCCGACCACCTGCCGCACCTGCTCGGGCTCCGGCCGCATCCGCCAGGCACAGGGCTTCTTCACCCTTGAGCGCACCTGCCCGACCTGCCAGGGCCGCGGCCAGGTGATCGAGGATCCCTGCCCCGCCTGCGCCGGCGCCGGCCGCACCACCAAGGAGCGCACGCTGGAAGTGGCGATCCCCGCTGGCGTGGAAGACGGCACCCGCATCCGCCTCGGCAATGAGGGCGAGGCCGGCGTGCGTGGCGGCCCGCCGGGCGACCTCTACATCTTCCTCTCGCTCGCGCCGCACGATTTCTTCCAGCGCGACGGGGCGGACCTGTTCTGCCGCGCGCCGATTTCCATGGTCACCGCCGCGCTCGGCGGCACCTGCGAGGTGCCGACCATCGACGGCGAGACCACCAAGGTGAAGATCCCGGAAGGCACCCAGTCCGGCAAGCGCTTCCGCCTGTCGGGCAAGGGCATGCCGGTGCTGCGCAGCCGCACGCGCGGCGACATGTATGTGCAGGTCGTCGTCGAAACACCACAGAACCTGACGCGCCGTCAGCGTGAACTTCTGGCGGAATTCGATGCGGAATGTTCAAAGGACACGCATCCCGAATCCAGCGGCTTCTTTGCCAAGGTGAAAGATTTCTTTGCCGGCGACGCCGATTGAACGGTAAAACGTAATCGGCTCGTCATCACGGGGCCTTAACAGGAGCGGCTGCGGCCTTTAGTGTCGGTCTCGGTCCTGTCGCCTCGCTCGCCCCTGCGTGCCGCGCCTCCCCGCCACGGATTACCGGAAACGAAGTCGCATGCTCCATCGTTCTGCCGTCCCCTCGCCGAAAGAACGTCCCGACGAAGTCCGTTTCCTCCAGTCCTGGCTGCAGAACCCGCTGCGCACCGGCGCGGTGTCGCCTTCGGGCCGCGCGCTGGCGCGGACCATGGCGGGCTATGTCGACCCGGCGCAGGACGGCCCGGTGATCGAGCTCGGGCCGGGCACCGGCCCGGTGACGGCGGCGCTGATCGCCCGTGGCGTGGCGCCGGAACGGCTGGTTCTGATCGAGTACAACCCGGAATTCTGCAAGCTGCTGCGGCTGCGCTTCCCCGCCGCCACCGTCATTGAGGGCGATGCCTACAACATGGCGCGGACCCTCGAAGGCCAGCTCGACCGTCCTTCCGCCGCGGTGGTGTCCAGCCTGCCGCTGTTCACCCGCCCGGCGCCGGAGCGCCACGGGCTGCTGGACCAGGCGTTCGGCCTTTCCGTACCGCGTGCGCCCTTCATCCAGTTCACCTATGCCGTCGTCTCGCCGGTGCCGCTCGCGCCGGAGCGGTTTGACGCCCATGTCAGCCAGCGCATCTGGGCCAACCTGCCGCCGGCGCGCGTGTGGGTGTATCGTTCCACTGCGGCCCGCGCCGCCGCGCCGGAGCTGAGCGCCCTCGGTGCGTGAGGCCCGGCGCCCGGCGCCACCGGAGGAGGTTCTCATGCGCCCGCCACGGATCGTCACCTTTGCCGGCTCCATCCGCACCGGCTCCTTCTCCGCCAGCGTCGCCGCGCTGGCCGCGCGGGAACTGGCGCTGATGGAATGCGAGCCTGTGCTGCTCTCGCTCGCCGACTATCCGATGCCGATCTATGATGGCGACTTCGAAGCGGCCGAAGGCGTCCCGCAAGCCGCCCGGCAGCTACGCGACCAGCTTGCCCGCGCCGATGGCGTGTTCATCGTCACCCCGGAATATAATGCCGGCCTGCCGCCGCTGTTGAAGAACGCGATCGACTGGGCGAGCCGCGTGCGCGGGGGCGAGGGCGATGCCTTCAAGGGCCCGGTCTATGCCATCGGCTCCTCCTCTCCCGGCGGGCTCGGCGGCTACCGCGCCGCCATGATGCTGCGCCAGACGCTCGCCCTCGGCCTTGGCTGCCTGGTGCTGGCCGAGCAGGTTATGGTGGCCGGCGCCTCGCATGCGTTCGACGCGCAGGGCGACTTCACCGACGAGAAGGCGCGCGAAAGGTTGCGCGCGGTGATGACAGCGCTTATCGAGCAGGCGGCGCTGCGGGCGGGTCTGCGCGCCTGAACGAGACGGCGCCTTCCCGCAGAGGGCGCGAGCGCGGAGACCGACGCCATGCACGCCCCCGTGTCCGATCCGCGCGACCGGCTGATCGTCGCGCTCGACCTGCCCTCGGTCGGGGCGGCGGAAAGCGTCATCTCCCGTCTCGGCGACAGCGTGAGCTTCTACAAGATCGGCTATGAGCTCGGCTTTGCAGGCGGCCTCGGCCTCGCCCGCGAATTGATCGCCGACGGGCGCAAAGTGTTCATCGACTTCAAGCTGCACGATATCGGAAACACGGTGGCGCGCGGCGTCGCCAGCCTCGCCGCGCTCGGCGCCAGCTTCGCCACCGTGCATGCCTACCCCCAGACCATGCGCGCGGCGATGGAGGGCAAGGGCGCCAGCCCGCTGCGCATCCTCGCCGTCACCGTGCTCACCTCCTATGACGAGGCCGACCTCGCGGAAGCCGGCTACGGCACTGGGGTGGCGCAGACCGTGGCGCGCCGGGTGGCGCAGGCGCGCGAGATCGGCATTGACGGCATTGTCTGCGCACCCACCGACGCGGCCTCGGTGCGCGCGGCGCTGGGCGAGAGGGGCGCCATCGTCACCCCCGGCGTGCGCCCGGATGGCAGCGATGTCGGCGACCAGAAGCGCGTCGCCACGCCCTTCGCCGCCATCCGCGCCGGGGCCGACCATCTCGTGGTCGGGCGCCCCATCGTCGCCTCGCCCGATCCCGCCGCCGCCGCCCGCGCGGTGCAGGCCGAGATCGCCCGCGCGCTTTCCTGAACCGACGCAGAAGGACCGAACCCATGGCCAAGGGCTACTGGATCAGCCGCCTCGATGTGCACGACGCCGAGGGCTACACGCCCTATCTCAAGGGCGCGGAACCAGCCATCGCCGCCTTTGGCGGGCGCTTTCTGGTGCGCGGGGGCACGCCGGAAGCGCTGGAGGGCACGGCCCGCTCGCGCAATGTCGTGGTCGAGTTCCGGGATTTCGACACCGCGCTCGCCTGCTTCCACTCGCCGGAATACCAAGCCGCCTATACGCACCGCGTCGCCTCATCGGAAGGCGAGCACCTGATCATCGAAGGCTATGAGGGCGACCAGCCGGCAGCCGGCGCGCTCGCGGGCCCGGCGGCGGGGCCGGGCACCGGCTATTGGGTGATGCGGATCGACGTGCACGACATGGAGACTTACAAGTCCTATGTCGCGGCCGACGCGGTCGCCATCGCCAAATATGAGGGCTGGTTCGTGGTGCGCGGCGGCCGGCACGAGGCGGTGCACGGAGCGGCGCGCTCACGCAATGTGCTGGTGGCGTTCAAGGATCTCGCGACTGCGCTCGCCTGCTACCACTCGCCGGAATATCAGGCGGCGCTGGCCTTCCGCAGCAAGGCGGCGGCGGCTGAGGTGATCGCCATCGCCGGCGTGTAGACGCCGAGTCGCACGCCCGCACGCGGCTTTGTCGCGCCCAGCGTCGCGCCCCGGTGGACAAGGCGGGTGAGTCCTGCTATGTGCGCTCACCCTGATTGGCTGCCCGTCGTCCCGGAGGCTCCGGAACACCCGCGTCAATCGCCAGAATTCAACGATGCGCGACACGCGAAGCACGAAAGAGGAAGACACGTGCAGGTTCTCGTTCGGGACAACAACGTCGACCAGGCCCTGAAGGCGCTGAAGAAGAAGATGCAGCGCGAAGGCATTTTCCGCGAGATGAAGCTGCGCGGACATTACGAGAAGCCGTCCGAGAAGCGCGCCCGCGAGGAGGCTGAGGCCGTCCGCCGCGCGCGCAAGCTGGCCCGCAAGCGCGCCCAGCGCGAAGGCCTGCTGCCCTCCAAGCCCAAGGTCGTTCCCGGCGCCCGCTGAGACGACGCGGCGTCCCCGTGCGGGACGCCCGTTTTTGAGCGCATCCCCAAGCGCGGTGACGCCTGTCGCCGCGCTTTTTGCGTTGGAGTTCCCATGCCGGATCGCGGGCTCATCGGCGCCGCCACCCTTGCCGATCTGCGGGCGGCGCCGGCCTTCGCACCGGTCGTCGCCGACCGCGTCTGGCGCGCGTGGTGGGAAGGAAAAGGCGTGAGCCTGGCCGAACTCCGAGCCCGGCTCGACGAGAGCTTCGGCACGGCCCCCGTGCCCTCCACCTTCATCGCCCTTGACGGCACCCGCTTTCTCGGCTGCGTCGCGCTGATCGCCTGCGATGTCGAGGAACGCCCCGCGCTCGCGCCCTGGGTGGCGGCGCTGTGGGTGGAGCCGGAGGCCCGCCGGCAGGGCGTCGGTGCGGCGCTGATGGCGCGGGCAACGGACGCGGCCTTCGCCGCCGGCCATCCGCGCGTCTATCTCGCAGCGGAGCCGGCGCTCGCGCCCTATTACGCGGCACGGGGCTGGGATCGCGTGGAATCGGATGTCGACGGGCTTGAGATTTTTGCCCGGCGGGGCGGCTGAGGGCGGCGTCTACTGGCGATTATAGGGGATGGTGTATTCGCCGGCGCGGATGCGCTCGGCCAGACGCTCGGCAAAACCGGCGGCGGCTTCCTCGCCATAGGTGGCGACCATGGAACGGATGGCGGTGAACAGCGCCGCCTGGGCGAGGCAATCCTCGTCGAGCCCGTCATAGACGGCCTCGTTCCACGCCTCATCGAGATAGGCGAGCGCGGCATGGCGCTCATCCTCATGGGCCTGGTCGGCCTTGTCGTCGAGGTCGAGCGTTTCAGGGTGCTGAGACAAACCAAATCCTCCGCGTGCCGAAAGTTCGCCCCGCGGGGCACGCAACGCCCGAACCTTAGCATGCCCTGCCGGTACGTCCGCCCAAGAATTGAAGGACGGTTAATTTGCCGCGGCATAAATGCGACAGGTGTGACATAATCGTCCGCCGCCGGCCGATTCCTCGCTCAATGGCGGGCCGGCTCAATTGCTGCCATAGCGGGTCGCCACGTCGCGGGCGAGCTTGGCGCCGGTCGCGAGATAGCGCTGGCTCGCCAGCTCCGCCGAAGGCGTGCAACTGCGATAGACCTGGCGATAGCTCTCATAACCATTGTTGAAGGCGGCGGTGAGCTGGCCCCGCCGGTCGCCCGACGGCGCCTCCACATCGAGCAGACCCTGCATCTCGTCGCGCCAGCGCGCGCTCTCCGCCGCGCCGCAGAGCGGGCGCAGATAATGCAGCGCGCCGAGGATTTCCGCGAGATGCATCAGATCCGCCTCATAGGGCGGCGCGCCGCCCTGCGTCGCCTGCGCGGCGGCCGGCCGGGGCGCGAGGGCAAGGCTCGCCAGCAGGGCGAGCAGGACGAGGCGGGGCGTGGTGCATCGCATCCGGCTGTGGTGCGCCGCCGCCGCGCGGGCGTCAAGAGCCCCGGCAGCGCTATTGCGCTTCGGGCACATCATCCGCCTGCGCCAGCAGAAAGGCCGCCTCGATGATGCCGGCCAGGCCCTCGGTCGTCTCCGTGGGAAGGGCGGCGGGCAGGAACCAGCCGACCTCCGCCGCCTCCGGCCCGATGGCGGCCTCGCCCTCGACCCAGCGCGCGGCGTGGCTGACCACGACGAAATGCGCCCGCAGTTCGCCCGCCGCATCACGCTGGATAATGTCGAGCGCGCCGGCGACGCCGAGAATGTGGCAGGCGACGCCGACCTCTTCCATCACCTCGCGCGCGGCGGCCTGCGCCAGCGTCTCGCCCGGCTCGACGCGCCCGCCGGGAAGAGTCCACAGGCCCCGCGCCGGCGCTTGGCCGCGCCGAGCCAACAGCACATGGCCGTCGCGGAACACGGCAGTGCTGGCGGCGAGAACGGGGCGGATGGTGTCGGACATGGCAGGCGCTCCGGCGGGGGGATCGGCGCCATCCTAGAGCGTTTTCGAGCGAAGTGGATACCGGTTCGCGTGAAGAAAACGCGACAAAACAAGGAATTAGATCATTTCACCGTTTCCGTGAAACAGTGAAATGATCTGGCCGGATTTTCGCATGGCGGCCGCAGCCGCCGCGCCCGATTGGGGCCGTATTCGCATCGGAGAGTCGGGGGTGCGTTCACCAGGCCGGAGGCACCTATGAGCAGGACAGGCAAACGCGCGTGGCAAGGCGCTCCCGGCCTGCTGCTGGCCGGCGCGGCGCTGCTCGCCAGCCTGCCGGCGGCGGCGCAGCCCGACGGGCCCGGCCGCACGCCGGGCGGTTCGACGGAAAAGACCGATCCGGCCTGCGCGGCCTATGGCGCCGGCTTCACCCGGCTCGCCGGCTCCTCCACCTGCGTGAAGATCAGCGGCACTGTCCAGACCGATTTCTATTCCACCGATGTGAACAGCACGAGCCGCGTCGACGCGCTGGCGCCGGGCCTTAAGAGCAAATAGCGGGTGCTCAGCGCCCGAGCGCGGCGAAATAGCGGGCGATCACATCGGCATAGACCCGACTGAGCGCCACCACTTCCGCCACCGGCGTCGCCTCGTCCACCGCATGCATTGACGTGCCGACCAGCCCGAACTCGATCACCGGGCAGTAATCCTTGATGAAGCGCGCATCCGAGGTGCCGCCGGTCGTCGACAGTTCCGGGCGGCGCCCGGTGGCATGGGCGATCGCCTCCACCACGAGATCGACGAATTCGCCCGGCGCGGTGAGGAAGCTGTCGGAAGAACGCGGCTCGAAGGCGAGAGCGTAGCGCACCTCGTTGCCGGCGGCGGCGTTTAGCCGGCGGCCGATCTCGGCGGCCAGCGTTTCCGGCGTCCACAAATCGTTGAAACGGATGTTGAAGCGGGACCGCGCCTCGGCGGGAATGACGTTGTAGGCGGGGTTGCCAACATCGACCGAGACGATTTCGAGGTTCGAGGCCTGGAAATGCGCATTGCCGCCGTCTAGCGGCTCCGCCTCCAGCGCCGCGAGCAGCCTCACCATGCCGGGGATCGGGTTCTCCGCCAGATGAGGATAGCCGACATGGCCCTGCTTGCCCAACACGGTAAGGGTGCCGGAGAGCGAGCCGCGCCGGCCGATCTTCACCATGTCGCCCAGTTCCGCCCGCGAGGTCGGCTCACCGAGCAGGCAATGGTCGATGCGCTCGTCGCGGTCCGCCAGCCAGCGCAGCAGCTTCTCCGTGCCGTTGATCGCCGGGCCTTCCTCGTCGCCGGTGAGAAGGAAGGAGATGGAGCCCGGCAGTTCCGCATGGTCCGGGTCGTGGCCATGGGCGCCGGCGAAATCGAGCCCAGCGGCGATGAAGGCGGCCACGCCCCCCTTCATGTCCACCGCGCCACGCCCGTAGATGATCCCCTCATGCACCGCGCCCTCGAAGGGCGGAAAGCGCCACTGCGCCGCATCGCCCGGCGGCACCACATCGGTATGGCCGGCAAAGCACAGATTGGGGCCGCGCGTGCCGAAACGGGCGTAGAGATTCTCCACATCCGGCGTGTCCGGCGCGGTGAGTGTCACCCGGTGGGTGGCAAAGCCGGCATTGGAGAGCAGCGCGTCGAGATAGGCCAGCGCGCCGCCTTCCGCCGGGGTCACGGACGGGCAGCGGATGAGGGTGCGCAGGATGTCGACGGGATCGGCGGGCGGCTGGGAGGGTGCGGTGGCGGTCATGCATGTTCCTCTCATCGTCATCCCGGACGGCCACAGGCCGATCCGGGATCGCGTAGCGACGACATGCCCCGCTGCCGCGCGCGATCCCGGTTCTTCGCTACGCTTCGGCCGGGATGACGGTCAAGCGGGAGCGCGAGGAACCGGCGCTCAGTCGCGCAGCAGCTCGTTGATCGAGGTCTTGGAGCGGGTCTGCTCGTCCACCCGCTTGACGATGACGGCGCAATAGAGCGAGGGGCCGGGCTGGCCATTGGGGAGCGGCTTGCCGGGCAGCGCGCCGGGCACGACGACAGAATAGGCCGGCACCTCGCCGATGAAGACCTCGCCGGTGGCGCGGTCGATGATCTTGGTGGTGGCGGAGATGAACACGCCCATGGACAGCACCGCGCCGCGGCGGACGATGACGCCTTCGACCACTTCCGAGCGGGCACCGATGAAGCAGTCATCCTCGATGATGACCGGGCCGGCCTGCAGCGGCTCCAGCACGCCGCCAATGCCGACGCCACCGGACAGATGCACATTCTTGCCGATCTGCGCGCAGGAACCCACCGTCGCCCAGGTGTCGACCATGGAGCCGGAATCGACGCGCGCGCCGAGATTGACGAAAGAGGGCATCAACACGACGTTCGGGGCGATAAAGGCCGAGCGGCGGACAATGGCGCCCGGCACGGCGCGGAAGCCGGCGGCGCGGAACTCACCCTCGCCCCAGCCCTCGAACTTGGAGGGTACCTTGTCCCACCAATGGGCGCCGCCGGGGGCGCCGGGAATGGCGGTCATGTCGTTGAGGCGGAAGGAGAGCAGCACCGCCTTCTTGAGCCACTGATTGACCGTCCAGTGGCCGTCGGCGCCCGGCTCGGCGACGCGCGCCTTACCGGCATCGAGCAGCGCCAGCGCCTCGTTCACCGCGTGGCGGATCTCGCCGCCGGTCTCGAAATTGACCTCCGCCCGGTTGTCGAAGGCGGTTTCGATGATGCTCTGAAGCTGGCTCGACATGTCATTCTCCGCTGTTCGCGGGTCTTGTCCGGTCGCGCGGCGCTTCTGTCAACGGCCGAGTCGCTTCAGGCGCTCCGCAGGCCGTTCAGGAACGCGGTCAGGTCGTCCGTCACCACGTCGATATGGTCGCCGTCGCGGCCCTCATGCTCCCACGCCTCGCGATCGGCCGGGTTCACCGCGAGGCCGGGCGGCACCACCAGCACGGTGCGCATGCCGAGCTGCGCCGGCACTTCAAGGTTGCGCGCGAGGTCCTCGAACATGGCGGCGCGGGCGGGGTCCACATCGAAGCGGGCAAGGAAGCCGCGATAGGCGATCTCGTGCGGCTTGGGGTGGAATTCCGAGGAGACGATGTCATGCACATCGGCGAAATGCTCGGAAATGCCGAGCTTGGCCAGAATCTGCTCGGCATGGCCGCGCGAGCCATTGGTGTAGACCAGCTTGCGCCCCGGCAGCGCGCCGAGCGCCTCGCCCAGCGCCGGGGCGGCCTCAAGGCTGGTGAGGTCGATGGCGTGGACTGCGCTGAGGAAATCGTCCGGGTCCATGGCGTGCTCGATCATCAGCCCGCGCAGCGAGGTGCCGTATTTGCGGTAATAGCCCTTCTGCAGCGCGAAGGCCTCGTCCAGTGTCAGGCCAAGGAAATCGGCGATATAGGCGCGCATCTTCATGTCGATCTGCCGCCACAGGTCGAGCCCGGGCGGGTAGAGCGTGTTGTCGAGATCGAATACCCAGGTGTCGACATGCGAGAAGTCGACGGGTGGCGCAGTGGCGGCGTTATCGGGGGGCGTCGTCATGCGTCCTCCATAGCGGAGAGCGGGGAGCGGGGCGAGGCGCAAGTTTGCGCGCCCCCTGAACCCGCCGCACCGTCATGGCCGGGCTCGGCCCGGCCATCCACGCCTTTCCTCCGCACGCACCCGCGAAGGCGCGGATCCCCGGGCCAGGCCCGGGGATGACGACCATGAAGACGTCACCGCGTGATCAGCGTGCCGGCGCCGTGGTCGGTCAGGAGTTCCAGCAGCACCGCGTGCGGCACCTTGCCGTCGAGGATCACCACCCCCTCGACACCCTGCTCCAGCGCATAGATGCAGGTTTCCACCTTGGGAATCATGCCGCCGGAAATGGTGCCGTCGGCGATCAGCGCCCGCGCCTGGGCGATGGTCAGTTCCTTGATGAGCTGCTTGTCGGCGTCGAGCACGCCGGGCACGTCCGTCAGCAGTAAGAGGCGCTTGGCGCCGAGCGCGCCGGCGATGGCGCCGGCGAAGGTGTCGGCGTTGACGTTGAACGTGCCGCCGTCGCGGCCGGTGGCGACCGGCGCCAGCACCGGGATCAGCTCGCGGCCGAGGATCTGGTCGAGCACGGTGGTATCGACCGTCTCGGGCTCGCCGACAAAGCCGAGATCGACCACCTGCTCGATGTTCGAATCGGGATCGCGCACCGAGCGCGTCACCTTGGAGGCGACGACCATGTTGCCGTCCTTGCCGGACAGGCCCAGCGCCTTGCCGCCGGCCTCGTTGATGAAGCCGACCAGGGATTTGTTGATCGAGCCGGCCAGCACCATCTCGACGATCTCGACGGTGGCCTTGTCGGTGATGCGCAGCCCGGCGGCGAATTCGGACTTGATGCCGAGCTTGGCCAGCATGGCGCCGATCTGCGGCCCGCCGCCATGCACCACCACCGGGTTCACGCCGGATTGTTCGAGCAGCACGATGTCCTGCGCGAAGTCCCGCGCCACCTGCTCGTCGCCCATGGCGTGGCCGCCATATTTCACCACGATGATGGCGTCGTCATAGCGCTGCATGTGCGGCAGCGCCTGCACCAGCACGCGGGCCTTGGTGTGGTCGTCGATGGTCTCGGTGGCAGTCGGGGTTTCGGCGGCAGTGTCGACGGTCATGGCGGGTCCGTTCGCACGGGGAGCAGGAAGAGACGGGCGGCGCATCGGCGCGGGCGCGCGGCGGGGCCAGCCCTTCTAGCCGATTTCGATGACGCTTCTCAATCGTCGCCGCGCGGCGTGTCGCACCGGCGGGGGCGGCGACGTCATGCCATCGCCATATGGCAGGGTGGTGGCAGGCGGGCAGCGACGGATCGGCGTGCGCGCAAGCAACGGGTTGCGCGCACGGGCCTGTCCGGCGCGCCGCGCGCATGCCATATGCCCCGGCATGGACAGGACCGCCCCCCGCAAGCCGCTCAATGCCCGCTTCATCGAAGGCTCGACGCTGCGCCATGTCGCCACCATGACCGCCGCCGGCTCGGTCGGGCTGGTGGCGGTGTTCGTCGTCGATCTTCTCAACCTGTTTTACATCTCGCTGCTCGGCGAGGAGGAGCTGGCGGCGGCCATCGGCTATGCCGGCACGGTGATGTTCTTCACCACCTCCATCGGCATCGGCGTGATGATCGCTGGCTCGGCACTGGTCTCGCGGGCCATCGGCAGCGGGCGGATCGAGGACGGGCGGCGGCTCTCCACCTCCTCGCTCATCTATATGGCGCTCGCCACCGGGGCGATGACGCTGGCGATGCTGCCCTTTCTCTCGCCCCTGCTGGCGCTGCTCGGGGCCAGCGGGCGCACGCTGGAGCTGGCGCGCGACTTCCTGCTGATCGTGCTGCCCTCCACGCCGCTGCTCGGCCTCGGCATGGCGGCGTCCGGCACGCTGCGCGGAATAGGCGATGCGCGCCGTTCCATGTGGGTGACGCTGTCGGGCGGGTTGACCACCGCCGTGCTCGACCCGCTGCTCATCCTCGCCCTCGGCCTCGGCGTCGAAGGCGCCGCCATCGCCACCGTGCTGGCGCGCGGGGTGATGGTCGCCTATGGGTTGAACGCGGTGATACGGGTGCACAAGCTCGCCGCGCGCCCGCGCGTCGCGGATTTCCTTGCCGATATCGGGCCGCTCTCGGCCATCGCCGTGCCGGCCATCCTCACCAATGTCGCGACGCCGGTGGGCAATGCCTACATCACCTTCGCCCTCGCCCCGCATGGCGATGCGGCGGTGGCGGCCTGGGCGGTGATCGGCCGGCTGATCCCGGTCGCCTTCGGCCCGCTCTTCGCCCTCACCGGCGCCATCGGCCCGGTGATCGGCCAGAATGTCGGCGCCCGGCGCTATGACCGGGTGCGGCAGACGGTGCGTGACAGCCTGAAGCTCATCGTCGCCTATGTACTCGGGGTCTGGCTGGTTCTCGCACTGGTGCGCCAGCCGCTCGCCGGGCTGTTCGGCCTCTCGGCGGAAGGCGTGGCGCTGGTGGAATTCTTCTGCCTCTATGCCGCCGGCGCCTATGTGTTCTTCGGCGCGCTGTTCGTCGCCAATGCCGCCTTCAACAATCTCGGCGCGCCGCTGCTCTCCACCCTGTTCAACTGGGGGCGGGCGACGCTCGGCACCATTCCCTTCGTCTGGCTCGGCAGCCGCTGGTATGGCGTCGAGGGGGTGATCGCCGGGCAGGCGCTGGGCTCGGTCTTCTTCGGCGTCGCGGCGCTGATCTGCGCCTTCGCCGTGGTGCGCCGGCTCAGCGCCGGCAGCCTGCCGCCCGCGCCGGCCACCGCGCTCGCCGGGCCGGAACTGCCCGCCTTCTCGCGCGGCGAGGACGCCCCGGCCATCGAGACCGCCGCCGGGGTCTTTCCTCGCGAGGAGGAGAACGGATAGAGTACGGGAATGAGCGACATCGGCTTTCCCGACCTCGTCCTGCCGCCGGATGGGCGCCAGTCCGAAACCGCGCGCGGCATACAGCGCGGGGCGCTGCGCTATCTCGCCGCGCGCGGGCTGGTGGGCGTGCCGGAATTCAGCCTCGCCTCCGGCCGGCGGGCGGACATCGCCGCGCTCGACCTGCGCGGCGAGGTGTGGATGGTGGAGATCAAATCCTCGGTCACCGATTTCCGCACCGACCGCAAATGGACGGAGTACCGCGCCCATTGCGACCGGTTGTTCTTCGCCGTCGGCCCGGATTTCCCGCTGGAGATCCTGCCCGAGGACACCGGCATCCTGGTGGCGGACGCCTTCGGCGCCGGGCTGGTGCGCGAGGCGCCGCTGCATGCGCTGGCCGGGGCGACGCGCAAGGCGCTGACCCTGCGCTTCGCCCGCGCCGCCGCCGGACGGCTGATGGGGCTGATGGACCCGGAAGCGCTGCGCGGCGTGGTGCTTTAGAGGGGATAACCGCACCCGGCGCTTGAAAGGCGCCCCTCCCCTCTGCCAGCGTCCCCGCCATGGATCAGCCCGAGAACAGCACCGCGCCCCAAGCGCTCGCGGATAGCGAGCGCGTCACGTCCAAGGCGGCCGCCGACACCGAGCGCGTGACGCCGATGATGGCGCAGTACATCGAGATCAAGGCTGCCAATCCCGGCAGCCTGCTGTTCTACCGGATGGGCGATTTCTACGAGCTGTTTCTCGAAGACGCCGAGATCGCCGCGCGCGCGCTCGGCATTGTGCTCACCAAGCGCGGCAAGCACCAGGGCGAGGACATCCCGATGTGCGGGGTGCCGGTGGACCGGGCTGAGGAATATCTCCACAAGCTCATCGCCGCCGGCCACCGCGTCGCCGTGTGCGAGCAGATGGAGCCGCCCGCCGAGGCGAAGAAGCGCGGCCCGAAGAGTGTCGTGAAGCGCGACGTGATCCGCCTCGTCACCCCCGGCACGCTGACCGAGGACGCGCTGCTCGATGCCCGGCGCGAGAACGTGCTGGCCAGCCTCGCCCGGGTGAAGGGCAGCGGCGAGGAAGGCGATGGCTATGTCTATGCCCTCGCCTTCGCCGATATCTCCACCGGCTCCTTCCGCGTCGCGGAAACCGACAGCGCACGACTGGCCGCCGACCTCGCCCGCATCGAGCCGGCCGAGCTTCTGGTCGCCGACGCCGTCTATGACGATGCCGAGCTGCGCCCGCTCTGGCGCACCCTGCCCGCCGTGACGCCGCTGCCGAAGGAGAGCTTCGATGGCACTACGGCCGGGCGGCGCATCGCCGGCTTCTTCCAGGTGGCGACGCTGGATTCCTTCGGCAGCTTCTCCCGCGCCGAACTCGCCGCCGCCGCCGCCATCGTCGCCTATATCGAGCGCACCCAGCTCGGGGCCCGCCCGCCGCTCGGCCGGCCGCAGCGCGAGGCCTCCAGCGAGGCGATGATCATCGACCCGGCGACGCGGGCCAATCTCGAAATCCTGCGCACCACCACCGGCGAGCGTACCGGGAGCCTATGCGCCGCCGTGGACCGCACCGTCACCTCGGCCGGGGCGCGCCTGCTCGCCCGCCGCCTCGCCGAGCCGCTGACAGACCCGAAGCGCATCGCCGAGCGGCTCGACGCGGTGGAATGCCTGGTCGAGGAAACCAGCCTGCGCGCGCAATTGCGCGACCGGCTCGCCGGCGTGCCGGACCTCGCCCGCGCGCTGTCCCGCGTCGCGCTGGGCCGCGCCGGGCCGCGCGACCTCGCCGCCATCGGGCGCGGACTGAATGAGGGCGCCGCCATCGCCGGGCTGATCGCCGACGCCCCGGCCCCGGCCGAATTGCAGGCCGCCGCCCGGGCGCTCAGTGGGGTCGATCCGGCGCTGGCGGCCAGACTTACCGCCGCGCTCGACGACGAACTCCCGCTCAACCGCCGCGACGGCGGCTTCATCCGCCCGGGCTATCACCCCGAGCTCGACGCCACCCGCGCCCTGCGCGACGAAAGCCGGCGCGTGGTGGCGGCGCTGGAGCGGCGCTATGTCGAGGAAACCGGGGTCCGCGCGCTCAAGATCCGGCACAATGCGGTGCTCGGCTATTTCGTCGAGGTGAGCCAGCAGAACGCCGACCGGCTGCGCGAGCCGCCCTTCGACGCCGTGTTCATGCACCGCCAGACCATGGCGGGGGCGATGCGCTTCACCTCCACCGAACTCGCCGAGCTGGAGGCGAAGATATCCAGCGCCGGCGAGCGGGCGCTGGCGCTGGAGCAGGGGCTGTTCGACGAACTGGTCGCCGCCGTGACCGCCGAGACCGAGGCGATCCGCGCCTGCGCCGAGGCGCTGGCGGTGATCGACGTCACCGCCGGCCTCGCCAAGCTGGCGGTGGATGAGAACCATGTGCGCCCGGAGGTGCATGAGGGGCTCGATTTCCGCATCGAAGGCGGGCGCCACCCGGTGGTGGAGCAGGCGCTGCGCCGCGATGGCGGGCCGTTCGTCGCCAATGAGTGCGAGCTTTCCCCGCCCGAAGGCGCCCGCGCCGGGCGGATCTGGCTGGTCACCGGCCCGAACATGGCGGGTAAGTCGACCTTCCTGCGCCAGAACGCGCTCATCGCCATCCTCGCCCAGGCCGGCGCCTACGTGCCGGCGCGGCTGGCGCGCATCGGCGTGGTCGACCGGCTGTTCTCCCGCGTCGGCGCGGCGGACGATCTCGCGCGCGGGCGCTCCACCTTCATGGTCGAGATGGTGGAAACCGCCGCCATCCTCAACCAGGCCACCGAACGCTCGCTGGTGATCCTCGATGAGATCGGGCGCGGCACCGCGACCTTTGACGGCCTCTCCATCGCCTGGGCGAGTCTGGAGCACCTGCACGAGGCCAATCGCTGCCGTGGCCTGTTCGCCACCCATTTCCACGAGCTGACCGCCCTGTCCCAGCGGCTTTCCCGCCTCGTCAACGCGACGGTGAAGGTGAAGGAATGGGAAGGCGAGGTGATCTTCCTGCATGAGGTGGTGCCGGGCGCGGCGGACCGCTCCTACGGCATTCAGGTCGCCAAGCTCGCCGGCCTGCCGCATGCGGTGGTGGAGCGCGCCCGCGCCGTGCTGACCGAGCTTGAGTCCGCCGACCGCGCCGCGCCGGCGCAGCGCATTCTCGACGATCTCCCGCTCTTCGCCGCGCTCAACCGCGCCCCGCCTCTCGCCGCCCCGACGCCGAAAACCGACCCGGTGGCGGCGGCGGTGAAGGACGCGCTCGCTACGCTCGACCCCGACGAAATGACCCCGCGCGAGGCGCTGGAAGCGCTGTACCGGCTGAAGGCGGCAGCGAAGGGCGGGTGAGGGGGAACAGCGCCCCCCTCGCCGACCCGCGTTATCCCCGGGCTCGACCCGGGGATCCACGATTTTTCATCGCCGCTCGATGATTGCGTGAATGCCCGGGCCAAGCCCGGGCATAAGTTTGTCTTGTGCAGGCTCGCCCCACTCACGCCTGGCTGGCGGCCTTGGTCTTCAGCGCGGCCTGGGCGGCGGCGAGGCGGGCGATCGGCACGCGGAAGGGCGAGCAGGACACATAGTCGAGCCCGACTTCCTCGCAGAAGGCGACCGAGGCGGGATCGCCGCCATGCTCGCCGCAAATGCCGAGCTTGAGCTTCGGGCGCACGGCGCGGCCGCGCTCGGTGGCGATCTTCACCAGTTCGCCCACACCATCCGTGTCAATCGACACGAAGGGGTCCACCTCGAAAATGCCCTTGGCGATATAGGTGCCGAGGAAGGTGCCGGCATCGTCGCGGGAAATGCCGTAGGTGGTCTGGGTGAGGTCGTTGGTGCCGTAGGAGAAGAACTCGGCGGTTTCCGCGATCTCGCCCGCCTTCAGCGCGGCGCGCGGCAGCTCGATCATGGTGCCGACCTGATACTCCAGCGCCACCCCGGTCTCGGCCTCCACCTTCTTCGCCACCGTGTCGATGTCGTGCTTGACGAGGTCGAATTCCCGCTTGCCGGTGATCAGCGGTACCATGATCTCCGGCACCACCGGCTTGCCGGTGGTCTTCTGCGCCGCCACCGCCGCCTCGAAGATGGCGCGCGCCTGCATCTCCGCGATTTCCGGGAAGGCGATAGCGAGACGGCAGCCGCGGAAGCCGAGCATCGGGTTGAACTCGTCGAACTCCCGCTTGCGGGCGGCGAGCTTGGCCGCGCTGACCCCGAGGCCCTGCGCCACCTCGGCAATGTCCGCCTCTGTGTGCGGCAGGAATTCGTGCAGCGGCGGGTCGAGCAGGCGGATGGTGACCGGCAGCCCGTCCATGATCTCGAACAGCTCCTGGAAGTCCGAGCGCTGAGCGGCGAGCAGCTTGGCGAGCGCGGCGCGGCGGCCCTTCTCGTCGTCGGCGAGGATCATCTCGCGCACGGAGCGGATGCGGTCACCCTCGAAGAACATGTGCTCGGTGCGCGAGAGGCCGATGCCCTCGGCGCCGAAATTCTTCGCGGTGCGCGCGTCCAGCGGGGTCTCGGCATTGGCGCGCACCTTCAGCCGGCGCACGCCGTCGGCCCAGCCCATGAGCGTGGCGAATTCGCCCGACAGTTCCGGCTGCAGCGTGGGCACCGCGCCGGCGATCACCTGGCCGGTGCCGCCGTCAATGGTGAGGATGTCGCCCTTCTTCAGTGTCACCCCGCCTGAGGTGAGCGTGCCGGCGGCATAGTCGACGCGGATGGTGCCGGCGCCGCAGACACAGGGCTTGCCCATGCCGCGCGCCACCACGGCGGCGTGCGAGGTCATGCCGCCGCGCGTGGTGAGGATTCCCTGCGCCGCGTGCATGCCGTGAATGTCTTCCGGCGAGGTCTCGATGCGCACCAGAATGACCTTGCGGCCCTGCGTCTTGAGCAGTTCCGCCTCGTCGGCGGAGAACACGATCTCGCCCGAGGCGGCGCCCGGCGAAGCCGGCAGGCCGGCGCCGATCACCTTCTTGTCGGCCTTGGGGTCGAGCATCGGGTGCAGCAATTGGTCGAGCGCGGCGGGGTCGACGCGGCCGATCGCCTCCTCGCGGGTGATGACGCCGTCATGGGCGAGCTCCACGGCGATGCGCAGCGAGGCCTTGGCGGTGCGCTTGCCGGAGCGGGTCTGCAGCATCCACAGCTTGCCGCGCTCGACGGTGAATTCGAGGTCCTGCATGTCGCGATAGTGGCCTTCGAGCACGCCGGCGATGCGGACGAACTCGGTGTAGACCTCCGGCAGCGCCTTCTCCATCGAGGGCTTGTCGGAACCGGCGCCAATGCGCGCGGCCTCGGTGATGTTCTGCGGCGTGCGGATGCCGGCCACCACATCCTCGCCCTGGGCGTTGATCAGGAACTCGCCATAGAGCGCGTTCTCGCCGGTGGAGGGGTTGCGGGTGAAGGCGACGCCGGTGGCGGAGGTCTCGCCCATATTGCCGAACACCATGGCCTGCACATTCACCGCCGTGCCCCAGCTTTCCGGGATCTGGTGCAGGCGGCGATAGACGATGGCGCGCTGGTTCATCCACGAGCCGAACACGGCGCCGATGGCGCCCCAGAGCTGGTCGTGCGGGTCCTGCGGGAAGGGCTTGCCCAGCTCATGCGCCACCAGCGCCTTGTAGCGGGCGACGATTTCCTTCCAGTCCTGCGCCGACAGATCGGTGTCGAGATTATAGCCGTGGTCGCCCTTGAAGCCGTCCAGCACCTCCTCGAAATGGTGATGCGGGAAGTCCAGCACCACATTCGAGTACATCTGGATGAAGCGGCGATAGCTGTCATAGGCGAAGCGGGCGTCGCCGGAGGAGGCGGCCAGCGCCTCCACGGTGACGTCGTTCAGCCCGAGATTGAGCACCGTGTCCATCATGCCCGGCATGGAGGCGCGGGCGCCCGAGCGCACGGAGACGAGCAGCGGGTTGGCGGGGTCGCCGAAGGTTCGGCCGGCGAGCTGCCCGACATGGGCCAGCGCGGCGTCGACATCGCCCTTCAGGCTGTCGGGATAGACGTTCCCATTGGCGTAATAATAGGTGCACACCTCGGTCGAGATGGTGAAGCCGGGAGGCACCGGCAGGCCGAGATTCGACATTTCCGCGAGGTTCGCGCCCTTGCCGCCAAGCAGGTTGCGCATCTCCGCCGCACCCTCTGCCGTGCCGTCGCCGAAGGTGTAGACCCATTTCGTCATTTCAGATGCCCCGTTGGGTGGGGCCGAATGGGTCCCCGCCGCCGTGATGGAAATTCAGCCATGGCTGAAATGCACGCAACGCCAAAGGGTTGAGCCAGGACACGCCAAGGGGTCCCGCGCCTTTTCCCACAAGTGGTCTAGCGTCTTGAGGTCTTCCCTTCAATCCATCATTCGCAGATGCGTCATGAAATTTGTGCCCTGCGCCAAAGGTGATGACGCCGGCGGATTGCCGCGCGCGGGCGGTTGGGGCAGGCTCCACGCGCCGGCACACCCCAAGCCTTGAGGGCGATCTTCATGAATGGCACGTTGACTCGACTGGCTCCCCACATTCTGAGCCTGCTGCGCATCATGGCGGCACTGCTGCTGCTCCAGCACGGCACCACCAAGGTGCTCGGCTTTCCCGCGACGCAGATGAGCGGCATCAGCCTCACTTCCATGCCGGGCCTTGCCGGCATCATCGAGCTGGTCGGCGGCGCGCTGCTGCTGATCGGGCTGTTCTCGCGCCCGGTCGCCTTCATCCTCTCGGGCATGACGGCGGTGGCCTATTTCCTCGTCCACGCGCCGAAGGACTTCTATCCCATCCTCAATGGCGGCGAGCTGGCGGCGCTGTACTGCTTCGTGTTCTTCTATCTCACCTTCGCCGGCCCCGGCCCGTGGAGCGTCGACGCCCTGCGCGGGGCGGAGCGGCGCTGAGCGCGTGGCACCGGAGCCCTGCCCGGCAGCCCGGGCAGGGCGCAGGCCTCAGATGCCGAGCCGCTGGCCGATATTCTCCAGCCCGCCGGTGCCGAGCAGGCCGACAATGCCGATGAAGATCAGATAGATGGCGACGATGAAGCTTAGCAGGCGCGGCATTACGAGAATGAGGATGCCGGCGATGAGCGCGACGATCGGCTGAATGGCGACGATATTGATGTCCATGGGACACTCCGCTGGGTGGTAGCGACATAAGCCGCGCCCGGCAGGATGGTTCCGCCCTCGGGTGCACGCAAGCGTTCCGGCGCCTGAACGTCCGATGGCCGTCATCCCGGCCGCAGGCAAAGCCGGCGAGCCGAGATCGCGATGGCGCGACGGCAAGACACCACGCGATCCCGGAGACGGCCTGGCGGCCGTTCCGGGATGACGGCGTAAGGAGTGCGCCGCCTACCCCTCGATGCGCTCGAAATCGGCGATGGCGCGGGTGGCGGCGCGGATGTCGGCGAGCAGGCGCAGGCGGTTGACCCGCAGCGCCTGGTCTTCCGCATTCACCGTCACCTTCTCGAAGAAGGCGTCGACCGGTGCGCGCAACTGCGCGATCAGCGCCATAGCGGCCTCGAAGTCTTCACGCGCCAGTGCCTGTTCGATCTGCGGGCCGAGCGCAGCGATCGCGTCAGCCAGCGCGCGTTCCTCCGGCTCGTGCAGCAGCACCATGTCGACGCCGCCTTCATAAGCGACGCCGTCCTTCTTCTCCTCGATGCGCAGAATATTCGCCGCGCGCTTGGTGCCGGCGAGCAGGTTCTTGCCGTCCTCGGTGGCGAGGAACCGCCCCAGCGCCTCGACGCGCTTCACCACGAGCAGCAGGTCGTCCTGGCCGGGAAGGGCGAAAACGGCATCGACCAGATCGTGGCGGGCACCGGCTTCGCGCAGATGGACCTTGAGACGGTCGGCGAAGAAGGAGAGCAAATCCGGCTCGGCAAACGCGCCGAGTTTCACCGTCAGCCCATTCTCCAGCACAATCCGCACCACGCCCAGCGCCGCGCGGCGAAGGGCATAGGGGTCCTTGGAGCCGGTCGGCTTCTCGTCGATGGCCCAGAAGCCGACCAGCGTATCGAGCTTGTCGGCCAGCGCCACGGCGATGGAGACCGGCGCGGTGGGGACAATATCGGTCGGGCCCTGCGGCTTGTAATGCTCTTCCGCCGCGGCGGCGATTTCCTCAGGCAGGCCTTCGAGACGGGCGTAATAGCGGCCCATCAGCCCCTGCACTTCGGGGAATTCGCCCACCACCTCCGTGCGCAGATCGCTCTTGGCATAGAGCGCGGCCTGCTCCGCGAGGTCCGGATCGGCGCCCACCACGGGCGCGAGTTCGCGCGCAAGACGGGCGATGCGGCGGATGCGCTCAAGCTGCGAGCCGAGCTTCTCGTGGAAAGTGACATTGCCGAATTTCGCCAGCCGCTCTTCCAGCGGCACCGAGGCGTTGGTCTTCTTGTCCGTCTCCCAGAAGAACTTGGCGTCGGAGAGCCGGGCGCGGATGACGCGCTCATTGCCGGCGATGATCGCCGCGCCGCCATCGCTGGCGGCAAGGTTCGACACCAGAATGAACCTGTTGGCGAGCCGCCCGGTGGCGGGGTCCTTCAACACGAAGCATTTCTGGTTGGCGCGGATGGTGGCGCGCACCACCTCGTCCGGCACGTCGAGAAAGGCGGGGTCGAACGACCCCATCAGCACGACGGGCCATTCCACCAGCCCGGAAATCTCGTCCAGCAGGCCGGCATCCTCCACCAGTTCCAGCCCCTGCGCGAGGGCGAGATCCTTGGCGTCGTTGAGGATGATGTCCTTGCGCCGCTCGCGGTCCACCACCACGAAGGCGGCTTCCAGCTTCGCCATCCAGTCTTCCAGCCGGCGCACGCGGATCGTGCCCTCAGCGAGGAAGCGGTGGCCGCGCGTGACATCGCCGGAGCGGAGGCCGTCGATCTCGAAAGCGACGATCTCCGGCTCCTCGGTCTCGGGGCCGAAGGTGCACAGGATGGATTGCAGCGGCCGCACCCAGCGCAGCGCGTTCGGGCTGGTCGAGCCCTTGCCCCAGCGCATGGACTTCGGCCAGGGGAAGGCGCGGATCACGGCGGGCACGATCTCGGCAATCACCTCTGGCGTCGGCCGGCCATGCTTGTGGATGCGGGCGATGTAGAACTCGCCCTTTTTCGGGTCGCTCTCGATGCTCGCCTGTTCGATGGAGGCGAGGCCGGCGGCTTTCAGGAAGCCGTCAATGGCGCCCTGCGGGGCGCCGACGCGCGGGCCCTTGCGCTCCTCATGCGTGTCCGGCTGCTGCGCCGGCAGGCCGTGCACGGCGAGCGCCAGCCGGCGCGGGGTGACGAACGCCTTGGCGCCCTCATAGACGAGGCCGCGCTCGACCAGCGCATCGGTGACGAGCTTGCGCAGGCTCTCCGCCGCGCCGGCCTGCATGCGGGCGGGGATTTCTTCGCAGAACAGTTCGAGCAGGAGATCGGGCATGGCGCTGCGTCACGTCGGCTGGCGGGCGGCACCTGGCGGCGCGCGCCGTTGCGGGAAGGTCGGCCGACGCCCTAGCACGTCGCGCCCGGCGAGGGGAGGCGTCTCGTTCAGGAAAGCGCCCGGCCACGGGTCTCCTTCATCGTCAGCGCGGCGGCGAGCGAGACCGCCGCCACCGCGATGAGATAGGCGGCGGGGCCCATGTCGAACTGTTCGCGATTGACCAGATACACCGCCACCATCGGCGCGGTGCCGCCGGCAAGGCCGAGGGCGAGATTGTAGCTGAAGGAGAGCGCGCTGCAGCGCGTGGCGGGGCGGAACATTTCCACCAGCACGCAGGGCATAGGCCCGGCATAGGCGGCGACCAGCACGGCAAAGCCGAGCTGGCCGATGAGCGCGTTCGCCGCCACGCCGGAATCGAGCAGGCGGAACAACGGCCAGGAGAACAGGATGAGACCGATCAGCCCGCCGCAGACCACGGGCTTGCGCCCGATCCGGTCCGACAACGCGGCGAAGAGCGGCGCCAGCCCGAGCACGGCCACCATGCTGATGGTGTTGATCTGCAGCGAGAGGCGCTCGGTGAGGCCGTCCACCTGCTGCATATAGGTGGTGAGATAGACGAACAGCATATAGAAGCTGACGCCCAAGGTGAGGTTGAGCACCGCGGCGCGGATCATCTCGCGCCCATCGGTGCGCAGGGCCTCGACCAGCGGCAGCCGGCCGGGCCGGTGCGGGCGGGAAGGCGCGTCGTCAATGGCGGAACCGCGCAGATAGAGCGTGAAGCCGCCGAGCAGGATGCCGAGCAGGAACGGGATGCGCCAGCCCCAGGCGACGAGATCGTCCGTGCTCATCATCATGGCGGTGACGGCGCCGACCATGGAGCCGAGCAGCGTGCCGCCGGAGGCGCCGCAGCCGGCGAAGGAGGCGATGAGCCCGCGCCGCCGCAGCTTGGCATTCTCGGCGAGGAAGATCGCCGAGGTGGTGTATTCCCCGCCGATCGACAGCCCCTGCAGCAGCCGCAGCAGCAGGAGCAGCAGCGGCGCGGCGACGCCGATCGTCGCATAGGTCGGGAGCAGGCCGATGGCGACGGTGGAGACCGTCATCATCGCGGCGGAGATGAACAGCGCCCGGCGGCGGCCATAACGGTCGCCAATATGGCCGAACACCATGCCGCCGACCGGCCGCATGACGAAGGAGGCGGCGAACACGCCGAAGGCGGCGATCAGGCCGACAAAGGGGTCGCTGTCGGGGAAGAAGTTCCTGGCGAAGATCGCGGCCAGAAAGCCATAGGCGGCGAAATCATACCATTCCAGCACATTGCCCAGCGCCCCGGCGATGAGCGCGCGGGAACCGGCCGGGGTCTCGGCCGGCTCGGGGCCGGAATAGGACGCGACATCGACGCTGGCCATGGGCGCGCTCCGCGCGGGGAGGAAGGAGAAGATCAGGCCGCCGGTGTGCCGCCCGCCGCCGTGGCCAGCCAGGCCGCCCCGCAGGCCTTGGCGAGTTCGCGCACGCGCAGAATATAGCTCTGCCGCTCGGTGACGGAGATCACCCCGCGCGCGTCGAGCAGGTTGAACACATGGCTCGCCTTGATGCACTGGTCATAGGCGGGCTGCGCCATCAGATGGCGGGTCTTGCTGCCGTCTTCCCAGCCGGCCTCAAGATATTTCGCCGCCGCGCTCTCGGCCATGCGGAACTGCTCGAACAGCATGTCGGTGTCGGCATGCTCGAAATTGTGCCGGGAATATTCCTCTTCCGCCTGCAGGAACACGTCGCCATAGGTGACCTTCTCGTCGCCCTCGCGGCCGTTGAAATTGAGGTCGTAGACGTTCTCGACCCCCTGCACATACATGGCGAGGCGTTCCAGCCCATAGGTCAGCTCGCCTGCCACGGGGGCGCATTCGAAGCCGGCGACCTGCTGGAAATAGGTGAACTGGCTCACCTCCATGCCGTCGCACCAGCACTCCCAGCCCAGCCCCCAGGCGCCGAGCGTCGGGCTTTCCCAATCGTCCTCGACAAAGCGCACATCGTGCAGGTTGAGGTCGATGCCGATGGCCGAGAGCGAGGCGAGATAGAGGTCTTGCAGGTCGGCCGGCGAGGGCTTCAGGATCACCTGGTACTGGTAATAATGCTGCAGCCGGTTGGGGTTCTTGCCGTAGCGCCCATCCTTGGGCCGGCGCGAGGGCTGCACATAGGCCGCCTTCCACGGCAGCGGCCCGAGGGCGCGCAGCGTGGTGGCGGGGTGGAAGGTGCCGGCGCCGACTTCCATGTCGTAGGGCTGCAGCACCACGCAGCCCTTGTCCGCCCAGAAGGCATGGAGCGCGAGGATGAGCCCCTGGAACGACTTGTCGGGGCGCATATGCGGCGGCAGAGCGGGATCGATCATGGGTAAGCCGGCGGTTGGCTGAAAAGGCGGCGCAACCTAGGCCGGGGAAGGGCGGGGATCAAGGTGCCGAGGCCGGATCAGGAGGCACGTCATCCCGGACGGCCGCAGGCCGAGCCGGGATCGGGGTCAGCGGAGTGCGATCCCGGCTCTCCGGCTCCGCCCCCGGCCGGGATAATGTAGAGGCCCGCCCCGTTTCCGCCCCGGCCAAAACCCATTATCACTGCCCCATGCCCGACAGCCTCGCCGAATCGCCCGTCTCCAACGCCGCCGACTGGACCGTCTCGGAACTTTCCGGCGCGCTCAAGCGCACGGTGGAGGATTCCTTCGGCCATGTGCGGGTGCGCGGGGAAATCTCCGGCTATCGCGGCCCGCATTCCTCCGGCCACGCCTATTTCAGCCTGAAGGACCAGAACGCCCGGCTGGACGCCGTGGTGTGGAAGGGCAATTTCGGCCGGCTGAAGATCCGGCCGGAGGAAGGGCTGGAAGTGGTCGCCATCGGCCGCATCACCACCTTTCCCGGCAAGTCCTCCTACCAGATCGTCATCGAGCAGCTGGAATTCGCCGGCGCCGGCGCCATCATGGCGATGCTGGAGGAGAGGAAGCGCCGCCTCGCCGCCGAAGGCCTGTTCGCGCCCGAGCGCAAGCGCCGCCCGCCTTTCCTACCCCGTGTCATCGGCGTCGTCACCTCGCCCACCGGGGCGGTGATCCGCGACATTCTCCACCGGCTGAACGATCGGTTTCCCCGCCATGTGCTGGTGTGGCCGGTGCGGGTGCAGGGCGACACGTCGGGGGCCGAGGTGAGCGCCGCCATTCGCGGCTTCAACGCGATACAGGCCGGCGGGGCGATCCCGCGTCCGGACGTGCTCATCGTCGCGCGCGGCGGCGGCTCGCTGGAAGATCTGCTCGGCTTTTCCGAGGAAAGCGTGGTGCGCGCGGCGGCGGAGAGCGCCATCCCGCTGATTTCCGCCGTCGGCCATGAGACCGACGTGACGCTGATCGACTTCGCCGCCGATCTGCGCGCCCCCACCCCGACCGCCGCCGCCGAGATGGCGGTGCCGGTGCGCGCCGATCTCGTCGCCGAACTGGCGCGGCTCGACGCGCGGCGGCGCGCCGGCCTCGCCCGCGCGCTCGACCGGCAGCGCAGCGAACTGCGGGCACTGTCACGCCTGCTGCCGAGCGCGGATGCCGTGCTCGCCGTGCCGCGCCAGCGGCTCGACCTGGCCGGCCAGCGCCTGCCCCGGGCGCTGAAAGCCAATGCCGGCGCGCACCGGCTGGCGCTGACCCGCATCGAAGGGCGGCTGACGCCCCAGCTTCTCGCCGGCGCCCTCACCCGCCGGGGCGAGCGCCTGGGCGACATCGCCGCCCGGCTGCCGCGCGGGCTGGCGGTCAACACCTCAAGCCACCGTCTGCGGCTCACCCGCGACGAGGGGCGGCTGCGGCTGCTCGCGCAGGCGCTGCGCGAGCGCGGCAGGCGCGGGCGCGACCGGCTGGAAAATGCGCAGGCGCGCCTTGTCCGCTGCCGGCGCCAGCAGGCGGCCGAGCGCGCCGGCCGGCTCGACGCGGTGGCCAAGCTGCTCACCGCCCTCTCCTATAAGGGCGTGCTGGCGCGGGGTTATGCGCTCGTCCGCGACGCCTCGGGCGCGCCGGTCCATGCGGCGGCGGGCATCGCCGCCGGGGACGCGATGGAGATCGAATTCCGCGACGGGCGGGTCGCCGTGTCCGCCACCGCCGCCGCCGGTCCGGACGCGCCGCCCTCCCCCGCCCGGCCGGCACGCAAGCCGAAGAGCCGCGCAGCCTCCCCCTTGCCGGAGGGGCCGCGCCAACCCACCTTGTTCGATAATTGACCGGGCGCCACGCCGATAGGTGCTCCATCGGACTTGCCGTATGGACCACCGGCTCTTTATTGTCGCGCCAACCGAACCGACAGGATGGGCGGGAACATGAACCGCTTCGAACGTTTCTCCGCCTCGGGTGAAGCCGAGGTGCGCTATCTCGACGGCGACTTCCGCGTCGTGCGTCCCGGCACCTTCGTACGCTGCGCCGTGACCGGCGAGGCGATCCCGCTCGACGAGCTGCGCTATTGGAGCGTCGACCTGCAGGAAGCCTATGCCAGCCCGCAGGCGGTGCTGGCGCGGCTGCATCCCGACCGCCTCAAGCCGGCCTGAACGGTGCCGAAGCCCGGCCGATCGGGTTGAATCAACCGGATCGGCATCCACTGCGCTCGAAAACGCGCTAGAGCGCGATCCGATCAGATTGAATCAATCTGATCGGTAAATCGCCCTCTAACTCTAAGATAGAGAACGCGTTATCCGATCAGCTTGCGATGCAAGCTGATCGGCGCGTGCTCTAACGCTCGCGCGGGCCGGATTCCAGGCCGCCCAGCATGCGCTCCAGCGCTTTCGCGCTCTGCGGCTCCAGCGCCATCCGCACCGGCAGCACATCCGACACTTCGATCAGCGGCTGGCCGACCTCGCTGCCGGCGAGGCGCATCGCGTCCTTTTCGGTGGTGACCAGCACGAGGTCCATCTTCTGCGCCTCGGCGCGAAGCTCTTCCACCTCGGCCGCCGTGTAGACATGGTGGTCCGGGAAGGCCCGCGTCACGACAGGCAGCACGCCGAGCGTGCGCAGCGTCTCGAAGAATTTGGCGGGACGGCCAATACCGGCATAGGCGAGCACGCGCTTGCCGAACAGCCGCGCCACCGCCTGCGCCTCCGGGGCGAGACGCCCGCGCAGCACCACGGCGCCGGCGGCATAGCCCTCGCGCGCGGCGCGCTCGCCTGGCGCTCCCTCGCCGATGACCAGCAGCGCCTGCGCCTGTTCGAGCTGGGGGGCGAGCGGCGCGCGCAGCGGTCCGGCGGGCAGGCACAGGCCGTTGCCGATGCCGACGCCGGCGTCGATGACGAGGATCGACAGAGATTTCGCCAGCGCCGGGCTCTGGAAGCCGTCATCCATGATGAGGATGTCGGCGCCGGCCTGCGCCGCCGCCTGCGCCCCAGCGAGCCGGTCTCGGGCGACGAAGGTCGGCGCCGCGCGGGCGAGCAGCAGCGGCTCGTCGCCCACATCATCGGCGCCGTGCAGCAGCGGATCGACCCGCACCGGGCCCTTCAGCCGGCCGCCATAGCCGCGCGTCAGCACCGCCGGCTTGTGGCCATGCAGGGCGAGCCGGCGGGCGATCTCGATCACGGTCGGGGTCTTGCCGGCGCCGCCGACGGTCGGGTTGCCGACACATATGACCGGCAGGCCGACACCCGTGCCCGGCCGGCGAAGCCGCGCCAGCGTGATTCCGCCGACCAGCGCGCCCAGCGGCGCCAGCAGCTTCGCCAGCAGGCTGTGTTCGCGTCGCCACCAGAAGTGAGGTGCCTGCATCACGTTCAGCGCCTCTCAAGCTGGATCTGCACCAGATAGGGGTCGATGGCGCCGAGCGTGCGCTCCAGCGCGCCGCCGAAGCTCTCGATCGTCGCCCGCCCGGCCGCGATCATCGTAGCGCGCGAGGCCGGGTCCGCCAGCAGCATATAGGCCGCCGCCGCGAGCGTGCGCGCATCGGTGACGCACAGCGCCCCGCCCGCCTCGTCGAGCCGGTCGTAGAGCGCGTTGAAATTGGTCACATGCGGGCCGTGCAGGATGGCGGTGTCGAGCTTGATCGGCTCGATCGGATTCTGCCCGCCCCGGCGCGCCAGCGAGCCCCCGAGCAGCGCCACCGGCCCGAGCCGGTAGAACAGGCCGAGTTCGCCGATCGTGTCCGCGACATAGATCGCCGTGCCCTTGTCCGGCTGGTAGCCGTCGCTGCGCAGCACCGCCGGGCAGCCGGCGGCGGTGGCGAGCTGCACCACCGCCGTGCCGCGTTCGGGATGGCGCGGGGCGAGGATGGTGAGCAGGTTCGGCAGTTCCTTGGCGAGACGCTGATGCGCCTCGATGACGATTTCCTCCTCGCCGGGATGGGTGGAGGCGGCGACGACGACGCTGCGCCCGGCCGTCGCCAGCCGCAGCGCGTCGAAGGCGGCGATATCGACGGGAGGCGGCGGCGCGTCAAATTTGAGATTGCCGGTGACGGTGACGCGCGGCGCGCCGAGCTGGCGCAGCCGCTCGCCATCGTCCGGCCCCTGCGCCAGACACAGGTCGACCCGCGACAGCAGCGCCGCGACGCTGCCCGGCACCCGTCGCCAGCTCTCGAAGGAGGAGGGCGACATCCGCGCATTGACCAGCACCAGCGGGGTGGCGCGCGCCTTCACCTCCAGAATGAGGTTCGGCCAAAGCTCGGATTCCACCAGCAGCACCAGGTCCGGCCGCCAGTGCCGGAGGAAGCGCCGCAGGAACAGCGGCGAATCCAGCGGCACGAACTGGTGCGGCACGTCGGGCGGTAGCCGCGCCTGGGCCAGCCGCGCCGAGGTCACCGTGCCGGAGGTGAACAGCACGCGGAAGCCGCGCTCGCGCAGCCGCTCGATGAGCGGCAGCACGGCGATCATCTCGCCGACACTGGCGCCATGCACCCACACCAGCGGCCCGCGCGGACGGGCGGCGCTGGCGCGACCATAGCGTTCGGTGAGGCGGGCGCCGTCCTCCTTGCCGCGCTTCAGCCGGCGCGCCAGCAGCAGGCGGACGAAGGGCGTCGCCAGCCAGGTCGCCGCCCGGTAGCAGCGGACGAGAAAGGGGGAATGCGCGCTGGCCATGACGCGCTAGCCGTTGGCGGAAGCGGCGGGCGCGGAATCCCCGGGCGCGGCGGCGGCGATCGCGCTCTTGCGGGCGAGCGCCCTTGCCTCTTCCGGCCGGCCGACCAGTTCCTCGGCGCGGGCGGTGGCGACTTCGAGCTGGCGCTGAATTTCGCGCCGCGCCGCTTCCAGCTCCTGCGGCCCGGCATCGGCAGCGACGCGCACCCCATCTCCGGCGACCACGGCGGCGCGGCCGAAGGGCAGGTGGATCGCCGACTTGTCCCAGGAACGGGCGATGATGCGCCGCGAGGTGGCGATGGCGACGGGATAGATCGGCCGCCCGGAATGCTTGGCGATGGTGACGACGCCCAGCCCGGCCACGCGCGAGATCTTCGGCACATCGGCCGTCATCGCGACATTGGTGCCCTCGGACAGGTGGCGGATCATTTCCAGCGTGGCGTTGAAGCCGCCCTTGGTGCGGAAATCGCGCCCCTGCGCGCCCGAGCCGCGCACCGCGCCGATGCCGAGCGCCTCCGCGGCGATGGCGTTCACATCCGCATCGGCGCTGCGCGAGATCATCACCTTGGCGCGGTGATAGGGCCGCACCAGGAACGGGGTGAGGAAATGCTGCCCGTGCCAGAAGGTGAGGATCATCGGCAGCTCGGCGTCAGCCAGCTCATAGAGATTGGCCGGCTCCATCACCACGCGCTGGGTCCGCCAGACGAAACGCAGATAGGACGCCATGCTCCGCCCGAGAACGGTGCGGACCGTCGGTGAGGTGCGCAGTCGACGCCACATACGGAAAGGCCGGCGCTCAGCTTGTCGTCGCGCTGGCGTCCGGGTCCAGCAGGCGATGGAGATGAACGATGAAATAGCGCGTCTGCGCCTGGTCGACGGTCTGCTGCGCCTTGGCCTTCCACGCCGCATGGGCGGTGGCGTAGTTCGGGTAGACGCCGACAATGTCGAGCGCGTCGAGATCCTTGAAGGTGACGCCGTCGATCTTTTCGAGCTCGCCGCCGAAGACAAGGTGCAGAAGCTGGGGACTGGTGGTCTCGGGCATTCCGGTCGCGTCCTGTGCTCGGGAACGATCAGCGCGCCACGGCCATGAGCGCCGGGTGCAGCCGGCGGCCGGCGGAAACCAGCGCCCCATGCCGCGGCACCGGCGCGTTATAGGCGAGCGGACGGCCGTCGAGCGTGGTCAGCCGTCCGCCTGCTTCGTGCACCAAAAGGTCCGCGGCGGCAAGGTCCCAATCATTACCGTTGGGCGAGGCGAGCGCCGCATCGAGCTCGCCGGTGGCGACTCGGGCGAGGCGCAGGGCGAGCGAACGGATGCGGTCCACCCGCCGCCAGTCACCGGCGCGGTCGAGATGGGCGAGCCACGGCGCCGGGCCGTCAATGCGCGCGCCATCCAGCGCGCCGGTGGCGGAGACGCGGATCGGCCGGCCGTTGCGGGTCGCCCCGCCGCCGCGCACCGCCATGAACAACTCGTCGGTGACGGGGGCGAACAGGGCGCCGGCGATCGGGCGGCCATCCTCGACCAGCGCCGCCTCCACGCACCAGTCGGCGTGCCCGGCCATGTAAGCCCGGGTGCCGTCGATGGGGTCGACGATCCACACCCGGCGGCGCGACAGGCGCGAGGGTTCGTCCACCGTCTCCTCCGACAGCCAGCCATAATCCGGCCCGACCAGGCTGAGCCGCTCGCGCAGCATCACGTCGACGGCGAGGTCGGCCTCGGTGACGGGGGAATCATTGTGCTTGGACCAGCTCTTCACCCCGGCGCGGAACATCTCCACCGCCACCGCCCCGGCGGCGACCACCGCCTCGGCCAGATGCCGCGCGGCGACGGCGGGATCGGCCAGAGGATCGGGACCGGGCAGATCGGCGGCAAGGCTTGGCATGGTTTCCATTCGCGGGACGTAGGCGCACGAGGCGGGGATTGCAAATGCGATATTGGCATTGCGAGCGATTCCGACAAGCAATCGTCAAGCATAGGTGCCATTCCCCGCCGGGAAGAAACTCTCAACCATGTCCTTTAAGCGGCGGAGCAAGGGGTCGCGACTAGGGTGTGCCCACGACCGAGGCCACTGAGCCAGAAAATCGGCGGGGAGATGCGTGATGCGTCAGGACAGACTGGACCTGAAGACAAGGCCGGAGGCGGCGCGCCAGACCTATGTGGCGCTGGCGCGCCCCACCGCGCCGGAAGAATGGCCGCTGCGATTCGACGCCGCCGACGACGGCGCGGATGACGGGGTGCGGCAGATCGAGATCGGGCCGGAGGGGGTGAGGCTGAGCCGGCGCCTCGCCGGCGTGACGGTGACGGCCGCATGCCCGCTCTCCGCCTATCGCGGCCTCGCCGTGGCGCTGCTCGACCCGGAAGGCGACGATGACGGCATCGCCCTGCTCTTCGTGCATGCGGACCCGGCGCTGTCGGTGACGCTCTACAGCGCGCCGCATATTGACGACGTGGTGGCGGAATGGCGCGGCTGGAGCGCGGCGCTCGGCCGGCCGATGCTGGTGACGCTGGCCGATGGCAGCCACCGGCCCGCCCATGCGATGATCGGTCGGCTCATCATCGGCGCGGTGCAGGGGCGCCGGGCACGGCGTGGCGCGCTCAAGCACCGCCGGCCGAGCGTCTACCGCCGGCGCGGAGCCGGGCGGCCGGGAGAGCTCACCGTGCATCGCGGCGAGCGCGAGATCAGCGCACGGGACTGACTGTCGCGGCGAGGTGCCTCACGGGCGGTTCCCTCGCCCGCGGTCAGTCGCCACCCTCGCGCCCGATCGGGTGCAGCAAATGGCCATGGAAGGCGAAGGCGATGGCGGTGAGGCCGGCCAGCAGCACGCAGGCGGCCGCCAGCGAGGGGACCAGCCCGCTCGCCGCCAGCAGCATGGCGCCGATGCCCGCGCCGATGACGAAGGACGCCCAGGAACCGGCATAGGACAGCGCCTCCACCGGTCCGCCGCGCCGCCGCGCCCAGCGGGCGAGCGCCTGGCCGACGCCGAACAGCGCACCGGTGACGAAGCTCTTGCCGACATCCGCCCCGGCGATGACCTGGTGCACGCTGTTCTGCATGCCCATGGCGAGCGCGACCGGCAGCAGCGACAGCCTTCCCGCATCCCCGCCCGCCAGCACCGCCGCCAGCACGAACAGCACCACCTCGCTGCCGAGCACGGCGACCAGTTTCCATTCGCCCGCCACATCGGCGATCAGCGTGCCGGCAAAGGCGCCGATGACGAAGCCGGCGATGACAGAGGCGGTGAACAGCGCCAGCGGCCAATGTCCCTGCGCCAGTTGAATGCCGAGCCGGGTGCTGTTGCCGCTCATGAAGGAGAGGAACAGCCCGCCGAGATGGGCGTAGCCGACGGCATCGACGAAGCCGGCGATCAGGGTGGCGAAGGTGGCGAAGAGCAGCGGGCGGTAGCCGTCGCGCATGGGGTCTCGAATCTCCCGCGCAGCGGCGGGATCGTGATGGAGCGGGAGACCGACAAAAAAGGGCGCGCACGCGCACCCTTCTCCGTGGATCAGCCACAAGGTGGGCCGGCTTGTGTCCCAAGGCGGCTCGCCTCAAGGCGGCGGCAGAGCCCGCAGGGTTTCACGCCGCCTCAGGGGCAGACATGCACCCAGCCGCCACCCCAGGTGCGGCGCCAGAAGCAGTTCGGGCGCACCGGCGGGCCCCAGCCACGGGCATAGGGGGGCACGTACCAATTATAGTTCGGGCGCCAGAAGCAGCGGAACGGGCCGCAGACCCAGGCCACATTCTCGGTGAGCGCGGCGGAGGGAGCGAGCGTGCCGGCGGCGACGGCCGACGGGGCGGCGAGGCCGGGCGTGACCACGCCGGCTTCAGCGGTGCCGCTGGCGAGGCCGGCGGCGGTGAAGGCGGCGACAGCCAGGGCAGCGGCAAACGCCGCCCGGCGCAGCCGCGCGACGGCGGAGGCGAAGGAGGGATAACGCATGAAGCACTCCCGAGGGGATCCGGTGATGATAGCGAGCAAGGATATCACGCGCCTGTCGCCGCACCAGCCGTAACCCCATGCGTCAATGCAAATTTCCTGTGCGCGCCGCGCCTGCGGGCGACAGCGGGCGCGGCTTCGCCTAAGCTCGGCTCCCGCATCCCGCGCCGCGTGCGGCGGCGCCATCCGGAGGCCACCCATGCGCTCGAAGATCATCGGCACCACGCTACCCGTGCTCGAACTCCAGCTCGACGCCGGCGACCGCATCGTCGGCGTGCCGGACCAGCTTTCCTGGATGTCCGGCGACATCGTGCTGACCACCTCCACCGCCGGCGGCGGGGCGGGCGGGCTGCTCGGGCTGGTGAGCCGGGCCGTTTCGGGCGGCGGCCTGTTCATGACCGAATTCCACGCCGAGCGCGGACCCGGCAATGTCGCCTTCGCCGCCAAGCTGCCGGGCAATTTCGTGGAGATCGAGGTCAGCCCCGGCCGCGCCTATCTCGCCCATCGTCACGGCTTCGTCTGCGGCACGCCGGGCATCGAGGTCAGCACCGCCTTCCAGCAGACGCTGGGCGGCGCGGTGTTCGGCGGCGAGGGCTTCGTGCTGCAGCGCCTCGCCGGGCAGGCGAGCGCCTATGTCGAGCTGAGCGGCGAACTGGTCACATATGAGCTGAAGGCGGGCCAGCAATTGCTTGTCCATCCCGGCCATGTCGGGCTGTTCGAGGAAAGCGTGTCCTTCGAGCTGACGACGATGCGCGGGGTGCGCAACGCCCTGTTCGGCGGCGACGGGCTGTTCCTGGTGCGGCTCTCCGGCCCCGGCAAGGTGTGGCTGCAGAGCCTGACGGCGCCGGGCCTCGCCCATGCGGTCAGTCCCTATCTGCCCGAGCGCCGCGGCTGAGCACGCCCGGCACGGCCCCTGCGGGAGGGGTCAGGACGGCGGCATCCCCGCGCCGGTGCCGCTGAGCAGGGCCAGCCCCACCAGCCCGCCGCCGAGCACCAGCAGCGCCGGGTTCACCTTCTTCACGCAATAGACCCCGGCGAAAACGGCGAAGGCGATGATGACGGTGAGCGTGCCGTCGATCGCCGTGCGGGCGATGGAGATGGTGCCCGAGGCCATCAGCCCGACCACCAGCGGCGCCAGCCCCTGCTGCAGCGAGCGCCGCCAGGGCGAGCCCTCGAAATGGTCCCACACGCGCGAGGCGGCCCAGGACAGCGCCCCCGCCGGCAGGAAGAAGCCGACAAAGGCCATCAGCGCGCCCATGAAGCCGGTGACGTGATAGCCGATGACGATGACCATCAGCATGTTCGGCCCCGGCACCACCTGGCCGAGGCCGTAAATGTCGCGGAACTGGTCGTCGTTCAGCCAGTGATAGGTGCCGACGACGAGTTCCTTGGTTTCCGGCAGTACGGCGGCGCCGCCGCCGACCGCGAGAACCGAGAGCAGGGAGAAGACGCCGAGGACGGAGAGATTCTCGTTCATGGCGCCTTCCGGTCGTGCGCATCCGTTTCGTCGGCGCCCTTGCGCGGGCGGAACAGGAACACCGCCACCGGGCCGACGGTGAGCAGCACCCAGATCAGCGAGATGTGCAGGAAGCTCACCATCAGCACGGTCGCGGCGATGATGGCGACGTTGACGATTTCGCCGAGCTGCTTGTGGCCGATCTGCAGCGTCACCGCCGAGAGCATGCCCACCGCCGCCGCGCCGACGCCGACGAGCGCGGCATTGACGTAAGGATTGTGGTCATTGGCGGCATAGGCGACGCCCAGCGCCAGCACCATGCTGCCGCCCGGCAGCGTCATGCCGATGAAGGCGACGATGGCGCCGGCCACGCCGCGCAGCCGGTCGCCGACGATGATGCTCATATTGGTGGCGTTGAGGCCGGGAAGCGCCTGGGAGATTTCCAGCGCCGAGAGGAAATGCTCCTCGTCGAGCCAGCCCTTCTTCAGCACCAGGCTGGCGCGCAGATAGGCCACCACCCCGCCGCCGAAGCTGATGGCGCCGATGAACAGGAAGGTGACGAAAATCTCCCACAGCGGCACGCCGCGCGGCACCGCATAGGGGGCGGGCGGCTCGCTGGCGGCGGCGCCCGGTGCTGGCGGAGGCGAAGGGGTCATGCGAGGCGTTTCCCGAGAGGCGCCGGCGGCGGGTTCAGCCCTCGTGACTGGCCACGAGCTGCTTGCCGAAATTATAGACCAGCGCGGTCTTGGTCGCGCCGAGCTTCACCCATTCCGGCGCCTGGGTCTGCGCCGCGCGGAAGAACTCCTCCGAGCGCGTCAGCGCCTTGGCATGCAGCGCGTCATAGCGGTCGAACTTCGCCTGGAAGGCGAATTCGCCGATGATCGCGCTTTCCGTCGTGCGGTCGCGCCACACCGAAATGGTCGCCTTGGCAATCAGCCCGTGGCCGAAATCGAAAGAGCCGACATTCACCTGCACCTCTTCGACGGGGAGGTTGTTGACCAGCGAGATGGTCGCCGCCTTGTCGGCCGGGCAATGTTCCGCCAGTTCCGGAAACACCGAGGTGATGCGCTCCAGCCCGGCGTCCAGCACGATGCCGGGGCTGAGCAGCACGCAATTATGCGAATAGAGCGAGCGCATACCGCCCAGGCTGTCCTTCAGCGGCAGCAGCTCTTCCTTGAACTTGATGTCCGCCTTGCCGCTCAGATGCGGCACCACATCCACCGCCGCCGCCACGGCAAGCTCGGGATGACGGAACTTGAGGGTCAGCTCATGCTCCGGCTCGGGCCAGCCATCGGTGTAGAAGGTGCGCTTGCGCAGGATGAAGGCGTTTCGGTAGAGGTCGTAGTCCGGCGTGTCGTAGAAGAGCACTTCGCGCACCTGGCGCTTGAAGCCGTCCTTGTTGGTCACCACCCCGACCTTGAACTCGGGCGCGATGAGGCCCAGCTTGTGCCAGTAGACCTCGAATTGATGCGGATCGAAGAAGCGCTCCGGGCGGAGCAGGATTTTATATTCGCGGTAGTGAATATCGTCCATGGCAGGTCCCGCTGGCCCAGGCCGCACGCCGGGCGTCGAGATTTACGCCTCTCGCGCCGCCGCGACAAGATCGTGCGCACTGCAATGTCACATGCGTGTCATCGCTTGCGCAGCTTGAAGACAGCGCCCCAAATGTGGTCCAACGAAGCTGATCCGTCGCCCGTGCCTGCGGACAGGACCACCGGGGTCCACTCCCGCGAGAAGAGAGATAGCGCCATGCCCTCCAAGCTCGACCAACTGCGTGCCATGACCGTCGTCGTTTCCGACACCGGCGACATCGAGACGGTCCGCCGCCTGAAGCCGCAGGACTGCACGACCAACCCCACGCTGCTGCTCAAGGCGGCGGAGATGACCGCCTATGCCAGCCTCGTCGACGAAGCGATCGACTGGGGCCGCCGGCAGGGCGGCGCCTCGGAAGCGGTGGTGGACGCCACCTGCGACCGGCTGGCGCTGAATTTCGGCGCGGAACTGTCGAAGATCGTTCCCGGTCGCGTCTCCACCGAGGTGAATGCCGACCTGTCCTTCGACACGCAGGCCACCCTCGCCAAGGCGCGCGCCTTCATCGCCTCCTATGAGGAGCGCGGCGTCGGGCGCGAGCGCATCCTGATCAAGATCGCCTCCACCTGGGAAGGCATCCGCGCGGCGGAAGTCCTGCAGAAGGAAGGCATCGACTGCAACCTCACCTTGCTGTTCTCGCTCACCCAGGCGGCGGCGGCGGCGGATGCGGGCGCGTTCCTCATCTCGCCCTTCGTCGGCCGTATCCTCGACTGGCACGTCGCGGCCGGCGAAGGCCCCTTCACCTCGGAGACCGACCCGGGCGTCGTCTCGGTGCGGCAGATCTACGCCTATTACAAGAAGCACGGCATCCCGACCGTCGTCATGGGCGCCTCCTTCCGCAACACCGGTGAGATCGAGGCGCTGGCGGGCTGCGACCGCCTGACCATCGGCCCCTCGCTGCTGGACGAACTCGCCGCCGCCGAGGGCGAACTGCCGCGCAAGCTCGACCCGGCCAACACCGAGGGCGCGCCGGAGCGGCTGCATCTCGACGAGAAGGCGTTCCGCTTCGCCCTCAACGAGGACCAGATGGCGACGGAGAAGCTCTCCGACGGCATCCGCCACTTCGTCAAGGATTTGCGCACCCTGCGCGGCCTCGTCGCCAAGCGGCTCGACGGCGCCAAGGCGGCCTGAGCCTCGGCCGGCGGCTGAGCCGATAGCAGCAACAGGCGGCGCCGTGCCGTCAGCGTGAGGAGGAGGGTGTTCGCCCTCCTCCGTTTCTTTCCCGGCCCGCCTGATGTTCGTACCCGATCCCGCTTTCGCCCTTGCCGCCGGCCTCGCGGCCTTCTTTGTCGGCATGGGCAAGGGCGGCGTGCCGATGATCGGCTCGCTCGCCGTGCCGACGCTGGCGCTGCTGATGTCGCCGGTCACCGCCGCCGGCCTGCTGCTGCCGGTCTATGTCGTCAGCGACATGTTCGGCGTGTGGGCATATCGGCGCGAATTTTCCGGGCGCAACCTCGCCATCCTCATTCCCGCCGCCACATTCGGCATCGGCATTGGCTGGGCCACCGCCTCGCTGGTGACCGATGCGGAAGTGATGCTGATCGTCGGCGCCATCGGCCTTGCCTTCTGCCTCATCCGCTGGCTGGGCGGGGCAGGGGCGGCGGCGCGGCCGGCCGATGTGCCGCGCGGGCTGTTGTGGGGCACGGTGACGGGCTTCACCAGCTTCGTCAGCCATGGCGGCGCTCCGCCCTACCAGATGTATGTGCTGCCGCAGCGCCTGCCGAAAATGGTCTATGCCGGCACGACGACGCTCACCTTCGCCGCCATCAACGCGCTCAAGCTCATTCCCTATGCTGCGCTGGGCCAGCTCAACCCGGCCAATCTCACCGTCACCGCGCTGCTGCTGCCGGTGGCGGTGGCGGCGACCTTCGCCGGGGTCTGGCTCACCCGCCGCCTGCCGGAAAAGCTGTTCTACCGGCTGGTGATGGGGGCGCTGCTGCTGATTTCGTTGAAGCTCATCTGGGACGGCGCCACAGGCATATTCGCCGGCTAATCCTCGTCCTCCAGCGGCCGGGCCAGCGCGGCCGCGCACCAGAAACCCGCCGCCAGCAGCGCGGCGAGGGCGATCACCGCGAACAGCACCGCGTCATAGGAGCCGGTGGCGGTCCACAGCATGGCCATGCCGGCGGGGGCCAGGGCGCGCGAGAACGTCGCCGGCACCGAGAGCGCGCCATTCACCGCGCCATAGGCCCGGCGGGTGAGCAGCTCCGGAACCACCAGCCCGCGCACGATGGTGATGATGCCGTTGACCGAGCCATAGGCGAGGGCGAACAGCGCGACATAGGCGAAATCCGGCGGGATCAGTTCCAGCGCCAGGAAGGCGAGCGGGAACACCGCGACGATCACCGAGCCCACCACCCGCACCGGCGCGCGCGGCGCCAGCAGGGTGACGAGGATGCGCCCGGCCACCTGCGCCGGGCCGATGACGGCGATGGCGCTCACCACGGCGGCGGTGTCGAAGCCGCGCTCCACCAGCAGCGGGTACATGTGGAAGGTGAAGCCGGAAAACATCGCGGCATAGGCGGTGAAGGCCACCGCCAGCGCCCAGAACACCGGCCGGCGGATCACCCCGCCGATCACCGAACGCGGTGTCCCCGCGGGGGTGGGGCGGGCCGGCGGGCGCTCCCGCCCGCCGCCGGCGGCGAGGAAATTCATCGTCGCGCACAGGCCGATATTGATCGCCGCCAGCGCCAGCAGCGTGCCGCGCCAGCCGAAGCCCTGCAGCAGCACCTGGATCAGCGGAATGAAGACGGTGGAGGAGAAGCCGCCCCACAAGGTGAGGGCGGTGATGCCGGGGCGGGCATTCAGCGCGCCGGCGCGCCGGGCGACGACGGCGAAGGCCGGCTCATAGAGCGTCGCCGCCTGCACCGCGCCGATCCCCGCCACTGCGACATAGAACAGGCCGTGGCTCTCGACCTGCGACCACAGCGCCAGCAGCAGCCCCGCCAGCAGCGAGGCGCCGGCCATGATCGCCCGGCCATGGCCGCGGTCGATCGCCGCGCCGACGGGATAGGCGGCGAGCCCCGCCAGCGCGAGGCCGAGCGTCGCCGCGCCGTAAAGCTCCGCCTTGGACCAGCCGAGATCCTCGCCCATCGCCTGCGCGATCTGCGGAAAGCTGTAATAGAGGCTGCCCCAGGAGCAGAGCTGCGCCACGCCGAGACCAATGATGAAGGGCGTGCGCCCATGGGGCGGGGAAGCGGCGTCGGGGCTCACGGAATGCGCGCTCCCGCGCGCTCCCGCCCTGCCGGGCGGCGGACGGCGCCCCGCAGCAGGCCGGACGCGGGAAGACCCGTCCTCTCGCCCGGCATTTCGTCCGTCATTTGCGGCATCGTCCTCACCCCTGCCACGCCGACGGCCGGCCCTGTCGCCGGCCCAGTTAGGCCGGGGCGGCGCCGCCGACAAGCGCGCGGGCGGAAGGGGGCCTCCCCCCGCTTTGCATGGGTGCGCTGCAGCACGCGGCAGGGTGCCGCTTTCGCCGAAATGAACGGCCCTTGGCCCGGCGCTGCGATAGAGAGGGATGCGGCGGAATTTTTCGCAGGATGCTGGGAATAGGCCCGCCAACGGCTCCGTATACGGGACATGAAGCGCGACGACACCACCTTCGACGTGCCGGCCCAGCTCGGCGTCATGCGGCGCTATGCGCGTTCGCTGACGCGCGACGATGTCGAGGCCGAGGACCTGGTGCATGACGCACTGGTCCGGGCCTATGAGCGGCGCGGCAGCTTCGATGCCGAGCCCGCCGCTGCCGGCACGGGCAAAGGCGGCGGAAGCCGGGGCGGCGAGGCCGGGGGCGGGGCGCGGCTGCGCGGCTGGCTGCTCTCGGTGCTGCACAATGTGTTCATCGACCGCCGCCGCTCGCGCGTCGCCGAGGCGCGGCGCGAGGCCGACAGCCTCGACCTCGCCGAGACCAGCGCCGCGCCGGCACAGGAGCACCGTCTGCGCCTCGCCCAGGTGCGCGGCGCCTTCATGGCCCTGCCGGAGGAACAGCGCGCCGCGCTTCATCTCGTCGCCATTGAGGGGCTCGGCTATGCCGAAGCCGCCGCCACGCTCGGCATTCCCCAGGGCACGCTGATGTCACGCCTGTCGCGCGCCCGCGCGACGCTGCGGGCGATGGAAGAGGGCGGCGCGGGGGAAGGCCCGGCGCGCCTGCGCATCGTAGGAGGTACGGATGAGCCAACCCGTTGATCCCGTCTCCGGCGACGATCTGCAGGCCTATGTCGACGACCAGCTCGGCGTGGCGCGGCGCATCGACGTGGAAGCCTATCTCAGCGCCAACCCCGCCGCCGCCTCGCGGGTGATGGGCGATCTGCGCATCCGCGACGAACTGCGCCTCGCCCTCGCCGAGACACCGCGCGCGGCCTCCACCGCCACGGCGCGGCTGGCGACGGCGGAAGCCGCGCGGCGGCTGCAGGGGGCGCTCGCCCGCGCCCGCTGGACCCGGCGGCTGCGCATCGCCGCCATGGTGGCGCTGCTGGTCGGCGCCGGCTGGATGGCGAACGCGCAATTCGGCCATCTCGGCGTCAGCCGCGTGGTCGCCTCGGCACTGCCCCCGGCCTATCTGGAGGATGCGGTGCGCGCCCACCGCACCGCGCGCGTGCGCGCCGACATGCCCTCGCTGCCGGGCGCCAGCCGCTACGACCCGGCGGAAATCCGCGCCGCCACCGCCATCGTCATGCCGGTTTTGCCGGAGGGGTGGAAGGTGGCGGATGTGCAGGTGTTTCCCTCCACCTTCGGGCCGAGCGTGGAAATGACCGTGGAAGCCGGGGAGATCGGCACCGCCTCGCTGTTCGCGGTGCGGCCGGGCGGGTTCGACGTGGTGCCGGCCACCACCGTGCCGCGCGACGAGCTGACCGCCGCCTATTGGCAGGTCGGCGAGGTGGCCTATGCGCTGGTCGCCCAGACCGGCCCCGCCGCCGACACGAAAGATCTCGACCGGGCGGCCGCACGCCTTGCCCGGACGCTGTACTGAAACCAGATGATCCTCATCAGGAGACTGACATGAACACGCCGAATACCGGCTTCCAGTGGTCCCGGACCGCCAGCGTCGACCAGGCCGTCTTCGACGAGGGCCTGCGCCGCCACATGCTGCGGGTCTACAACTACATGGCCCTCGGCCTGGTGCTGACCGGCGCGGTGGCCTTCATCGTCGGCACCACGCCGGCGCTCTATGTGCCGATCTTCTCCACCCCGCTGAAATGGGTGGTGATGCTGGCCCCGCTCGCCTTCGTGCTGTTCTTCTCGTTCCGCATGCAGTCCATGTCGGGCAGCGCGGCGCAGACCATGTTCTGGGCCTTCTGCGCGGTGATGGGCCTGTCCATGGCCTCGATCTTCCTGGTGTTCACCGGCACCTCGATCGCGCGCACCTTCTTCATCGCCGCGACGATGTTCGGCGCCACCAGCCTGTATGGCTACACCACCAAGCGCGACCTCTCGCAGTTCGGCTCGTTCCTGATCATGGGCCTGATCGGCGTGGTGATCGCCAGCCTCGTCAACATCTTCCTCGGCTCGACGATGCTGCAGTTCATCGTCTCCGTGGTCGGCATCCTCGTCTTTGTCGGCCTGACCGCCTGGGACACCCAGTCGATCAAGGAACAGTACGCCGACCATTTCGACGCCGAGTCGCAGCAGAAGCTCGCCGTGTTCGGTGCCTTCTCGCTCTATCTCAACTTCGTCAACATCTTCCAGCTCCTGCTGAATTTCACCGGCGAGCGGGAGTGAGGCGACGGACCCCCAAGGGAACACAGCCATGAATGAGCAGGATCGTCAGGCCATTGACGGCCTCTTCGCCAAGCTCGCCGAGGCCGAGCGCCAGTCCGGCCCGCGTGACGCGGAAGCCGAGGGCTTCATCGCCCAGCGCATCACCCAGCAGCCGGCCGCGCCCTATCTGATGGCGCAGACCATCGTCATGCAGGACTATGCCCTGCAGCAGGCGCAGGCGCGCATCGAGGAGCTGGAGCGGCAGGCGCAGGAAGCCGCCGCCCAGCCGGCAAGCGGCGGCGGCCTCTTCGGCGGGCTGTTCGGCTCCAGCCAGCCCCCGGCCCGGCGCAGCGGCGTGCCCGCCATGCCGCGCAGCGGATTGGGCAGCGGGGCGGCCGGCGCGATCCCGGCCACCGCCTCCCCGGCCTGGCAGTCCGGCGCGGCGGCGGGCCAGCCGATGGGCGCGCCCGGCGCCGCGCCGCAGCAGGGTGGTTTCGGCCGCCCGGGCTTCGGCGGCGGTGGCGGCGGCTTCCTCGCCGGCGCGGCGCAGACGGCGATGGGCGTGGCGGGCGGCGTGCTGCTCGGCAGCGCCATCTCCAGCATGCTCAGCGGCGGTTCGGCCCATGCCTCCGAAGCGCCCGCCGATGCCCCGGCCGACGAGCCGGCGGCGGCGGACGAGCCCGCGGACACCGGGGCGGAAGATGCCGGCGCGGTGGATGATGGCGGCTTCTTCGGCGGCGGCGACTGGTTCGGCGGCAGCGACGAGTTCTGAGGCCGGCGGCGCCGGCTTTCGCGATCGCCTCATCCCGGCGCGCGCTCCGGGTCCGGCCTGCGGCCGGCCGGAAGTAGGGCGGACAGCACCGCCGAGGCGGGACGCCTGGGTTAAGCCGCAAGCAGCTTCCCGCCCCGCCGGGGCGGGACACTTCCCAACTCCCAGCAGGCCGGCCCCTCACCGGCCTGTTCTTTTTTGTGCCTATACACGCAGGCCGTTTTCGGTAGCGTAGTCCTTCAGCCCCCGCTCCGGGCGGGCGCCGATATGGCTGATGATCTCCGCCGCGCACAGCGCGCCGAGCGCGAGGCATTCCCCGGCCGGCATGTTCTGGGCGAAGCCGTGGAGATAGCCGGCGGCGAACAGGTCGCCCGCGCCCGTGGTGTCCACCACCTTCGCCACCGGAAAGGCCGGCACCGCCACCATGTCCCCGCCGGAGAGCGCCAGCGCTCCCTTCTCGCTGCGGGTGACGACGGCGTGCCGCGCCTCCTGCCGCAACTGCGCCAGCGCCGTATCGAAATCGGTCTCGTAGAGCGACATCAACTCCGCCTCATTGGCGAAGACCAGATCGACCGTGCCCGCGCGCAGGAGATTCAGGAACTCCGCCCGGTAGCGCCCGACGCAGAAAGCGTCGGACAAGGTGAGCGAGACGGTGCGCCCGGCGGCATGGGCGATGGCGGCCGCCTTGAGGAAGGCTTCCTTGGCCGGCGGCGGATCCCACAGATAGCCTTCGAGATAGGTGACCTTGGCCCCCGCCACCATGCCCTCGTCAACATCGGCGGGGGACAGGTCCTGCGCCGCGCCGAGATAGGTGTTCATGGTGCGCTCGCCATCCGGCGTCACCAGGATGAGGCAGCGGGCCGTGGCCGGGCCGGAGGCGGCGGGCGGCGTCGCATAGGCGACCCCGGCGGCGCGGATGTCATGGGCGAAGATGCCGCCCAGTTCGTCGTCGCGCACCTTGCCGATGAAGCCGGCCCGGCCGCCCAGCGCAGCGATGCCGACCATGGTGTTTGCGGCCGAGCCGCCGGAAATCTCCACCCCCGGCCCCATGGCGCCATAGACCGCTTCCGCGCGCTCTTCGTCGATCAGCGTCATGCCGCCCTTGCGCATGGCGTGGCGGTCGAGAAACGCCTCTTCGGCGCGGGAGATGACATCGACAATGGCGTTGCCGAAGCCGAGCACATCGAGCGGGGGGACGGTCATGGACGGCTTTTCTCCGCAAGGTCTTGCCGGGGATGGGGCGGCACTCGCGGTAGCAGACGGGCGCGCGTCCCGCAACGGCGGGGCACGGCCGCGCGCCTCCCTTTCCCTGCCCGCTCCGGGCGACTATTGCTAGGCCATGGCCCTGCTCCGCCACGCCTCCACCGTCGCCCTCCTCACCCTGACCTCGCGCGTGCTGGGCTTTGCCCGCGATGCCGGGGTGGCGGCGCTGTTCGGCACCGGCATCGTCGCGGAAGCCTCGGTCGCCGGGCTCGCCGTGCCGCAGATCGCCCGGCGCCTCCTCGGCGAGGGCGCGCTCAACGCGGCGCTGCTGCCAGCCTTGGCGCGGGCGGAGAATGAGGCGGCCCGCGCCCGGCTGGCCGGAGCGGCGCTGGTGCTGTTCGCCCTCGCCGGCCTGGCGCTCGCGGCGCTGCTGTTCTTGTTCATGCCTGTCGTGGTGAGCCTTCTGGCGCCCGGCTTTGCCGGCGAAGGACCGCGTGCCGAGGGCGCGGTGCTGGCGGGGCGGCTCAGCGTGGTCTGCCTGCCGCTCGCTCTTGTCGCCGGCGTGTTCGCCGCCTTCGCCAATCAGGCCGGCCGTTTCGCCCGGCCCGCCCTTGCGCCGGCGGCCGCCAATGTCGCGGTGCTGGCGCTGCTGATGATGCTGTGGCTCGCCGGCGCGCATGCCGTGAGCGTGTCCACCGCGCTCATCTGGCTGTCGGCCGGCGTGGTGGCGGGCGCGGCGACGCAATGTCTCATCAACCGCGCCGCCGTGCCGCGCGGTTTCTTCCGCCTGTCGGTGGCACCGGCCGACCTCAAGGCGGCGCTGCCGCTGCTGACCGGCGCGGGAACGCCGCTGCTGGCCGCCGCCCTGCCGCAGCTTCGCTTCCTCATCGCGGCGGCGGCGGCCTCGGGCATAGGTGGCGGGGTCGCGGCGCTGTTCTATGCGACGCGGCTGGTGGAACTGCCGCTCGGCCTCGTCGGCGCCAGCGCCGGCGCGGTGCTGCTGCCGGCCCTCGCCGCAACTCCGGGCGGGTCCGGCGAGGAGGGGCTCGGCACCGGCGGGCTGATCGCCGCGCTGGCGCTCTCGCTGCCGGCGGCGCTGGGCCTCGCCGTTCTCGCCCATCCCATCGTCGTCGTGCTGTTCGAGCGCGGCGCCTTCGACCCGCAGGCGAGCGAGCTCACCGCCACCGCCCTCGCCCTGCTGGCGCTGACCCTGCCGGCGCAGGCGCTGGAGAAGGTGCTGATCGCCATCGCCTTCGCCCGCGGCCAGGCGCGCCTCGTCAGTCGGACCTGCCTGGCCGCGCTGCCGATCGGGGCGGTGGCGGGCTTCCTCGCGGCCGGCCCGCTCGGCATGGCGGGGCCGGCGCTGGGGGTGCTGCTCTCCAGCCTGATCGGCGTCGCCGGGCTGGGGGTCGGGCTCGGAAGGCGGCGGCTGGTGGGCCTGCCGCGGCCGCTGCGACGCGGGCTGCTCCGGCTGACGGCGGCGGCGTTCGCCATGGCGGGGGCGGTGCTGCTCGCCCGCACCGGGCTGGAGGGAGTGCTGGCGCAGGGCGGGCTCGCCGCCGCCGCCGCGCTCCTCGGGCTGGTAGCGCTCGGCGCCGCCGTCTATGGCGGGCTCGCTATGGTGCTGGGCGGCATCACGACCGCCGCGCTGCGGGCCAGCTTCGGCAAATAGCGCGTCTGCCGCTTGCCCCTGAAGGTCATGCGTGCCATAGCGCCCGCGCGCCGGGGGCATTCCCGCGGCACGGCAGGGCGCAGACCACAGGACGTTCCGACATGGAATTCAAGCCGCTCGTGTTTTCCGGCGTCCAGCCGACCGGAAACCTGCATCTCGGCAATTATCTCGGCGCCATTCAGCGCTTCGTGGCGCTGCAGGACAGCCATGACTGCCTCTATTGCGTCGTCGACATGCACGCGATCACCGTGTGGCAGGACCCGGCCGACCTGAAGCGGCAGATCCGCGAGGTCACCGCCGCCTTCCTCGCCGCCGGCATCGACCCGACCCGGCACATCGTGTTCAACCAGAGCCAGGTCTCCGGCCATGCCGAACTCGCCTGGGTGTTCAACTGCGTGGCGCGCCTCGGCTGGCTCAACCGCATGACCCAGTTCAAGGAAAAGGCCGGCAAGGACCGCGAGAACGCCTCGGTGGGCCTCTACGCCTATCCGAACCTGATGGCCGCCGACATCCTGCTCTACCGCGCCACCCATGTGCCCGTTGGCGAGGACCAGAAGCAGCATCTGGAACTGACCCGCGACATCGCGCAGAAATTCAACAATGATTTCGGCCCCTCCATCGCCGCCAACGGGCTGGGCGAGGGCTTCTTCCCGCTGCCCGAGCCGCTGATCGGCGGGCCGGCGGCGCGGGTGATGAGCCTGCGCGACGGCGCCAAGAAGATGTCGAAGTCGGACCCGTCCGATCTCTCGCGCATCAACCTGACCGACGATGCCGATCTCATCGCCTCGAAGATCCGCAAGGCCAAGACCGATCCCGAGCCGCTGCCCTCCGAGGCGGAGGGGCTGAAGGGGCGGCCGGAGGCGGAGAACCTCGTCGGCATCTATGCCGCGCTGGCGGAAATGCCGAAGGAGAAGGTGCTCGCCCAGTTCGGCGGCGGGCAGTTCTCCACCTTCAAGAGCGCGCTGGTCGACCTCGCAGTGGCCAAGCTCGGGCCGATCGGCGCGGAGATGCAGCGCCTGGTCGCCGCGCCGGAGCATATCGACGCCATCCTGCGCGACGGCGCCGCCCGCGCCCGCGTGCTGGCGGAGGCGACGATGACGGGCGTGCGCGACATCGTCGGCTTCGTGCGCTAGCCTTCCGGCAATCGAACCGCCCCCGGGGGGAAGCCATGCCGCGCCGGCGCCAAAGCCATGAGCCCGGCCATCGCCGGAAGTTCCTCGTGCTCGCCGACGACACGCCGGAATGCGACCGTGCGCTCTATTACGCGGCACGGCGCGCGGCGCGGACCGGCGGCGCGGTGGTGCTGCTCGCCGTGCTGCAACTGGAGGAGGCCCCGAGCCAGTGGCTCGGCGTCGCCGATCTGATGCGGGCGGAAGCGACCGACAAGGCCGAGGCCCGGCTCGATCTGCTCGCCGCCCGGGCGCACGGCATTTCCGGCGTCGACAGCGAGCGTGTGGTGCGCGAGGGCGCGGTCGCCGACCAAATCGTCGCGGTCATCGAGCAGGACGAGGATATCGCCATTCTCGTGCTCGCCGCCGGCACCGGCAAGGAAGGGCCCGGGCCGCTGGTCGCCTCGCTGGCCAAGGGCCTATGGGCGAGCCTGCCGGTGCCGATCACCCTGGTGCCCGGCTCGCTCTCCGATGGCGAGATCGACGCGCTGGCGTGAGCGGGCGGGACATCGCGCACCCTTCCCCTCGGGCCGGTGAGAGCTTATCTAAAGTGCACATTCCCCCGTCGCCGTGGCCTTGAACCCCGGTTGGCAAGGAGACTTCCATGTTCATCCAGACCGAAACCACCCCCAACCCCGCCACGCTGAAGTTCCTGCCCGGCCGTTCCGTGCTGGGCGAGGGCACGTTCGAGGCGCGCGACGCCGAGGAGGCCGCCCGCTCGCCGCTGGCGGTGCGCCTGTTCGAGGTGCCCGGCGTCACCGGCGTGTTCTTCGGCTCGGATTTCGTCACCGTCACCAAGGCGCAGGGCGAGTGGGCGCATCTCAAGCCCGCCATCCTCGGCGCCATCATGGAGCATTTCGTCTCCGGCCAGCCGATCCTGCCGGACGACCACGCCCACACCGCCGACGACGCCTTCTTCGAGGCCAAGGATGCCGGGCTGGTCGACACCATCCGCGAGCTGATCGACACCCGCGTGCGGCCGGCCGTGGCCAATGATGGCGGCGACATCACCTTCCGCGGCTATAAGGACGGCGTGGTGTTCCTCGCCATGAAGGGTTCCTGCGCCGGCTGCCCGTCCTCCACCGCGACGCTGAAGAACGGTATCGAGAACCTGCTTCGCCACTTCGTGCCCGATGTGGTCGAGGTGCGCCCGGTCTGAGCCTGCGGCGCGGCCGTGCCCTTCCCATAGGGCCGCGTGCAGGTGCATGGTGGGTGGATGACCGCGTTCCACCCTGCTGATTCTGACCCATGCTGATTCTCGCCATCGACACCGCGCTCGACGCCTGTTCGGCCGCCGTGCATGACATGGGCACCGACGAGACCCGGGCGGTGGAACATGTCGTCATGGCACGCGGCCACGCCGAATCGCTGATCCCGATGGTGGAGCGGGTGATGGCCGCGGCCGGAACGGCCTTTGGCGATATCGACCTGTTCGCCGTCACCGTCGGCCCGGGGAGCTTCACCGGCCTGCGGGTGGGCCTGTCGGCAGCGCGTGGCTTCGGCCTCGCCACCGGCAAGCCGGTGCTCGGCCTGCCGACGCTGACCGTGCTCGCCGCGCCGCTCCTGGCGCGCGACGACGCGGTGCCGGTCGCCGCCGCCATCGACGCCCGCCACGGCAATGTCTATCTGCAGATGATCGGCCCCGCCGGCCGGGTGCTGGTGAGCCCGCGTGCCATGGCGGCGAAGGATGCCGCGCGCTCGGTCGCCAATGGCCCGGTGCGCCTCGTCGGCTCCGGCGCCGGCCTGCTGGTCGATGCCTGGCCGCTCGGGGCCCAGCCGCCACTGGAGGTGCGCGCCACCGCGACGCCCGATCCGGTCTGGCTCGCCCGCATCGCCAGCGTCGCCGATCCGGCCCGCTCCGAGCCCAAGCCGCTTTATCTGCGCGAGGCCGATGCCAAGCCGCAGACCGGCGGGCGGATCGCCCGGCGATGACCGGGCTGCCGCTCTGGCTCGACTGGGCGCGGATGCGCCCGCGCGAGGCGTCGCTGCGCGCCATACGGGCCGGCGATGCCGAGGCGCTGGCCCGGCTGCACGCGCAATCCTTCCGCATCGGCTGGGACGCGGCGGAATTCGAGCGGCTGATCGCCAATCGGCTGACGCGCGGACTGGTGGCCACCGACGGGCCCGACGGTGCCGTGGTGGGCTTCATTCTTCTGAGCGGGGTGGCACCGGAGATGGAAATCCTCTCCGTCGCGGTCGAGGCGCGCCGGCGCGGCGCCGGCCTCGGCCACCGGCTGGTGGAGGCCGCCTTTGGCGCGCTGGCGGCGGAGGGCTACCGTACCGTGTTCCTCGAAGTCGAGGACGGCAACGCCGCCGCGCTCAGGCTCTATGCCCGCACCGGCTTTCGTGAGATTGGTCGCCGCCCGGGCTATTATCGCGACGCGGCCGGCGCTCCGGTCGCGGCGCTGACCATGCGGCGCGACATCGCCTAGGCGGCGTTGCCCTCAAGACGCCATTGCCGCAGAGAAGCCATTGCCCCAGAGAAACCATTGCCCTTGCCGGCCCCGCTGCGCCATAAGGCGGGGCGGGCGGAATGGGCCGGGCGCAGCGGGCTGAAGGAAGCAGGCCGAGGAATGAACGACAAGCCGACCGCGATCGAGGAAGCCTGCGTCACGCTGGGCCTGCGGATGACCGACCAGCGCCGGGTGATCGCCCGCATCATCGCCGATGCGCAGGACCATCCCGACGTGGAGGAACTGCACCGGCGTGCCGTCGCCGTCGACGACCGCATCTCGATCTCCACCGTCTACCGCACGGTGAAGCTGTTCGAGGATGCCGGCATCATCGCCCGCCACGATTTCCGCGACGGCCGCTCGCGTTATGAGCCGGTGCCGGACGAGCACCACGATCACCTCATCGACCTGCGCAATGGCACGGTGGTGGAGTTCCGCTCCGAGGAAATCGAGCATCTGCAGGAAGAAATCGCCCGCAAGCTCGGCTATCGCCTCGTCGGCCACCGGCTGGAGCTCTACGGCGTGCCGCTCGACCCCAAGAAGGACTGACAGCGTGCGGGCGTGGCTGGTGATCGTGCCGGTCGTGCTCGTCACGCTTATCGGCCTTCCGCTGCAATGGCTGTCGGTGACGCTCGGCCTGCCGACGCGGCGAACGATTCCCGTGCTCTATCACCGCCTCGTGCTGGCGCTCATCGGCGTGCGGGTGCGGGTGGTCGGCGCGCCGGCGCCCGCGCGGCCGCTGCTCATCGTCGCCAACCATGTGTCCTGGCTCGACATTCCCGTTCTCGGCGCGCGCCTGCCGCTGTGCTTCGTCGCCAAGAGCGAAGTGGCGCGCTGGCCCGGCATCGGCCTCTTGGCGAAGCTCCAGCGCACCATCTTCGTCGACCGCACCTCGCGAACGGCGACGGGGCGGGTGGCGGGGGAAATGGCGGCACGGATGAACGATGGCGACCCGGTGGTGCTGTTCGCCGAGGGCACGTCGAGCGACGGCAACCGGGTGCTGCCCTTCCGCTCGGCGCTGATCGGCGCCGCCCGCCAGGGCATGGGCGAGGAGGAAGGCGCGGCCGCCAGCATCCAGCCGCTCGCCATCGCCTATGTCGGCCTTTCCGGCCTGCCGGTCGGCCGTGCCGGGCGCCCGCATCTGGCCTGGTATGGCGACATGGACCTCGCGCCGCATTTGATGCAGGTGCTGCGGCGTGGCGGCGTCGAGGTGGAGCTGCGCTTCGGCGCCCCTCTGGCGGCGGCCAGCCGCAAGGCGGCGGCGCAGGAGGCCGAGCGCGCGGTGCGCTCCCTGCTGGCGCAGGCGCTGAACGGGCGCCACGGCTGAGGAAAACCGCGCAAATTCGCCCTGCCGGCCCCGCCGCCATCGCTCCCGCACATTTCCTTTTCGCGCAAATCCCGCTACACAGGTGGCATAGGCGTCAATCGCGGAGACGTGGACGATCTCGACCTGCAGTCGACCGAGGTGGGAACGAGCGGCGAGGAACGAGGGCGCCTTGCGGGAACGCGCCCACCGCGCCCTCGGCATTCCAACGCAAGACGCCGCGAGCCGCCTCACGGGCGGGCGGCACGGGTCGATCGACACGCAATGAGTGATACGCGCAAGCTCTACGTCCGCTCCTTCGGCTGCCAGATGAACGTCTATGACGCCCAGCGCATGACGGACACGCTGGCCAAAGAGGGTTATGTCGAAACCGACAGCCCGGACGATGCCGATCTCGTCATCCTCAACACCTGCCATATCCGCGAGAAGGCGGCCGAGAAGGTCTATTCCGAACTCGGCCGGCTGAAGAAGGCGCAGGAAGAGGCTGGCCGCCGGCAGATGGTGGCGGTCGCCGGCTGCGTCGCGCAGGCGGAAGGCGGGGAAATCCTCAAGCGCGCCCGGGGCGTCGACCTCGTCGTCGGTCCGCAAAGCTACCATAAGCTGCCCGAACTGCTGGCCGACGCGCAGCGGCGCGGCCATAACCGGCGCGCCGGCATTGTCGAAACCGAATTCCCGGTCGAGGACAAGTTCGACTTCCTGCCCCCGCCGACCAAGGCGGCGATCGCCAAGCGCGGCCCCGCCGCTTTTGTGACCGTGCAGGAAGGCTGCGACAAATTCTGCACCTTCTGCGTCGTGCCCTATACGCGCGGGGCGGAAGTCTCGCGCCCGCTCCCCAAAATTCTCGACGAGGTGATCCGCCTCGCCGAGGCCGGGGTGCGCGAGGTGACGCTGATCGGCCAGAACGTCAACGCCTATCACGGCGCCGACGCCGCCGGCCGCACGGCGAACCTGCCCGAGCTGGTGCGCCGCATCGCCGAGGTGCCGGGCATCGCCCGCGTGCGCTACACCACCAGCCACCCGCGCGACATGGATGACGAGCTGATCGCCGCCCATCGCGAAATTCCTGCGCTGATGCCCTATCTGCACCTTCCCGTTCAGTCCGGCTCCAACCGGGTGCTGGCGGCGATGAACCGCAAGCACGACCGCGAACTGTTTTTCGACATCGTCGCCCGCGTGCGCGCGGCGCGGCCGGACATCGCCTTCTCCTCGGATTTCATCGTCGGCTTCCCCGGCGAGACCGAGGCCGATTTCATGGAGACGATGGATCTGGTGGAGCGCGTCGGCTTCGCCTCGGCCTTCTCGTTCAAATATTCCCCGCGCCCCGGCACGCCGGCGGCGGGCATGGGCGAACAGGTGCCGGAGGCAGCGAAATCCGAGCGCATCCATGCGCTTCAGGCGCTGCTCGACCGGCAGAAGGCAGCGTTCGATGCCGCCTGCCGGGGACGGCGCTTCGACATATTGCTGGAAAAGCCCGGCCGCTTCCCCGGCCAGCTCATCGGCCGCTCGCCCTATCTGCAGTCCGTCGTGGTCGAGGCTCCCCCGGAGGCCATCGGCACGCTGGCGCAGGTCGAGGTGCGCGAGGTCAGCACCAAGAGTCTTTCGGGCGACATATGCGGCGGCGAATTTTTCACTGAACGGCCGGCGCGCGAATCGCGTTTCATCGGGCAGAGCGAAAAGCTGGAGGCGTAGGCGTGCGTCGACCTGGTAGCGGATCTGGTAGCGAGACGGAACGTAGCCTCACCTCACCACGCGCGGCCCCGCGCGCCCTGCCGGCGGCGCCGCGCTGGATCGGCCCGACGGAGGACGATTCCGCCGGTCAGATCGTGCTCGCCTTTGACGATAACCGCATCGCCAGCCAGCTTTTCGGCCATTACGGGCAGAATCTCGCGCTGATCGAACGGCGGCTGGAAATCGTCGCCGAGCAGCGCGGCAACCATGTCACGCTGGAAGGCCCGCGCGAGGCGTGCGAGCAGGCGCGCCATGTGCTGGAAACGCTCTATGCCCGGCTGAAGAAGGGCGGCGAATTGCAGCCCGGCGATGTCGAGGGCGTGCTGCGCGAAGCCGCCGCGCAGGGCCAGCTTTTCGAGTTCGACCCCGCCACCAAGAAGCAGAGCTTCGACGAAATCCAGCTCCGCCGCCGCCCGGTGCGCGCCCGCACCGCCGCGCAGGACGCCTATATCCGCGCGCTCAAGCGCCAGACGCTGGTGTTCGGCGTCGGTCCCGCCGGCACCGGCAAGACCTGGCTGGCAGTCGCCTATGCCGTGCACCTGCTGGAGCGCCGCGTGGTCGACCGGCTGATCCTCTCCCGCCCGGCGGTGGAGGCGGGCGAGCGGCTCGGCTTCCTGCCCGGCGACATGAAGGAGAAGGTCGATCCCTATCTGCGCCCGATCTATGACGCGCTGCACGATCTGATGGACCGCGCCTTCGTCGAGCGGGCGATGATGTCGGGCGAGATCGAGATCGCTCCGCTCGCCTTCATGCGCGGGCGCACGCTGGCCAATGCCTGCGTCATCCTCGACGAGGCGCAGAACACCACCTCCATGCAGATGAAGATGTTCCTCACCCGCCTGGGCGAGAACTCGCACATGATCATCACCGGCGACCCCAGCCAGATCGACCTGCCGCCGGGCCAGACCTCCGGCCTTGCCGAGGCGGTTGGGCTGCTGGGCGAGGTCGAGGGCGTCGAAGTATGCCATTTCAACGCCGCCGACGTGGTGCGCCACGAACTCGTCGGCCGCATCGTCGCCGCCTATGACCGCAAGGATTCGGCGGCGCGGGCGCCCGCCCCGGCGCCGGCGGGGATCGCGCGCTCATGAACGACGCGGGGGACAGTACGGCGCCGCTGGTCGAGGTCGACGTGCTCATGGATGCCGGCCCCTGGGCGACGCTGGCCGAAGCCGAGGCGCTGGTGGTGCGGGCGGTGAACGCCGCCTGCGCCGGCGCCCTGACCGAATATGAGATCGACCTCGCCGGCGCCGAGATGGCGGTAAAGCTGACCGACGACGCCACCATCCGCGCCCTCAACCGCGATTGGCGGGGCAAGGATTACGCCACCAACGTTCTCTCTTTTCCCACGCCCGAGGTGGCACGGGCGGGCGGCGATCCCCATCTCGGCGATGTTGCGATCGCCTATGAGACGCTGGCGCGCGAAGCGGAGGCCGAGGGCAAGCCGCTCGCCGACCATCTCGCGCATCTCGTCGTCCATGGTACGCTGCATCTGCTCGGCTATGATCACGAGGGTGCGGACGAGGCCGAGGAGATGGAGGCGATGGAGCGCCGTGTGCTCGCGACACTCGCCATCGCCGATCCCTATGCCGAGACCGAACCCGTTCACCCCTGACCGAATCAACTGAACAAGGCCAATGTCCGATCCTCTTCCGAGTTCGTCCTCCGCTTCCCCCGGCAGCGAGGGCCCAAGTAGCGGCGCCGTGGGCAACGGCGCGTCCAGCGGCAACGCCACCAGCGTCGGCCAGCGAAGCAGGGCCGGCGGAGGCTCCAGCGAGCCTCGCGCCGGCTTCCTTGGCCGTCTGCGCCACCTCATCGGCGGCCGGCGCTCCACCGGCTCGCTGCGCGCCGACCTCGCCGGCATCCTGGCGGCGGCGGGCGGCGAACCCGGTACCGACCTGACCGCCACCGAGCGGACGATGCTCAAGAGCATCCTCGAACTGCGCGAATTGCGGATCGGCGACCTCATGGTGCCGCGCGCGGACATTGTCGCCGTGCAAAAGGATATTTCGCTCGGCGAGCTGCTCGCCGTCTTCGCCGAGGCCGGCCATTCGCGTCTGGTCGTCTATGACGACACGCTCGACGATCCCGTCGGCATGGTCCATATCCGCGATCTCGTGACCTATCTGACCCAGCGCGCCATGACTCCGCGTGCCGCCGCCTCCCGCGGCGAGGCGGCGCGCGGCGCGCGCGAGGGCGCGGCGGAGGCGCCGGACAGCGCAGGCAAGGCCCCGCGCCCGGCGTTCAACCTCAAGGCCATCGACCTCTCCAATTCGCTCAGCGGCGCCAAGCTGATCCGCCGCCTGCTGTTCGTGCCGCCCTCCATGCCGTCGATCGAACTGCTCGCCAGCATGCAGGCGAGCCGCATCCATCTCGCCCTCGTCATCGACGAATATGGCGGGACCGACGGCATCGTCTCGATGGAAGACCTGGTCGAGGAGATCGTCGGCGACATCGAGGACGAGCACGACGAGGACGAGACACCGACCATCGCCCGCCAGGCCGATGGCAGCTTCATCGCCGATGCCCGCGCCAGCCTCGAAGACGTGGCTGACATGGTCGACCCCGCCTTCGCCCTCGGCGAGGAAGCGGAGGAAGTCGACACGCTCGGCGGCCTGCTCGTCACCCTGGCCGGCCGGGTGCCGGTGCGCGGCGAGATCGTCTCCGGCCCGGGCGATTTCGAGATCGAGGTTCTCGATGCCGATCCCCGCCGGGTGAAGCGCCTGCGCCTCTCGTCAAGCCGGGGCGAGGCCGGGGCCGACGCCCGCCCGGCCGGGAGCGACGCCACCGCCACCAAGGCGCGCGCGCTGCCGCCGCCGGCCCAGCAGACAGGCGAGAGCATGCGCCACGACACGACCCGCGGCACCGATGCGGCGTGAGATGACGGCCGGCTCGGCGGCCCGGACGGCCAGCGGCCCATGCTGACCCCGGCTCGTCTGCAAGCGGCGCCGGCCCGCTGGCGCGCGCTGGCCGCGCTGGTCGCCGGCGGTCTGTCCGCCCTCGCCATGCCGCCCTTCGGGCTGTGGCCGGTGCTGGCGCTGACCCTGCCGGTGCTGGTGTTCCTGCTCGACGCCACCGCAGCCCTGCCCCTGCGCCCGGCGCTGCGGGCGAGCTTCCTCGCCGGGTGGCTGTTCGGCCTCGGCTATTTCGTCGCCGGGCTGTGGTGGATAGGCGAGGCCTTTCTTGTTCAGGCCGATACCTTCCTGTGGCTGATGCCCTTCGCGGTGCTGGGGCTGCCGGCCTATCTCGCGCTTTATACCGGGCTTGGCTGCGTGCTGGCGCGCCTGCTGTGGACGCCGGGGCCGGGGCGCATTCTCGCCTTCGCCGCCGCCCTGACCCTGGCGGAGATCGCGCGCGGCGCTTTGCTCACCGGCTTTCCCTGGAACGATTTCGGCTATGGCCTGGCGACCGATCTGCGCTTTGCGCAGATCGCGTCCGTCGTCGGGCTGGTCGGGCTCTGCCTGCTGACGCTTGCCTGCCTCGCCAGCCCGGCGGCCCTGTTCTCCGCGCAGGGGACATCCCGCGCCCGCCAATTGCCGCTCGCCCTCGCCGTGGCGCTGCTGGCGGCGCTGTGGGCCGGCGGCCAGTGGCGGCTCGCCACCACCGAAATCGGCACCGTGCCCGGCGTGCGGCTGCGGCTGATGCAGCCGGACCTGCCGCAGGACCAGAAATTCCGCTACGACGCCCGCCGCACGGTTATGGACCTGTACCTCGCCACCAGCGAAAGCCAGGGCGGACTCACCGGCGTCACCCATCTGTTCTGGCCGGAATCGGCCTTTCCCTTCTTCCTCGAGCGCGAGCCGGAAGCGCTGGCGCGCATCGTCGCGATGCTGCCGCATGGCACGACGCTGATCACTGGCGCGGCGCGTTACCAGGCGGTGCCCGGCCGCGAACGCCCGGACGTGTTCAACAGCGTGAGGGTGATCGATTCCAACGGGACGATTCGCGGCTATGCCGACAAGGTGCACCTCGTTCCGTTTGGCGAATATCTGCCGTTTCAGGAAACGCTGGAAGCGCTGGGCCTGGAGGCGCTGACCCGCGTGCGCGGGGGCTTCGCCGCGGCGCAGGAGCGCCGGCTGCTCGCCATTCCCGGCCTGCCCGATTCGGTGCCACTGATCTGCTATGAGGCGATCTTTCCCGATGAGGTGATGCCCGCGTCAGGGTCCGGCGGCGGCGAGCGGCCGGGCTTTCTGCTCAACCTGTCCAATGACGCCTGGTTCGGCCTGACCCCCGGCCCCTACCAGCATTTCGAACAGTCGCGCCTCAGGGCGATCGAACAGGGGCTGCCGCTGGTGCGGGTGACCAATAACGGTATTTCCGCCGTGGTGGATCCGCTGGGACGGATCCGCGCGCTTCTACCCCTGGGTGTGCGGGGAGTCATCGACGACAGCCTCCCGCAAGCCTTGTCGGCTACCCCTTATGCCACCCATGGCAGAGTGATATCGTGGTTGCTGCTTTTCGGCTGCTTCTGCGGGGCGCTCATGCTGCGCCTGCGAACGTTACACGCCTAGATTGATCGACGGCGGAACGCACTGCGCTTAGACTGTTCGCGGGCTCGGGTACTGCTTCTCTCCCTCTTTGCGGGGGGAGGAATTTTTTTTGTTTGCAGTCGGGGAAGCCGATGACCAAGAAATCACCCAATCCCGTCGACAAGCATGTCGGCAGCCGGGTCCGAATGCGCCGCATGATGGTCGGGATGAGCCAGGAAAAGCTCGGCGAGAGCCTTGGCATCACCTTCCAGCAGATCCAGAAATACGAGAAGGGCACCAACCGTATCGGCGCCAGCCGCCTGCAGAATATCTCGCAGGTGCTCTCCGTGCCGGTGGCGTTCTTCTTCGAGGGCGCGCCCTCGATGAGCGGCGAGGCCGGCGGCTTCGCCGAGGACGCCTCGCCCGCCTATGTCTCGGATTTCCTCGCCTCGTCGGAAGGTCTCGCCCTCACCCGCGCCTTCCTCAAGATCGCCGATGCCAAGGTCCGGCGCCGGATTGTCGATCTCGTCGAAGCGCTGGCGGAGCCCACGCCGGCGACCTGAGTGGCGACGCCGCGCCGTTCTGTTTTCCGAACGATTCCGACGTTAAAACCTTGACCGTCCCGACCGCGCTTGCAAAAGATGCGCGGCCGGGCGCGGGTTTAGCGCCGGCCGACAATCGAGGAGCCGTCGCGTGTCCCGCCAAGCCTATCTCTTCACCAGCGAATCCGTTTCCGAAGGCCATCCGGACAAGGTGTGCGACCGCATCTCCGACGAGATCGTCGACGCCTTCTTCAAGCACGGCCCGGAATTCGGCTGGGACCCGAGCCATCTGCGCGTCGCCGCCGAGACCCTCGCCACCACCAACCGCGTGGTCATCGCCGGCGAGACGCGCGGCCCGGCGCAATTGACCCGGGATTTCCTCAGCCACATCGCCCGCCTCGCCATCAAGGATATCGGCTACGAGCAGGACGGCTTCCACTGGGAAAACGCGGCGATCGACGTGCATCTGCACGCGCAGTCCGTCGACATCGCCCAGGGCGTCGATTCCGCCGGCAACAAGGATGAAGGCGCGGGCGACCAGGGCATCATGTTCGGCTATGCCTGCCGCGAGACGCCCGAGCTGATGCCGGCGCCGATCTATTACGCGCACAGGATCCTCAAGCTGCTCGCCGAGGCCCGTCATTCCGGTGAGAGCACCGTGCTCGGCCCCGATGCCAAGAGCCAGGTGACGGTGCGCTATGAGGGTGGCAAGCCGGTCGAGGTCACGCAGATCGTGCTCTCGACCCAGCATCTCGACGCCGACCTGTCCTCGCATGACGTGCAGAGCATCGTCGAGCCCTATATCCGCCAGGCGCTGCCGGAGGGCTGGATCACCCCGGCGACCGTGTGGCACGTCAACCCGACCGGCAAGTTCGTCATTGGCGGGCCGGACGGCGATTGCGGGCTGACCGGCCGCAAGATCATCGTCGACACCTATGGCGGCGCGGCCCCGCATGGCGGCGGTGCCTTCTCCGGCAAGGATCCGACCAAGGTCGACCGTTCGGCCGCCTATGCCGCGCGCTACCTCGCCAAGAACGTCGTGGCCGCCGATCTCGCCGACCGCTGCACCATCCAGCTCGCCTATGCGATCGGCGTGTCCGATCCGCTGGCGGTCTATGTCGATCTCTACGGCACCGGCCGGGTCGAGGAAGCCAAGCTGGAAACCGCGCTGCGCGAGGTGATGAATCTGCGCCCGCGCGGCATTCGCGAACATCTCGGCCTCAACAAGCCGATCTATGCTCGCACCTCCGCCTATGGCCATTTCGGCCGCGCCCCGGACGCCGATGGCGGCTTCTCCTGGGAGCGGACCGATCTCGTCGAGGCGCTGAAGGCCGCCGTCGGCTGATCCTCTTCCCGCGCGATTGCGCGCGGAACCCACTGCGATTATGCGGGGCGGACGGGCATGTCCGCCCCGTCACTGTTTTTCGAGTACCCGCATGACCGCCGACGACGAGACCCGCCAGCCCGGCGATAGCGTGCGCGCCAATGCCTTTTACGGCCGGCGCAAGGGCAAGAAGCTGCGCACGGCACAGGCCGCCCATCTCGCCGACGACCTGCCGCGTCTTTCCATCGCGCTGGAGGATGTCGGCGCCGGACCGCTCGACGCCCTGTTCCCGCATCCCGTGCGGTCGGTGCGGCTGGAAATCGGCTTTGGCGGCGGCGAGCATCTGGTGTCGGAGGCGGCGCGCCATCCCGATATCGGCTATATCGGCGCCGAGGCGTTTCTCAACGGCATTGCCAAGGCGACGGCGCTGGTGAGCGCGCGCGGCCTCGCCAATGTGCGGCTCTATGGCGACGACGTGATCCCGCTGCTTGACCGCCTGCCCGACGGCGCGCTGGAGCGCATCGACCTGCTCTACCCCGACCCCTGGCCCAAGCGCCGGCACTGGAAGCGGCGCTTCGTGCAGGCGGATAATATCGACCGCTTCGCCCGGCTGCTCGTCCCCGGCGGGCATTTCCGCTTTGCCACCGACATCGAGCATTATGCGGCCTGGACGCTGCGCCAGTTCCTTGCCGACTCCCGCTTCGAATGGACCGCCGAGCGCGCCGATGACTGGCGCCGCGCCTGGGAGGGCTGGCCCGGCACGCGCTATGAGGCCAAGGCGCTGCGCGAGGGACGCCAGCCGGGATACTACGAGTTCCGCCGCCGCTGATTACCGCCTAGTGTGGGAACCATGATGCCGGCCGGCGCGTTGACCGGCACGCCCCCCTTCGTTCCCCACTCCGGAGAGTTTCCATGGCCCAACCCAATGCGCAGGACGATTTCGCCAAGCTGTCCGCCGATCTCGCCACGCTGCGCGGCGACGTGGCAAAGCTGACCGAGACGCTCGCCACCATCGCGCGGACGGAGAGCGGCGCGGCGGCCGATGCCATCACCGGGCGCCTGCGCTCCGGCGCGGCGCGCGCCGAGGCTGCGGCCTCCGGTCTCGCCGAGGAAGGCTATGCCGCGCTGCAGGAAGCGCGCACCCGCGCGCAGGCGCTGGGCGGCGATCTCGGCGCCACCATCGAGCGCAATCCCTATGGTTCGGTCCTCGCCGCGCTGGGCGTCGGCTTCCTGTTCGGCCTGCTCTCGCGGGGCAAGTGATGCTTCGCCTGCTGCTGGCGATCTTCGGGGCGGAAATCCGCCTCACCGTGCGCAGGGCCGCCCGAACGGCCCTGCTCTGCGCGATTGGCGGGCTGCTGGTCGCGTCCTCGGCGGTGTTCTTCATGATCGCCGCCTTCATCGCGCTGGCGGAACGCTATGACGCGCTGACCGCCGCGTTGGTGATTGGCGGCGCTATGCTGCTGCTCGGCCTGATCTTCCTGCTCGTCGCGCTGATGCGCCGCCGCAGGCGGCCCGTCGGCCTCGGCGGCTATGGTGCCTATGGCGTTCCGCCGGTGGCGCCCGTCGTTCCCCCCGCAGCCCCGACCGCCACGTCCGCCGGCATGCCTCCCGCGAGCGTGAAGACCGTGCTCGGAATTGCGGCCGGCGCGGCGGTGATCGGCCTTATTCTTGGCCGACGCATCTGAAAATGTGGCGCCGGGTCCGCAAGGGCCCGGTCCGCATGCGGCTCCCCTTATTGCAGGGGCAGCTAAAAAGGACCAATCTGCCATCAAGGCCGGAGACCGGCGCCACCTTCGGGTGGGGCCGGATGCGCCGTTTGCCGCAGGAGGTTCCAACTTGACGTCTCGACGTTTGTCGCTGCGGCCGGGAGCGGCCATTCTCGCCACGCTCACGGCGCTGGGTACCGCCCTGCCCGCGCATGCCGACGCCCCTCCCGCCGATTTCATCGCCCGCTCGTCGCCCGCCGGCAATTATCTCGCCGCCCGCCTTGCCATCAGCGAACGCGACACCGCCGCCGCCGCCGCCTATTATCGCGAGCTGGCCCGCCTGTTCCCGCGCCAGCGCGACCTGCAGGAGCGCGCCTTCCTCACCCTGCTGGCGGAAGGCTCGATCGACGAGGCGGTGGAACTCGCGCAGCGGCTGGTGCGCATCGACCCGGAGCACACGCTGGCGCGGCTGGTGCTCGGCGTGAAGGCCATCAAGGCCAAGCAATATGTCACCGCCCGCAGCAATCTGCGCCGCTCCGGCCAGGGCGCCATCGCCGAGCTGAACGCCACCCTGCTCAGCGCCTGGAGCCAGTTCGGCTCGGGCGACGCGCGCGCCGGGGTGAAGACGATCGACGCGCTGCAGGGGCCGGAATGGTATGATGGGTTCAAGGATTTTCACGCCGGCCTGATGCTCGACGCCGCCGGCATCAAGAAAGAGGCCGGCCAGCGTCTCGACGCCGCGCTCAAGCGCGACCCGCGGACGCTGCGTGTGGTCGACGCCTATGCGCGCTGGGCCTCCCGCAATGCCGGCAAGGCGGAAGCCATCGCCACCTATGAGGCGTTCGACAAGCTGGTGCCGGGCGACCCGCTGGTGGCTCGCGCCGTGGCGACGCTGAAGGCCGGCAAGACGCTGCCGCCGCTGGTGACCACCCCTGTCGCCGGCGCGGCCGAGGTGCTGTACGGTCTCGGCGCCGCGCTCGGCCGGCAGGGTGGCGAGGATCTCGCCCTCGTCTATTTGCAGCTCGGCCGCTGGCTCGATCCGTCCCAGCCGCTGATGGCGATCACCCTCGCTGATCTGTTCGAGACGATGAAGCGTCACGAGGACGCCATCGCCCTGTTCGCCGCCGTGCCGGATTCGTCCCCCTTCAAGACCAATGCCGAGGTGCAGCGCGCGCTCAACCTCGACGCCATCGGCAAGCATGACGAAGCGCTCGCCGTACTGAAGCAGGTGGTGGCGGCGGATGTGAAGGACCAGCGCTCGATCATGGCGCTGGGCGACGTGCTGCGCGCCAACGAGAAATTCGCCGAGGCGGCGGAGGTCTACACCACCGCCATCGACCAGCTCGGCACGCCGCAGGCCAAGGACTGGGTGCTCTTTTATTTCCGCGGCACCTGCTATGAGCGCACAAAGCAGTGGGACAAGTCCGAGGCCGACCTGAAGAAGGCGCTGGCGCTCAGCCCCGACCAGCCGCATGTGCTGAACTATCTCGGCTATAGCTGGATCGACCAGGGCATCAACCTGGAAGCCGGCACCGACATGATCCGCAAGGCGGTGCAACTGCGCCCGGATGACGGCTTCTTCATCGACAGCCTGGGCTGGGCCTATTACCGCACCGGCCATTACGACGACGCCGTGCGCGAGCTCGAACGCGCGGTGGAGCTGAAGCCGAACGAGGCGGTCATCAACGACCATCTCGGCGATGCCTATTGGAAGGTCGACCGCAAGCTCGAAGCCCGCTTCAAGTGGAACCATGCCCGCGACCTGAAGCCGGAGCCGGACGAGCTGGTGGATATTGAGCGCAAGATCGCGGTGGGCCTCGACGAAGCCGAGCGCGTCAAGGCCGGCAAGGCGACAATCCAGAAGACCGAGGCCGCCCCGGCCCCCGAGCCGCAGAAGGCGGCGGTGGACAAGACCCAGGACACCGACAAGCCGGGCAATGGCGGCTGACGCCGCCGCGCGCGCGCGTCACGACAAGAGAGGGCGGGTCCTGCGGGGCCCGCCCTTTTCTGTCGCGGCGACCGGCGCGCTCAAGCGGTGGCGGGACGGCCGAGGAAGAACAGCGGGCGGGAGCGCAGCGCGAAGGCGCCGTCGCCGATCAGCCAGAGCGCGAAGGAGGCGACGATCAGGAAGCCGGGATATTCCCAGCCGCCGCCGGCGGCGGAGAACAGCCAGCCATTGGGAATGTGCACGCTCATGGCGCCGGCCATGACCGGGATCAGCAGCAGCGCGACATGGCGGGCATAGATGCCGGCGATGATGAGCGCGCCGCCGATGAGTTCGGCGAGGAAGATCGGCCAGGCCAGCGCTTCCGGCAGGCCGAGGCTGCCGAGGAAGCCGGCAAATCCGGGCAGGGTGAAGACGAGATATTTCAGCAGCGCGTGCGACACCCACATGAGGCCGAGGGCGACGCGGAGCACGAAGGCGCCATAGGGCGCGGAACGGGAATCGATCATGACGGGTCTCGCGAAAGCGTTGAAGAGAAGCGCAGGCGGTGCCTGACGGGTCTCGGAGGTAACGCACCGCCGGACGCAAGACGATAGCCGTGAAAACCGGAAAGAAATTGCAATTTTGCAATATATGAGCGTTGACAGCCCTGCCGCCCGACCAGCGACGCGCCACAGAGCGCGCGGCCACCGCCGCATGTCGCGTTCACTCATGATGTCGGAAAGGTCGGGCGCGTGCCGGCGCCGTCACTTCTCGGAGGCGATCTCGGCGGTCATCTGCGCCGCGGCGCCGTCCTCCGCCACAGACGGGGCAGCGGCCCGCGCGGGCTTGGGCGCCACCGCACGCTCGGCGAGACGGGTTCGGCCGCTGCCGCCGCGCTTGAATTCGCACCACAGCCGGTCGGCCCCGGCGAGATTGCCGCGGAAGCTGACCTTGTCGGTCTTTTCCAGCTCGAAGCAGGGCTGGAAGGCGATGCCCTTGAGCTTGGCGCACACCGACTCGCCACGCACCATGATGGTGCCGGCCGGCAGCGTCACATAGCGCGTATTGCCCTTGCCGCGAATCTGGATCGTGCCGGCGACCGAGCCATCGGGCAGAATGCGCCCCGCCCCCACCGTGCCCTCATAGCAGGTGTAGGAGAAGGTTTGCCCGACGACGAAACGCTGCGCCTCCTGTGCCGTCAGCGTCTCGGCCGATGCGGAGAGCGGCAGCGCGACGGTGGCGGCGAGAAGGGCGGCGGCCGGCAGGGCGGAACACAGGCGCATGAGGATGTCCATCGCTCGGTGAGTTTTCACGATGCGCTGCGAAGGGCCCACCTTGTCAAGGTCGCACGGCGAATCAGCCCGGTCTGCCGGGGCACGCGACGCGCCTGTGTGGCCCCTTCGCAACGGGATCGGTACCACGATCCCTAAGGTGAAGCATCGCGGTTAACAGCTCGCAAATGCCCGCCACAGCTCAGCCCGCCGCCGGCACCGCGCCGCGCGCCACCGGCTTCTCGATGATCGGCAGGTTGATGGCGGCGGAGGCAAAGCTGAGCGCCACCGCCAGCCACCAGACGAAATCATAGGAGCCTAGGCTCTCATAGAGCAGCCCGCCGAGCCAGACCCCGAGAAAGCCGCCGACCTGATGGCTGAAGAAGGCGAAGCCGTAGAGCATGGCGAGATAGCGCGTGCCGAACATCAGCATCACCAGCCCGGAGGTCGGCGGCACGGTGGAGAGCCAGAGCAGCCCCAGCACGACGCCGAAGCCGATCGCCGTCACCGGGCTCGCCGGCAGCAGCACGAAGGCGATGATGGCGAGGCCGCGGGCGAAATAGATCGCCGCCAGCAGAAAGCGGCGCGGCATGCGGCTCGACAGCCAGCCCGAGCCGAGCGAGCCGACCATATTGGCGAGGCCGATCACCGCCAGCGTCCAGCCGCCCACCGTGATGGAGAGGCCGCGGTCGATCAGATAAGCCGGCAAGTGGGTAGTGACGAAAGCGAGCTGGAAGCCGCAGGTGAAGAAGCCGAGCACGAGGAGCACATAGCTCGGATGGCGGAACGCTTCGCCCAGCGCGGCGCCGATCGACTGCTGGCGCTCGCCCGCCTTCGGCGCCGCCGGGGCGTTGGACAGCGCCAGCGCCAGCGGCATGATCAGCAGCATGGCGAGGCCGAAGACCAGCAGCGTCTGGTGCCAGCCAATGGTGGTGTTGAGCCCGGCCGCCAGCGGCGGAAACAGGAACTGGCCGAAGGAGCCCGCCGCCGTGCCGGCGCCGAAGGAGAGCGGGCGCCAGCGCTCGGGGAGCATCTTGCCGAACGCCGCCAGCACGATGTTGAACGAACAGCCCGACAGGCCGAAGCCCACCAGCACGCCGGCGGAGAGATGCAACAGACCCGGCGTCGCGGAATAGGCCATCAGCGCCAGCCCGGCGGCGTAGAGCGTGGCACCGAGGCACAGCACCCGGGTGACGCCGAAGCGATCGGCCACCGCGCCGGCGAAGGGCGTGCCGACGCCCCAGAGCAGGTTCTGAATGGCGATGGCGAGGCCGAACGTGTCGCGCCCCCAGCCATACTCGCCCGTCATCGGCAGCATGAAGAGGCCCGAGGAGGCGCGCGGCCCGAAGCTGAGCATGGCGATGAGGCAGCCGCACAGCACGATCAGCAGCGGGGCGCGGGCGGCAAGGCTGGGGCGGGGAGCGGTGCTGGCGGACATCGGAGCCTCGATTCGGCGCGGCACGGCGCAGGCCGCCGTGATGGTGAAGCTAGCGCCGCTGGCGCACCGCTGGAAAACGAATAATTTTCAGGATGGGCATCAGCAAAACCGATGAATGGCCGCTACGGTGCAGGCGGCGGTGCCCCACTACAAGCATGTGAGGCTGCTGCGCCACACCTACCGGCAATTGCGGCGGGTGACGGGGGCGTGATCACCCTGTTCACGAACTTTGCCATGCTTCGCCTGTAGGTGAGGATCATTGCCCCATTCGCCGTTCCCCCACCTCTTCTCCCTGCGTGCGCCCCCATGCTTCTCGACCGCCGCCTGTTCCTGATCGCCTCGCCTCTCGCCCTCGCCGGTTGCGCCACCACGCGCGAGCCGGTGGCGAGCCGTATCCTGCCGCCCGCCATGGACCCGCAATATCTGCGCATGTACGCGGCGATCAATGACGAGCCGTTCCCGGTGCCGGCGGTGGATCTGACGCAGATCGACCCGCGCTTCCTGCGCCAGGAAGTGGCCTATTCGACCCGCTACCAGCCGGGCACCATCGTGGTCGATCCCAATGAGCGCTTCGCTTATCTTGTCATGGCCAATGGACGGGCGCTGCGCTACGGCGTCGGCGTGGGCCGCGAGGAAGGCTTCAATTTCCGCGGCGAAGGCGTTGTCGCCCGCAAGGCGGAATGGCCGCGCTGGACGCCGACCCAGGCGATGATCGCCCGCGAACCGGAGCGCTACGGACCCTATGCCGGCGGCCTGCCGGGCGGCCCGACCAACCCGCTCGGCCCCCGCGCGCTCTATCTCTACAAGGACGGACGCGACACCTATTATCGCCTGCACGGCACCACCGAGCCCTGGACCATCGGCACGCAGGTCTCGTCCGGCTGCATCCGCTTCATCAATCAGGACATTATCGACCTCTACCGCCGCGTGCCGACCGGCACTCGGGTGGTGGTGCTGCCGGCCACGGGCGTTCCGGTCGGCTGAGCCGCGGCGGCCCGGGCACGGCGCCCGCCGCGCCCTTTTCGCCACTACACGTCATGCCCGGGCCCGGCCCGGGCATCCGCGCCTTCTCCTTTATGCGGGCACCAATCGTGGATCCCCGGGCCAAGCCCGGGGATGACGGCGGGAGGGGCCAAGCCTGGGGGTGAGGGCGAGATGGGCCAAGCCCGGGGATGACGGCGAGCGGCGGGGCATCATGTGCCGCGCGGGCGATGGCTGGGGCCGCCCAGCCTCCTCAAGCCAGCCCCTCACCCCAGCCTGATTTCGAACGGCTCGTTCTCCATCGCCTCGCGGCCGCGGCCGATGGCGGCGATGGCGGCGCGCATGCGGCCCTGCCGGCCGAGCACGCCATCGGCGATCTCCACCAGCAGCGCGTTTGGTGTGGCGATGGGCGAGGCGGCGCGCAGCGCCTGAGCGATTTCCGCCTCGTCCCGCTCCGGCGCCAGGGCGCAGGCGGCGATATAGGCCGAGGCGGTGGAGCGGCTCACCCCGAGATAGCAATGCACCACCAGCGGCGCCTGACGCGGCCAGCGGCGGGCGAAGCCGAGAATGGCCTCGACATGGTCGAGCGAAGGGTGGATCAGCCCTTCCTGCGGGGCCAGAATGTCGTTGAAGCCGACGAAGAGATGGTTCTCCGGCCGCACCGTGGCCGGAAGCGTCACCGGCGTGGCGACATTGATCACCGAGAGCACATGCTCGGCCCGGGTGCGGGCGACGGTCTCCTCCAGCCGCGAGAGCGGGCAGACATGAATCATGAGGCCTCCGCGACCAGTTCCTCGAAGCGGGCGAGGAAGCGGGCCTTTGCCTCGCCCGCGCTCCACGGGGTGAGGTAGTCCCGTTCCAGCGCGCTGTCGAGCGGGCAGGGCGTGCCGAACAGCCGCCGCGCCTCCGGGATGGCGAAGCCGGCGAGCCGCGTCGCCTCCAGAAAGGCGCTGGCGCGGTCGGCTGCCTTCACCCGCGCGGTCAGCGTCGCCGGCCACTGCACCGGCAGTCCGAAGCGCAGGCTCACCGCCGCCAGCAGCCGCGCCTCCACCGCCTTGTAGTCGCCGCCGATCACCGCCTTGAACGGGCTGATCATGTCGCCGACCACATATTCCGGCGCGTCATGCAGCAGCATGGCGAGCCGCCAGCGGCGATCAATTTCCCCGCCCCGCGCCGCTGCCTGACGGCGGGCGATGAGTTCCACCAGCACCGAATGCTGCGCCACCGAGAAGATGTGCTCGCCGGCCGTCTGGCCGTTCCAGCGGGCGACGCGGGCGAGGCCATGGGCGATGTCCTCGATCTCGATATCGAGCGGCGAGGGGTTGATGAGATCGAGCCGCCGGCCGGACAGCATGCGCTGCCAGGCGCGCACGGGTTTCGCCGCCGCCTTCTTTGCGGGTGTCATCGCGTCGGCAAGGCTCATCGCGCCGCCCTCACGCCCGCGCCGCCGACGCATCTTGGCTCGCCCGCCCGTGCCGGTGGCAGGTCACGGCGTGATCGTCGACCATGCCCACCGCCTGCATGAAGGCATAGACGATGGTCGGCCCGACAAAGTTGAAGCCGCGCTTCTTCAGTTCCTTCGACATGGTGATGGCGACGGGAGAGGTCACCAGCGCCGGGGCGTCCGGCGCGCGCCGATTGTCGAGCACCGGGCCGTTAATGCCCCAGAGCAGCTTGGCGAATCCCGGCCCGCGCTCCTGAATGTCGAGCCAGACCTGTGCCGAGCGTATGGTCGATTCGATCTTGGAACGGTTGCGCACAATGCCGGCATCCTGCATCAGCGCTTCCACTTTTTCCGGCCCGTAGCCGGCAATGATCTCCGGCTGGAAGCCGTCAAACGCCGCGCGAAACCCCTCGCGCTTGCGCAGAATGGTGATCCAGGCCAGCCCGGCCTGAAAGCCGTCGAGGATCAGCTTCTCGAACAGCGCGCGGTCGTCATATTCCGGCACGCCCCATTCGGTGTCGTGATAGGCGACATAGAGCGGATCGGTGCCGCACCAGGCGCAGCGCGTCACGCCATCTTCATGCGTATGGACCTTCACGCCCCCTCCTCCGTGCCGGGAATGGCGAAGTGCGCCCAGCCCGGCCGTTCGGGCACCAGCGCGGCGCCGTCGGCTTCAACGGTCTGGCCGGCGGCGCGCGCCTCCTCCAGCCGGTCGAGCCGGATCAGCGCCAGCGCGCGGCCGTCGATGCCCGAGCCGAGGCGGCCCAGCGTCTTGCCGCCGGCGGTGATCGGCGTGCCCTCGGCTGGCGGCGGACCGCACAGGGCCACCGGAATGATGCGCGTGCGCGCCGTGCCGCGATGCTGCATGCGGCTGACGATTTCCTGCCCGACATAGCAGCCCTTGTCGAAGTCGATGCCGCCGAGCTGGTCCATGTCCGCCTCGTGCGGGAAGGCGTCGCCATAGAGGAAATCCTGACCGCCCTCGGGCACGCCGAGGGCGATGCGGTGCGCATGCCATTCCGCTTCCGGGACCATGGAAATCTGCGCCGGTTCGGCGGCGGGCAGCAGGAAGCGCCGGCCGAGCGCAGGCAGGCGCGGGTCGTCATAAGCCAGCGTGTCAATGAGCGGGCTCGCCCCGCCCCAGGCCACGCCGACGGCGAGATCGTCGAGCAGGCCGATCTCCACCTTGGCGCGCAGCCGGTAGAGCTGCAGCCGCTTGAGAAGGTCGGGCGCCACCGCGCGGGGAAGATCAAGCCGGTACCCGCCTTCGGTCGCCCGCACGATCATGTCGGCGATGATCTTGCCCTGCGGGGCGAGCAGCGCGGCATAGCGTGCGGCGCCCGGCGCGGGGGTGCGGGCGGTGAGCAGATTGTCGAGGAAATGCGTAGCGTCTGCCCCGGCAATGCGGGCGACGACGCGCTCCTTCAGGATCGCGATCGGCATGGAGGCGCGCTCCGAATGTGCGGGCCCGGCAGGTCGGGCAGGTCGAACGAGAGGTACGACGCAGCGCTGCGGCGGGCAAGCCCAAAGAAACAAATCAGGAACACATACGCCTGCGCCGTGCGCACGCGCAAGCGAAGCGGCGACAGGCGGTTGTCCGCCGCCGGGGACGCCCCATCTTGAGGCAGGCGGGCCGGCTCCGGCCCCCTCGGCCCGTCCTATCGGGTCCATCGGACCCATGTCACAGGGAGATTTGCATGTCCGGCACCGTTCTCTTCACCGGCACCGCCACCGCCGTCGGCGGCCGCAACGGCCATTCGCAGACCAGCGACGGCTCGGTCTCGGTCGATCTCGGCATGCCGAAAAACGGCGTGCTCGATTCCGGCAAGACCACGCCCGAGCACCTGTTCGCCACCGGCTATGCCGCCTGTTTCGGCTCCGCCGTGGAAGCCGTCGGCCACCAGAAGAAGCTGGATGTGACCGGCGCCGCCGTCACTGTCGCGGTGTCGCTGGTGAAGGGTGATGACGGCTTTAGCCTCGCCGCCAAGCTGTCGCTCACCGCCCCCGCCCTGTCGCCGGAACAGACCCGGGAGGTGCTGGAAGCCGCGCACCAGATGTGCCCCTATTCCAAGGCGACGCGCGGCAATATTCCGGTCGAGCTCAGCGCCGGCTGAATTCTCCTGCGCGCACCTTGATAATGATGTCATCCCGGACGGCCGCAGGCCGATCCGGGATCGCAGGCCGTTCGCGGTTCTGAAGCCTATCCCGGCTCTCCGGCTTCGCCGGCGGCCGGGATAATGGCAAAGGGGCAGCCGCGCCTGCCGGCTCAGGCCGAGCGGCGCAGCTCGCCCGTGCCGCCCTGCGCCACCAGTTCGCCGAGGCTCGGCAGTTCCACCGGGGTGCCGGTAGGGCTGACCAGGCCGCGCGCGCCGGCAAGCGCGCCGGAGATCAGTTCCAGCCCGAGGAAGCGGCTGCGGTCGAAGGCGCCGGGCAGCCACAGGCCCTGCGTCAGCGCCGGATCGAAGCCGAAGCGGGCATAATAAGGCGCATCGCCCACCAGCAGGATCGCGCCATGGCCGAGCCGGCTCGCCTCGCAAATGGCGGTGTTCATCAGCGCGCCGCCGAGGCCGCGATCACGGAACCAGGGATGCACCGCCAGCGGGCCGAGCAGCAGCGCCGGACGGCCGGGACCGGCCGTCACATGCCACAGGCGCAGCGTCGCCACCACGCGCCCATCCGGGCCGTGCGCGGCGAAAGCGAGGCCCTCGGCCGGCTTGCGGCCTTCGCGCAGGCGCTCGCTGGTCTTGGCGAGGCGCGCCGCGCGGCCGAAGGCGAGGTCGAGCAGCGCCTCGCGCTGGACGACATCGGCGGCCGTCTCAAGCGAGATGGCGGGGGCGGTGAGGGCGGGCGAGAAGGTGGACATGAGCGGCCTCCAACACCCGGGATGGACCGGGCAAAAGAGGGACAGGGAATTGTGAGGATGCGTCATCCCGGCCGGCGCCGAGGCGGGAACCGGGATGTCCTTGGAGCGGGCCGCGACCCGCTCAGATCACGTAGGATCGCAGCGGATCGAAGCCGTTGAACGCCACCGCCGAATAGGTGGTGGTGTAGGCGCCGGTGGCCTCGATCAGCACCTTGTCGCCGATGGCGAGCGACACCGGCAGCAGGACCGGGGTCTTCTCGTACAGCACGTCGGCCGAATCGCAGGTCGGGCCGGCGAGCACGCAGGGCTCCACCGCATCGCCGTCGCGCGGGGTGACGATCGGGTAGCGGATCGCCTCGTCCATGGTCTCGGCGAGACCGCCGAACTTGCCGATGTCGAGATAGACCCAGCGCACCGAATCGGTGTCCGACTTCTTCGAGATCAGCACCACCTCGGCCTCGATCAGGCCCGCCGCGCCGACCATGCCGCGGCCCGGCTCGATGATGGTCTGCGGGATGGCGTTGCCGAAGTGCCGGGACAAAGCGCGGAAGATCGCCTCGCCGTAGGCCTCGGCGGCCGGCACGTCCTGCAGGTACTTAGCCGGGAAACCACCGCCAAGATTGACCAGCGACAGCGAGAAGCCGCGCAGGGCGCATTCGCGGAAGATCGCGCTCGCCGAGGCCAGCGCGGAATCCCAGGCTTCGACATTCTTCTGCTGCGAACCGACATGGAAGGAGACGCCATGCGCCTCCAGCCCGAGCCGGTGGGCGTGCTCCAGCACGTCGACGGCCATGTCGGGCTCGCAGCCGAACTTGCGCGACAGCGGCCATTCGGCGCCGGCGCCGTCGCAAAGGATGCGGCAGAACACCTTGGAGCCGGCGGCGGCGCGGGCGATCTTCTCGACTTCCTCGGTGGAATCGACCGCGAACAGGCGCACGCCCAGCTCGAAGGCGCGCGCCACATCGCGCTCCTTCTTGATGGTGTTGCCGAAGGAGATGCGGTCGGGCGTGGCGCCGGCGGTGAGCGCCATCAGGATCTCGGCGACCGAGGCGCAGTCGAAGCAGGAGCCCATCTCGGCCAGCGCCGAGAGGATGGCCGCGTCGGGATTGGCCTTCACCGCGTAGAAGACGCGGGTGTCCGGCAGCGCCCGGGCGAAGGCGGCATAATTGGTGCGCACCACGTCGAGATCGACGACGACGCAAGGACCGTCCTCACGTCGGTTGCGCAGGAACTCGCGAATACGGTCGGTCATGGCGCTCTCCCACAGACCCGAAGCCTCGATCCAGATGAAGCGGACATGTGGATGCGAACACCCTCACGCGGCGCCAATGGGCCGCGTTGATGGCGAGAATACGCATCCGTCCGCCGGCCGCGCGGCAGGAGCCGTTCGGCCGTTCGGAATGGAGCCGTGGCATCAAGGCGAAGCTGCGCGCATGTGGAGAGCGCCAGCGTCGTCGGATGCCTTCGCTTGGTACGGGAGACCCGACCGCACGCCCGGCAAGAAGTAGTGCCTCTTCAGTTTCCCGACCTTTGGAGGGCCGACAGAGACTAAAAAAGCCCGTACGTCGTTGCTTCAAGTCACGTTCCCCGCTGAGAGCGAGGTGCGCCGGTTTCGCCTCCGGCTACCGATCTGACTGGCGATTTTCCGGCCTCTTGTCCGGACTTCCGCCGATCGGCACGCGACCACAGGCACGTGCGAATGTTGGGCAGGGCGGGATGTAGGACCCTATGCTGTCATATGCAAGCGGGTTTTGCGTTTTTTATCGCATACGCCCGATATATCGGCATGCACGCCGATGAGGCGGAACGGTGCGCCGGCAAAAGGCCGGCCGGACGTCAGCCCTCGACGAAGGGCTCGATCGACTTCGCCTTCATCACGAAGCGGTAAATGCCGTAAATGGCGAGCAGGGCGAAGGCGCCTTCGAAGATGAGCTCCCACATCACGCTGGCCTCGAACAGGGCGGCGAGGGCCCAGCCGGCGGCAAGACCGGCCCCGATCAGCTCGGCGCCCAGCAGGATCGCGGCGCTCCCCACCGTGCTGACATTGTCCCAGCGAATGCGTCGGCCCGTGCTCATCGCGTCCCATTCCGTCTACTTCGGCGGCGCGCAACCTGCTATGCCCGGCGGCGCGGGTCAAGCGGCCGGGCGGCCGCGCGGACACGGGCGGAGGCGGAACTGGCTCACGATCGGCTTTATGAGAGCGTGCGCGCTGGCGGCGGCATGGTCGCCGCCCCCCATGGGCAGGCCGCCGAGGCCGGCCGCGCCGTGCTGGAAGAGGGCGGCAATGCGGTGGAAGCGGCGCTCGCCGCCGCCGCGGCGCTGACGGTCGTCGCGCCGCATCTCGCCTCGCTCGGCGGCGATTGCCTGTGGCTGATTCGCGATCCCGCCGGGCGCGTCACCGTCATCGACGCCGCCGGGCCCGCCGGGGCGGGCGTGTCGGCGGCACGCATGCGCGCCGCCGACCATGAGGCGATCCCCCGGCGCGGGCCGCTCGCCGTGCTCACCGTGCCCGGCGCGGTCGGCGGCTGGCTGCGGGCGCAGGAGGCCGCACGCGCCTTTGGCGGACGGATGCCGACGCGGCGGTTGATGGAATCGGCGATCGAACTGGCGCAGGCCGGTCGCAATGTCTCCCCCGCCCAGCAGCGGGCGAGCGAACAGGCGCGGGCCGAGCGCGACGCGATGCCCGGCTTCGCCGCCGCCTTCCTCGCTCCCGACGGCACGGCGCCGGCCACCGGCACGGCGCAGCGCTGCGCCCGGCTCGCCGACACGCTGGACCATCTCGCCGCCGCCGGGCTTGACGATGTCTACCACGGCGACGTGGCGCGCGAGATGGCGGCGGATCTGGAGCGGGCGGGCAGCCCTCTGGCACGGGCCGATTTTTGGGCCTATCGCGCCCTCACCCGGCCGGCGCTCAGCGTCAGCCTGCCGGGCCTGACGCTGTGGGCGCCGCCGCCGCCGTCGCACGGGCTGGAGACGCTGCTCACCCTCGCCCTGTTCGGCCGCCTGGAGGTGACGCAAGGCGAGAGCCCCGCCCATCTGCACGGGCTGATCGAGGCGGGTGCCCTCGCCGCCCGGCTGGCCGCGCCGGCGATCACCGATTCCATTGTCGTCACCGCCGATCCCGCCGCTCTGCTGGCGCCGGAGGCGCTGGCGCGCGAGGCGGCGGGCATCGACCGTCACCGCGCCACGCCGGGTCCGCGCCACGCCGCCCCCGCCGGGGTGCCGGGCAGCGGCTGGATCGGCGCGGCCGACCGCAACGGGGTGATGGTGTCGGCCGTTCATTCGCTGCACGACGCCTTCGGCGCCGGCCTCGTGCTGCCGGCGACGGGGGTGCTCATGCATAATCGCGGCGCCGCCTTTTCGCTCGATCCGCGCGCGCTCACGCCGCTGCAGCCCGGCCGCCGCCCGCCGGTGACGCTCAGTCCCGCCTTCGCGTCGCTGCCGGACGGGCGTGTCCTCGCCTTTGGCAGCGGCGGCGCGGACGCGGCGCAGACGTCCGCCATCGTGCTCAGCCGCCTGCTCTTCGGCACCCCTCTCGGCGCCGCGCTCGCCGCCCCGCGCTGGCGGAGGGGCGAACGGCTGACCATCGAGGCGGGGATCGACGAGGGCATCAAAGACCGGCTCGCCGCCGCCGGTCACGATGTCGAGATCATCGGCGCGCCATTTTCCGATGCGATGGGCCATGCCGGCGCGGTGATCCGGCATCCCGGCATGGCGGAGCTGGAAGGCGCCCATGACCCGCGCGGCGACGGCGAGGCGCGCGGGCTGTGAGCCGAGCCGCCTGCCTCGCCACTTCATCGAACGGTCACAACAACATGCGAGACGCGCCGCCATGGACGTGATTCTCACCAATGCCCGCCTTGTTCTGGACGACCGCGTGATCGACGGCACGCTGGTCCATGGGGAAGGGCGCATCCGCGCGATCGACGAAGGCCGCTCGCAGCTTTCCGCCGCCATTGACTGCGAGGGCGCTTTCCTGGCGCCTGGGCTGATCGACCTGCACACGGACGCGCTGGAAGGCCATTTCGTGCCGCGCCCCAAGGTGATCTGGCCCGATGCCCGCGCCGCCGCGCTGGCGCATGACGCGCAGATGGCCGCCTCGGGCGTCACCACGGTCTATGACGCCATCTGCGCCGGCGGCTTCGACCAGGCCAAGGCCGACCGCCGGGCGCTGTATGAGGTGATGCTGGACGCGGTCGATTCCGGCGTCGAGCGCAACCTGTTCCGCGTCGACCACCGCATCCATCTGCGCTGCGAACTCACCGACCGCACCCTGCCCGATCTCGTCGATGCCGCGCTGGGGCGCCCGACGCTGGCGCTCGCCTCGCTGATGGACCACACGCCCGGCACCCGCCAGTGGCGCAATGTCGAGCATCTCAAGGTCTATCTCACCGGCATCGGCAAGAGCGGCGGCGACATCGACGCCGAGGTCGCCGACCGCATCGAGCGCGCACGCGGCGCGGTGGCGGAAAACTACCGGCGGATGGTGGCCCTTTTCGCCTCCTCCGGCCTCGTGCTGTCGAGCCATGACGATACCACGCCCGCCCATGTCGACGAGGCGCTGGCGGCCGGCTGCACCATCTCCGAATTCCCGACCACGCTGGAAGCGGCACGGGCCGCCCATGAGCGCGGCCTCGCCACCATTGGCGGCTCGCCCAATGTGGTGCGCGGCGGCTCGCATTCCGGCGGCGTGTCGATGCGCGACCTCGCCCGCGAGGGACTGCTCGACGCCCTCGCCTCGGATTATGTGCCGGCCAGCCTGCTGCAGGGCGCGCTGGCGCTGACCCGCACCGCCGGCCTTTCTCTCCCCGCCGCCATCGGCCTCGTCACCGCCGCCCCGGCCCGGCTGGCCCGGCTGGAGGATCGCGGGCGGCTGGAAGAGGGGCTGCGCGCCGATCTGGTGCGCTTCCGCCTCGCCGACGACACCCCCCGGATCGACGAGGTGTTCGTCGCCGGGCGGCGCGTGTTCTAGGGGGCGCCGATGACCGCCTCGACCCCCACCACGCCCGCTCCTGCCGCGCCTGCTCCTGCCACGCCCGCCACGTCTGCGGCGGCGCGTCCGGCCACGCCGCGCTACGCGCTCTATTTCGCCCCTCCGGCGCAGAGCCCGCTCTGGCGCTTCGGCTCCGCCGTGCTCGGCTATGACGCCGAGGCCGGCACGCCGGTCGCGCCGCTGCCGCTGCGCCGTTTTGACGCCGCGCGCTGGAGCGAGATCACCGCCGAGCCGCGCCGCTATGGTTTCCACGCCACGCTGAAGGCGCCGTTCCGCCTCGCGCCCGGCCGCAGCGAGGCGGAACTCGCCGCCGCCTGCACCCGCTTCGCGCAGAACCGCGCCGGCTTCGCCTGCCCCGGCGTGACGCTGGCGAGCATTGGCCGCTTCCTCGCCCTGCGCCTCGCCGCCCCCAGCGCCGCGCTCGACCGGCTCGCGGCAACGGGCGTGGCGGCGCTGGACGAGTTCCGCGCCCCGATGTCCGAGGCCGAGCGCGAAAAGCGCCTGCGGGCGCCGCTCACTCCGCGCCAGCGGGAATATCTCGACCGCTGGGGCTATCCCTATGTGCTCGACGATTTCCGCTTCCACATGACGCTGACCGGCCCGCTGGAAGATGAGGAGCGCGCCCTGGCCGAAGCGGAGCTGGCGGAGCATTTCGCCGCCAGCGGCGCCGACGGCCCGCTCATCGTCCGCGAGATCGCGCTCTACCGGCAGGAAGCCGGGCCGTTCCGGCTCGTCGCCCGCTTTCCCTTCGGCAGCTAAGGCCCAGACAGCCCATGGCGCACAAGCTCGGACCCTCGCCCACCGTCGATCCCACCGCCAAGATCACCCGCTCGACGCTTGGGCGCTACACCGAAGTGGGCCCGCGCACCCAGCTTCTGGAAGTGGAACTCGGCGACTATTCCTATGTGGTGAACGATTCCGACATCGCCTATGCGCGGATCGGCAAGTTCACCTCCATCGCGGCGATGACCCGCATTAACCCCGGCAATCACCCGATGCAGCGGGCGAGCCAGTCGCATTTCACCTATCGCGCCTCCGCCTATTTCGACGACGCGCAGGACGAGCCGGATTTCTTCGCCTGGCGCCGGGCGCAGGGCGTCACCATCGGCCATGATGTGTGGATCGGCCATGGCGCCATCGTGCTGGCGGGACGCGCCATCGGCGATGGCGCGGTGGTCGCCGCCGGGGCCGTGGTGACCAAGGACGTGGCGCCCTACAGCATCGTCGCCGGGGTGCCGGCGCGGCCGGTGAAGGAGCGCTTTCCGCCGGCCATCGCCGCCCGGCTGCAGGCGCTCGCCTGGTGGGACTGGGACCATGCCCGCCTGCGCGCCGCGCTGGAGGATTTCCGCACGCTGGCCATCGAGGCGTTTCTGGAAAAACACGGCGGGTAGCGCCGCCTCCCCGACCCTCCCCACCCTTGCGCCGCCCCTCCCGCGCCGCTACGCCTTGGCTCCGGATCAGGAGGACGCCATGGCCGCCAGCGCATTGGATGTCGACGAGGTGCTCGCTCGCCGCCGGCTGCGGCGCAAGCTCGCCTTCTGGCGGGTGTTCGCGCTGCTGGTGGTGCTGGTCGGCGGCCTCGGCGCCTTTGCCTGGTGGAGCGACGGCGCCATGCTGCCGCGCGCCTCCGCCCATGTTGCCCGCGTCTCCATCGGCGGCATCATCCGCAATGAGCGCGAGCGGATCGAGATGCTCGACGCCATCGGCAAATCCGGCGCCAAGGCGGTGATCCTTTCCATCGACAGCCCGGGCGGCACCGTGGTCGGCTCGGCCGCGCTGTATGACGCGCTGCGGCGGCTGGCGGAGAAAAAGCCGATCGTCGCCGTGGTCGGCGGCATGGCGGCGTCGGGCGCCTATATCGCGGCGCTGGGTGCCGACCATATCGTCGCGCCGCGCAACGCGCTGGTAGGCTCGATCGGAGTGATCTTCCAGTTCCCCAATTTCTCCGAACTGATGAAGACGGTCGGCATCTCCTATGAGGAGATCAAGTCGAGCCCGCTGAAAGCCGCGCCCAACATGTTCGATCCGCCCACCGAGGCGGCGAGGGCAGCGGTGCGCGCGCTGGTCGAGGACAGCTATGGCTGGTTCAAGGGGCTGGTGGCGGAACGCCGGCTGCTCGACGACGAAAAACTCGCCATCGCCGCCGACGGGCGCGTGTTCACCGGCCACCAGGCGCTGCCGCTGCGGCTGATCGACGAGATCGGCGACGAGCGCACCGGCCGCGACTGGCTCGCGCGCGAGAGGGGGGTGGACAAGGAACTTCCCATACGGGACTGGCACACAAGCCGCGCCGGCGACGAATTCGGCTGGCTGCACGGCATTTCCGTGCGACTCATGTCGTTGATCGGGCTTGAAGATATCGCCCGTCTCGTGGCAGATGCGGCGAGCGGGGCCGCTGAACAGGCCCGCCTTGACGGTCTTCTGGCCCTCTGGCACCCTCGCGGTGGCTAGACGGGGCCAAGAGCTTCCAAAATATCAATTTTTTGGAGTACCGACGAGCCGAACGAAAAAGGGGCCGGGGCGTCGATGATCAAGTCTGAACTGGTGCAGCGGATCGCCGAGGCGAATCCGCATCTCTACCAACGCGATGTCGAGAACATCGTGAATGCCATTCTCGACGAGATCGTCGCGGCGCTCGCGCGCGGCGACCGCGTCGAGCTGCGCGGTTTCGGCGCCTTCTCGGTGAAGGCGCGGCCGGCGCGCACCGGCCGCAACCCGCGCACCGGCGAACATGTGGATGTCGACGGCAAGGCCGTGCCCTATTTCAAGACGGGCAAGGAAATGCGCGAGCGCCTGAATGATGGCGTCGATCTGGAATAAGCCTGCCGCGAGGGAGACATCGTGCTGCGCCGTCTGTTGCTGATCCTCATCGTCCTGCCGGTCTCGGTCGGGCTCGTCATGCTGGCCGTGGCCAACCGCCACCCGGTGTCGCTGGTCGTCGACCCGCTGACCGGGGCCGGCGGCTGGTCGGTCGAGGTACCGCTGTTCCTCGTGGTCTTCACGGCGATGATCATCGGCGTGGTGCTGGGCGGCGTGGCGGCGTGGCTGAGCCAGGGCCGTTACCGCAAGGCGGCCCGGCGTTCGGCGCGCGAGGCGCGCTCCGCCCATGCCGAGGTGGAGGAACTGCGCGCCGCCCAGCGTGACAGCGCGGCGCGGCCAATGCTCGCCCACCGCCGCGACGCGGCCTGAGGGCTGTTCTCGAACGGATATTTGTCATGAGCGATCTGCGCTTCATCTCGTCGGGCGAGATCGCCGGGCTTTTGTCCTTCCCCGCGCTGATCGACGCCATTGAGGCGGCGTTCCGCCGCCGCATCACCGTGCCGGTGCGCCATCATCACACCATGGCCCGCCCGGATGGCGACGCCACCGCGCTGCTGATGCCGGCCTGGACCAGCGAGGGCACCGAGGACGATGTGTACGGCACCAAGCTGGTGACCGTGTTCCCCGGCAACAACGCCCGTGGGCTTGAGAGCATCACCGGGCTGTATCTGCTCAATTCCGGCGCCACCGGCCAGCCGCTGGCGGTGATGGATGCGCGCACCCTCACCGTGTGGCGCACCGCCGCCGCCTCGGCGCTCGCCGCCCGCTATCTCGCCCGCGAAGACGCCAGCCGGCTGGCGGTGATCGGGGCCGGGGCGCTCGCCCCCTATCTCGCCCGCGCCCATGCCAGCGTGCGGCCCATCCGCACCATCAGCATCTGGAACCGCACCCTCGCCAAGGCCGAAGCGCTCGCGGAAAGCCTGCGTGCCGAGGGCTTCACTGCCACGGCCGAGCCCGACCGGGGCGCCGCTATCGCCGGGGCCGACATCGTCACCTCGGCCACGCTGTCGCCGCAGCCTCTGGTCGAGGGGCGCTATCTCAGCCCCGGCCAGCATGTCGACCTCGTCGGCGGCTTCACCCCGATCATGCGCGAGGCCGATGATGAGGCGATCCGCCGCGCGCGGGTCTATGTCGACACCCGCGCCGGGGCCGGCAAGGAAGCGGGCGACATCGTCATCCCGCTGGCGAGCGGCGTACTGACGCCCGACGCCATTCACGGCGACCTGTTCGAACTGACCGCCGGCACCGCCAAGGGCCGTGGCAGCGCCGAGGAGATCACCCTGTTCAAGTCGGTCGGCACCGCCATTGAAGATCTCGCCGCCGCCGAGCTGGTGTGGAAGGCGCTGAAGGGCTGAAGGGCTGAAGGGCTGCGGGCTGGCGCTCAGTGCCCCGGCTTGCCCTGCGCCTTCACGCGGGCGGCGTCGAGCCGCTCGATGATCGCCTTCGCCACCAGCGTCACCAGCGCGACAAGGGTCAGCAGCGTCGCCACCGCGAAGGCGGCGACCGCGTTATTGTCCTGATAGAGCAACTCGATCTGCAGCGGCAGCGTGTTGGTCTGGCCGCGAATATTGCCCGCTACCACCGAGACCGCGCCGAACTCGCCCATGACACGCGCATTGCACAGCGCCGCGCCATAGAGCAGGGCGAAGCGCACATTGGGCAAGGTGACGAGGCGCAATATGCGCCAGCCGCCCGCCCCGAGCGTCACCGCCGCTTCCTCTTCCTCCGAACCTTGAGCGATCATCAGCGGAATCAGCTCGCGGGCGACGAAGGGCGCGGTGACGAACAGGCTGGCGAGGATGATCGCCGGCACCGCGAACATGATCTTGATGTCGTGCTCGGCCAGCCAGGGTCCGAGCAGCCCCTGCGCGCCATAGACGAAGAGATAGGCGACGCCGGCGATGATCGGCGAGATGGAGAAGGGCAGCTCCACCAGCGCCACCAGCAGGTTGCGGCCGGGAAAGCGGAACTTGGCGATGCACCAGGCGGCGGCGATGCCGAAAGCCACATTGACCGGCACCACGATCAGCGCGGTGAACAGGGTGAGGCCGATGGCATATTGCGTGTCCGGCGCGCGGAAGGAGGCGGCATAGGCCGCCGCGCCGTGCCGGAACGCCTCGGCGAAGATGGCGAGCAGCGGCGCCACCAGCACCAGCGCGGTGACGAGCAGCACGGTGCCGATCAGCAGGCGGCGCGTCGCCGGCCCGTCGCCGACGCGGATGCGGCGGGGGCCCTGTTCGTCGGCGGAGGAGGCGGGTTCTCGGGCCATGATCAATCCCCCGTGCCGATGCGGCGCTGCTGCCAGAGCTGGAGCATATTGACCAGGAACAGCAGGACGAAGGCGAAGCCCAGCAGCGTCGCGGCGATGGCGGCGGCGGCGGGGTAGTCATATTCCTCGATGCGGATGAAGGTGAGCAGCGACACCACTTCGGTCTTCAGCGGCAGATTGCCGGCAATGAAGATGATGGCGCCGAATTCGCCGAGCGAGCGGGCGAAGCCGAGCGAGGCGCCGGTCAGGAAGGCCGGCAATATGGCGGGGAAGATGATGCGGGCGAAGATGCGCAGATCCGAGGCGCCGAGCGTCGCGGCGGCTTCCTCCACATCGGCGGCGAGGTCTTCCAGAACCGGCTGCACCGTGCGCACCACGAAGGGAATCGAGGTGAAGGCCATGGCGATGGCGATGCCGAGCGGGGTATAGGCCACCTCGATGCCGAGCCCGGCCAGCGGCCCGCCGAACCAGCCATTCTTGGCGAACAGCGCCGACAGAGCGAGGCCGGCGACAGCGGTGGGCAAGGCGAAGGGCACATCCACCAGCGCGTCGAGAAAGCGCTTGCCGGGAAATTGATAGCGCACCAGCACCCAGGCCAGCGCCAGCCCGTAGACGCAGTTGAACACCGTCGCCAGCGCGGCGGTGGACAGGGTGAGGCGGAAGGCGGCCATGGTGCGCGCTCCGCTCATAATGGCGAGGTAGCGGTCCCAGCCGACATCCAGCGCCTGCCAGACCAGCGCGCCGAGTGGCAGCAGCACGATCAGGCTGAGATAGAGCACGGTGATGCCGAGCGAGAGCGGAAGGCCCGGTATGACGCGGTTCAACGGGCGGCTCCTTGCGTCTGGGGCCCCGTTCGCGAACGGGGAGCGGAAGAACTCCAGAACGGAGTTGGCCGGGACACGCCCGGCCATTGCCGCAATTCAACTCAGAAGTCCAGCGCGGTTGGGCGTTCTGCCCGTCTGGCACGTCATCCCGGAAGTGCCGCAGGCAATATCCGGGATGACGTCAACGCTTTTCCTTTGCGCGATCCCGGCTCTGCGCTGCGCTTGGCCGGGATGACGAACGGGCGCTACGTCGCCTACTGCGCGACAAACAGCTCGTCGAGCTTGCCGCCGGAGGCGAAATGGGTCTTCTGCGCATTGGCCCAGCCGCCGAACACGTCCTCGACCTTGACGAGGCGGACGGGGGCGAACTTGCCCTTGAACTCTTCCGCCACCTTCGGATCGACCACGCGGTTGTTGAACTCGGCCGCGATCTTCTGGCCTTCCGGCGAGTAGAGATAGGTGAGGTAGTCGGTGGCGATCTGGCGCGAGCCGCGCTTGTCGACCACCTTGTCCACCACCGCGACCGGGAATTCGGCCAGCAGGCTCACCTCCGGCACCACGACCTGGAAGTTCTTGTCCTTATAGGCATCCTTCACGCCGATCACCTCGGCCTCGAAGGTGATGAGCACATCGCCCTGCTCGCGCTCGACGAAGGAGGTGGTGGCGCCGCGCCCGCCAGTGTCGAACACGACGACATTGGAAAGCAGCTTCTTGGCGAAGGCGTCGGCCTTGGCCACGTCGCCGTTGAACTTCTCCAGCGCGAAGGCATAGGCGGCGAGATAGGTGTAGCGCGCATTGCCCGAGGTCTTCGGGTTGGGGAACACCAGCTTCACGTCGTCGCGGACGAGGTCGTCCCAGTTTTTCACGTTCTTCGGGTTGCCCTCGCGCACGAGGAAGGCCGGGAAGGAGTACCAGGGCGAGGAGGCGTTGGGCAGGCGGGTCTGCCAGTCCTTGGCGATGAAGCCCTTGTCGACGAGGAAGGTGATGTCGGTGACCTGGTTGAAGGTCACCACGTCGGCCTCAAGGCCCTCGACGATGGAGCGCGCCTGCTTCGACGTGCCGGCATGGCTCTGGTTGACCTTGATCTCCTTGCCGGTCTTCGCCTTGTAGGCCGGCTCGAACTGCTTGTTCTCGGCGTCGAACAGCTCGCGGGCGATGTCGTAGGAGGCGTTGAGAATCTGGTTCGGCTCGTCGGCGCGGGCCTGCGGCAGGCCGAAGGCGACCGGCGCCAGCGCGGCGGCGAGGGTGGCGGACAGGATCAGGCGGCGCGAGAGGCGCATGGGCAGTCTCCACAGTCGGGAGAAGAACGACCGCTCCGGCCGCTATCTCCAATTTAATCTCGTGAATTACTAAATTTCACAGTCAAAGCTGTGTAGCATGAGCAATGTCGTGACGGAAGGGGCATTTTCAACCCGTCCGACCACTGGAGCCGGAAATGCCCGCGAGATCGCGGGGCCGCACAGAACACCGTCGATCAGCGACCCGGTCCGGGGATCGACGATGTCACCCCGCGCGCCCATGGCATGCGGGCACCCCCTGTCGGCCCGCTTCCGCGCCGGCGTCGGCGACGCCCTCGATTCACGGGGCGGTTCCGTGCTAGGTGGCTCTCTTCCGAGGAGACGGCTTTGGCGCTTGAGATCAAAATCTGCGGGCTGAGCACCGGCGAGACACTGGAAGCGTCGCTCGGCGCGGGTGCGGACATGGTGGGCATGGTGTTCTTCGCCCCCTCGCCGCGCCATGTCGATCTCGCCACCGCCGCCGCTCTGGGCGCCCAGGCGCGCGGGCGGGCGCAGATCGTCGCGCTCACCGTCGATGCCGACGACGCCACGCTCGCCGCCATCGTCGACGCGCTGAACCCGGACATGCTGCAACTGCACGGCCGCGAGACTCCGGAGCGTGTCGGCGCCATCCGCGCGCGCTTCGGCCTGCCGGTCATGAAGGCGCTCGGCATTGCCTCGGCTGAGGACCTCGCCGTCCTGCCCGCCTATGAGGGCGTGGCCGACCGGCTGCTGCTCGACGCCAAGCCGCCCAGGGGCGCGCGACTTCCCGGCGGCAATGGCGTCGCCTTCGACTGGAACCTCATCGCCGGCCTTGACCCCGCCCGGCCCTTCATGCTGTCAGGCGGGCTCGACCCGGAAAACGTCGCCGGCGCGGTGCGGCTCATCCATCCGCCGGGTCTCGACGTATCCTCCGGTGTCGAACGTGGACCCGGCATCAAGGACCCGTCCCGCATCGAGGCTTTCCTGCGCGCCGCGCGGGCGGCCGAGGCGCAAGGGTCTTCCGCTCCGACCGCCGACACCTTCCCCGGCTCCGCGCCGACGCCGCCTTCACCTGCCAGAGAGACGAGCCCGTCGTGAACGCTCCCAATTCCTTCCGCACCGGCCCCGACGACAACGGGCATTTCGGCCTCTTCGGCGGCCGTTTCGTTGCCGAAACGCTCATGCCGCTCATCCTCGATCTGGAGACGGCCTATAATGAGGCCAAGGCCGATCCCGCCTACAAGGCGGAGATGGATGCCGGGCTGAAGCATTATGTCGGCCGCCCCAGCCCGCTCTATTACGCCGAGCGGCTGACCGAGCATCTGCGCGCCAGCGCCCCGGCGGGGATGGGTGCCAAGATCTATTTCAAGCGCGAAGAGCTGAACCACACCGGCTCGCACAAGGTGAACAACGTTCTCGGCCAGATCCTGCTCGCCCGCCGCATGGGCAAGAAGCGAATCATCGCCGAGACGGGCGCGGGCCAGCATGGCGTGGCCACCGCCACGCTCTGCGCCCGCTACGGCCTCGAATGCGTGGTTTATATGGGCGCGGTCGATGTCGCCCGGCAGGCGCCCAACGTGTTCCGCATGAAGATGCTCGGCGCCAGCGTCGTTCCCGTCCAGTCCGGCTCGAAGACGCTGAAGGACGCGATGAACGAGGCGCTGCGCGACTGGGTGACCAACGTTTCCGATACCTTCTACTGCATCGGCACGGTGGCGGGCCCGCACCCCTACCCCGCCATGGTGCGCGACTTCCAGAGCATCATCGGCACCGAGACCCGCGAGCAGATGCTCGCCATGGAAGGCCGCCTGCCGGACAGCCTGATCGCCTGCATCGGCGGTGGCTCCAATGCCATGGGCCTGTTCCATCCTTTCCTCGACGACCCGAGCGTGAAGATCTTCGGCGTCGAGGCCGCCGGCCACGGCATCCCTTCCGGCCAGCACGCCGCCTCGCTCACCGGCGGGCGCCCGGGGGTGCTGCACGGCAACCGCACCTATCTGCTGATGGACGGCGACGGCCAGATCGCCGAGGCGCATTCCATCTCCGCCGGGCTCGACTATCCCGGCATCGGGCCGGAGCATTCCTGGCTGCACGACACCGGCCGCGCCACCTATATCTCCGCCACCGATGACGAGGCGCTGGAGGCGTTCCAACTGGTGGCGAAGCTGGAAGGCATCATCCCGGCGCTGGAGCCGGCGCATGCGCTGGCCAAGGTCGCGCAGCTCGCCCCCACCTTCCCGGAAGATCACCTGATGGTGGTCAACCTCTCCGGCCGGGGCGACAAGGACATCCCGCAGGTGGCGGACATTCTGGGAACGAGCCTATGAGCACCCGCATCGAAACCCGCTTCCGCGCCTGCGCCGCCGAGGGGCGGGCCGCGCTCGTCACCTTCGTCACCGCCGGCGATCCCGACCACGACACCTCGCTGGCGCTGCTGAAGGCGCTGCCGGCGGCGGGTGCCGACATCATCGAACTCGGCGTGCCCTTCACCGACCCGATGGCCGACGGCCCGGCGATCCAGGCCGCGGGCCTGCGCGCGCTGGCGGCCGGGCAGACGCTGGCCAAGACGCTCGCCATGGTGAAGAGCTTCCGCGAAGGCGACGACACCACGCCCGTGGTGCTGATGGGCTATTACAACCCGGTCTATGTCTATGGCGTCGAGCGCTTCCTCGCCGACGCCAAGGCAGCGGGCGTGGACGGCCTCGTGATGGTCGACCTGCCGCCGGAGGAAGATGGCGAACTCTGCCTGCCGGCGCTGGCGGCGGGGCTCGACTTCATCCGCCTCGCCACCCCGACCACCGACGACAAGCGGCTGCCGGCCGTGCTCGCGAACACGGCGGGCTTCGTCTACTACGTCTCGATCACCGGCATCACCGGCGCGGCGCAGGCCGACCCGGACGCGGTCGGCCGGGCGGTGGCGCGGATCAAGCGCCACACCGCGCTGCCCGTCGCGGTCGGCTTCGGCGTGAAGACCCCGGAAAGCGCCGCCGCCATCGCCGCCAATGCCGATGGCGTGGTGGTCGGCTCGGCGCTGATCGACGCGCTGCGCGCCACGCTCGATGCTGAGAACCGCGCCACGCCCGCCACCCTTACCGCCGTCACCGACCTTGTCGGCCGGCTGGCCGAAGCCGTGCGCGGGGTGCGCCGCCAGGCGGCGGAATAGCGGCGGAACAGCGGGGCAGGCGGGCGCCGCACCGCCCGGCCCGCGGCCGAATCGCGCCTGCGCCTTTTCATCGCCGTTGTGCGGCATTAGATGAAGGGCGGCCGGCGGCGGGGACACCCCGTCGCGGCCGCCGCGTCACCCGTCCGGAGCCCGACCGTTGAACTGGATCTCGAACGTCGTCCCCAAGCTGAGCTCCTTCCTGAACCGTCGGGAAGTGCCGGAAAATCTCTGGGTGAAGTGCCCGGAGACCGGGCAGATGGTGTTCCACAAGGACCTGGAGGCCAATCTCCATGTCGTCCCCGGCTCCGGCTATCACATGCGCATGGACCCGACGGCGCGGCTGCGCTCGGTGTTCGACGGCGGCAAATGGTACGACATCGCCCTGCCGGCGGTGGCGGTCGACCCGCTGAAGTTCCGCGACGAGAAGCGCTATGTCGATCGCTTGAAGGACGCCCGCACCAAGACCGGCGCGCAGGACGCGGTGAAGGTCGGCTATGGCAAGCTGGAAGGCCTGCCGGTCACCGTGGCGGTGCAGGATTTCGGCTTCATGGGCGGTTCGCTCGGCATGGCGGCGGGCGAGGCCATCGTCACCGGGCTGGAAACCGCCGCCTCGCGCGGCACACCCTTCATCATGTTCGCCTCCTCCGGCGGCGCGCGCATGCAGGAAGGCATCCTCTCGCTGATGCAGATGCCGCGCACCACCTGCGCCATCCAGGAACTGCGCGAGGCGAAGCTGCCCTATATCGTGGTGCTGACCAACCCGACCACGGGCGGCGTCACCGCCTCCTACGCCATGCTGGGCGACATCCAGATCGCCGAGCCGGGCGCGCTGATCGGCTTCGCCGGCCCGCGCGTCATCGAGCAGACCATCCGCGAGAAGCTGCCCGAGGGGTTCCAGCGCGCCGAATATCTGCGCGACCACGGCATGATCGACCTCGTGGTGCACCGTCACGCCATGCGCGCGACGCTGGCGCGGCTCTGCCGCCTGCTGATGCGCGCGCCCGCCGCCGCGGCGGAACCCGCCAAGGCGCCGGCGCCCCCGCCCGCCGAGGACAAGTCGGCCGAGGCCCCGGCCCTGCCGGCTCCCGCCCCCGCCAACCCCGCGCCCGCCAGCGCCTGAGGCCCCGATGAGCGCGCTTCCTGCCGCCGGTCCCGCGCCTCAGGAGGGCGCGCGGGCGCCGGTCGACGCCATTTTCGACCGCCTGCTGGCGCTGCACCCGAAGCTGATCGACCTGTCGCTCGACCGGATGTGGCGGCTGCTGGAGCGGCTCGGCCATCCCGAGCGCCGGCTGCCGCCGGTCATTCATGTCGCCGGCACCAATGGCAAGGGCTCCACCGTCGCCTTCATGCGGGCGATACTGGAAGCCGCCGGCCAGCGCGTGCATGTCTATACCTCGCCGCATCTGGTGCGCTTCAACGAGCGCATCCGCCTCGCCGGCACGCTGGTGGACGATGCCCGCCTCACCGCGGCGCTGGCGCGGGCGGAAGTGGCCAATGGCGGCGAGCCCATCACCTTCTTCGAGATCACCACGGCGGCGGCGCTGTTGCTGTTCTCGGAAACCCCCGCCGACATATTGCTGCTGGAAGTCGGCCTCGGTGGCCGGCTCGACGCCACCAATGTGATCGAGCGGCCGCTGGTCAGCGTCATCACCCCGGTCTCGATCGACCATGTCGATTTCCTCGGCGAGACCGTGGCGGAGATCGCCGGCGAGAAGGCCGGCATTCTCAAGCGCGGCGTGCCCGCCGTGCTCGGCCACCAGCCGCGCGAGGCGCTGCGGACCATCGAGCGGCAGGCGGCGCGCCTCGGCGTGCCGCTCTCGGTGATGGGCGAGCACTACCAGGCACATGAGGAAGGCGGCCGGCTGGTCGTCGCCGACGAGGCGGGCCTGCTCGACCTGCCGCGCCCGCGCCTGGTCGGCCCGCACCAGATCGTCAATGCCGGCCTCGCGGTGGAGGCGCTGCGCGTCGCCAATCTCGGCCTGCCGCCCTCCGCCTTCGAGGACGGCATGCGCAGCGCGCAATGGCCGGCACGGCTGCAGCGGCTGGGCCCCGGCCCGCTCACCGCCCGCGCGCCGGAAGGCGTCGACCTCTGGCTCGACGGCGGCCACAACGCCGCTGGCGGACAGGCGCTCGCCGCCGCGCTGGCCGATCTCGAAGACCGGGTGTCGCGACCGCTGGTGCTGATCGTCGGCATGCTGGGCAACAAGGATGCGGAGGCGTTTCTGGCGCCCTTCGCCGGCCTTGCCCGCGAACTGATCGCGGTGCCGGTGCCGGGCGAGCACAAGGGCGCGGCGCCGGAGGCTCTGGCGCAGACGGCGCGGGCGCAGGGGCTCGACGCCTCCACCGCGCCGAGCGTCGCCGCCGCGCTGGAAGGGCTCGCCGCTTTTCCGGTGGGGGCGGCGCCGCGTGTGCTGATCGCCGGCTCGCTCTATCTCGCCGGCGCGGTGCTGGGCGAGAACGGCGCGTTGCCGGATTAGGCGGCGTCGAGGAAGACGCCCCCCCGGACGCGCCGATCCCGGACCCGGCCTTTCGGCCGTTCCGGGATGAGGTCGGACAAGGCGCGGCCGCCGCGCTCAGCGCGGGGCCAGCACCATGATCATCTGGCGGCCTTCGAGCGAGGGCTCGGCCTCGACCTTGGCGATGGTCGCCAGCTCTTCCTTGACCTTGTTGAGCAGCTTGTAGCCGAGCTCCTGGTGCGCCATCTCGCGCCCGCGGAAGCGCAGGGTGATCTTCACCTTGTCGCCTTCCTCGAAGAAGCGGTGGATGGACTTCATCTTCACCTCATAGTCATGGGTGTCGATGCCGGGCCGCAGCTTGATTTCCTTGATCTCGACGACGTGCTGCTTCTTGCGCGCCTCATTGGCCTTCTTCTGGTTCTGATATTTGAACCGGCCATAGTCGAGAATCTTGCAGACGGGCGGGGCGGAGTTCGGCGCGATCTCGACGAGATCGAGGCCGGCGTCCTGCGCCATCGCGATCGCGTCGCGCGTCAGCACGACGCCGCGATTCTGCCCGTCCTGGTCGATGAGCTGAACTTCGCGGATGCGGATATCTTCGTTGACGCGCGGACCGTCCTTTTCCGGCGCGACGGGTCTCATGGGGCGGCGAATGGCGTCTTCTCCTCTGCCATTTCAGAAAATTGCGTTTTCACCGCGCTCCGAAGGGTCGCCGGCCGGCTGATTTCCGCGCGCGTAAAACGGTCGCAGAAGATCGTGACAAACCCGACAGAAGTCAACGGCGTGAAAGCACGGATCGCCTGTAATAACACATGCCGACGCACGGCCTTGACGCGATCCCTGCCCCCGCGCTGTTCCCGCAGGCGGTGTGGCTGTAAGCCAAGATGGCGTGCGCGGCGCGAATCGCAAGGTTTCGCGGCCCGCGAGCCTCGCCGCCACGCCCCGCGTCCCGACCGGAGGAATGAGTATGAGCGAGCCCGTCCCGTCCCACGCCCCGCACGCCCCCGCCGGGGTCGATGCGCCGTCCTTCCTCAGCGTCGGCGCGGATTCGCGCGCCATCGCGGTGCGCGTCACGCCGGGCCGCTCGACGGCGGAACATCCCGGCATCGTCTGGTGCGGCGGCTTCCTCTCCGACATGCGGGGCACCAAGGCGGAGGCGTTGGCCGAATGGGGCGCGGCGCAGGGCCGGCGCGTGGTGCGCTTCGACTATTCCGGCCATGGCGAATCGGGCGGCGCTTTCGAGGACGGCACCATCTCGCGCTGGGCCGAGGACGCCTTCGCCGTGTTCGACCGCCTCACCGAGGGGCCGCAGATCGTCGTCGGCTCCTCCATGGGCGGCTGGATCGCGCTGCTGCTCGCCCGGGCGCTGGCGGCGCGGGGCGAGAGCGCCCGCCTCGCCGCGCTGGTGCTGATCGCCCCGGCGCCGGATTTCACCGAAGAGCTGATGTGGAAGGCGATGCCGGAGGATGTCCGCGCCGCGCTGCTGCATGACGGGCGCTGGGTGCGGCCCTCGCAATATGGCCCCGGCCAGGTCATCACCCGCGCGCTGATCGAGGACGGGCGGCAGAATCTGGTGCTCGGCGCCCCCTTCGCGGTCGGCTGCCCCGTGCGCATCCTGCAGGGCGTGGCCGACCCTGATGTGCCGTGGCAGCACGCGCTGCGCCTCGTCACCTGCCTCGCCGAGGACGATGTGGTGCTGAGCCTGATCAAGGATGGCGATCACCGCCTCTCGCGCCCCGAGGACATCGAGCGGATTCTCGCCGCGGTGCAGGAGGTGGGGTGAAGGCGACGCGCGCCGGTCAGCCCGGCGCGCGCAGGAACACGATCTCGGACGTGTCGTAGCGCCGACGCTCGACCTCCTCGAAGCCTTCCGGGGCGCTGAAGGCGGCCTCGACCGATTCCTCCACCACGACGAGCGCGCCCGGCGCCAGCCATTTTCCGGAAAGGGCGCTCGCCAGCGCCTTTTCCGCCAGCCCGCGCCCATAGGGAGGATCGCAGAACACAAGGTCGAACGCATCGCTGACCAGCGCCTCGCCCAGCTTGGTCGCGTCGCGGCGGAAGATGCGGGTGATGCCGCCAACGCCCAGCGTCTCGACATTGGCGCGGATCAGGCCGCGCGGTTCCGGCGCCTCGTCGACGAAGACGGCGAAGGCCGCACCGCGCGAGAGCGCTTCCAGCCCCAGCGCGCCGGTGCCGGCGAACAGGTCGAGCACGCGGGCGCCGTCGGCGGCATCGCCATAGGCATGGGCGAGCACGTTGAACAGCGCCTCGCGCAGCCGGTCGGAGGTCGGCCGCGTGGCGTTGGAAGTGGGGCCGCGCAGCGCACGCCCCTTGAAGCGCCCGCCGACGATGCGCATCCGCGCGCCCGTCAGCTACGGGGCGACCGGGGCGGGCGACCGCCGCCGGAGGGTTTGCCACCCGAAGGTTTGCCCCCCGTGGGACGGCCGCCGGACGGCTTGCCGCCGGTGGGGCGGCCACCCGAAGGTTTGCCGCCGAAGGATTTGCCCCCCGCCGGACGGCCGCCGGGCTTGCCGGACGGCTTGCCCGCGAAGGGCTTGCCGCCACCCGAACGCCCTTCCGGCCGGTCGGCGAAATTCTTGGCGCCGTAGCTCTTGCCCGCGCCGCCCGCCGGCCGGTCGCCGAAGGATCGGGCCGGACGATCGCCACGCGGCGCGCGGTCCTCACGGGGCGGACGGTCGTCGCGCGCGGGCCGGTCGTCGCGGCTGCGGAACGGGCGCGCGCCTTCCGGGCGCGGCGCGCGCTCGCGGAACGGACGGTCCCCCTCGGGCCGCTCGCGGCGGGCGGGGCGCTCCTGCCCTTCCGGACGCGGCCGGAACGAACGGGCCGGGCGCTCGCCCTCCGCACGCGGGGCGCGCTCGCGGAACGGGCGCTCGCCCTCAGGACGCTCGCGGCGGGCGGGGCGCTCATCACCTTCGGGGCGCGGGCGGAAGCTCCGCGTCTGCTCGGACTTCACCCGGCCGCTATAGGGCCGGTCGCTGCCAGCGCCGCGGAAGGGACGCTCGCCCCGCTGCGAACCCTCGCTGCGCTGCGGGCGCTCGCCGCGCTCGCGGAAGGGGCGCGCGGGACGCTCGCCACGGGGGGCGCGGTCGCCGCCCTCGTCGCGGCTGCGGAACGGGCGCTCCGGGCGCTCGCCCGCCTCGCCCTCGCGCTCGACACGCGGACGGGCGGGACGCGGGCCGCCGACCTTGCGGTCGCGGCTCTTGGCGCCGGCGCGGGCGGGACGCTCGCGGAAGGGACGCTCCTCGCGCTCGGGGGCGCCTTCCGCCTCCCCGCCACGCTCGGGGCGCTTGCGGAAGGTGCGCTCGCCGCCGCGCTCGCCGGCAGCGGCGCCGGGGCGCGTGCCGGTGCGCACCTTGGCGCGCTCCTCATCGCGGCGGGCGCGGGCCGGGGCGGGCTCGGGCACGGGTTCGGTGGAGCGGACGCGCTGCACCAGCACCTTGCGGCCCTTGCGGTCGGCGACGACACCGGCCGTCACGCTCTTGCCCTCGCCCGGCTCGGTGTCGATGGGCAGGCGGCGATGGCGGTCCTCCGCGCCTTCCGGCTTGGCGTAGCGCGCCTTGCCGGGCTTCGCCGGACGCTTGGGCGCGTCGTCCTCGGCGTGGTTGAACAGCGGTCCCTCGAAATCCGCCCCGGCCTGCTTGGCCAGCGCGTCGCCGAGCTGGTCGGCCAGCACGCGGGTGCGCACCTCTTCCACCTCGCCCTGCGGCAGCTCGCCGAGCTGGAACGGGCCGTAGGAGAGCCGGATCAGCCGGTTCACGTCCAGGCCGAGCGAGCCGAGCACATTGCGCACCTCGCGATTCTTGCCTTCGCGCAGCGCGAGGGTGAGCCACACATTGGCGCCCTGCACGCGGTCGAGGACCGCCTCGATCGGGCCATACTGCACCCCGTCGACGGTGACGCCGGCGATGAGCGCGTCGAGCTTGTCCTGGGTGATATCGCCCTTGGCGCGCACGCGGTAGCGGCGCAGCCAGCCGGTTTCCGGCAGTTCCAGCACCCGCGAGAGCCCGCCATCATTGGTGAGCAGGATCAGCCCCTCGGTGTTGAGGTCGAGCCGGCCGACGGAAACGAGGCGCGGCAGGCCGGAGGGAAGGATCTCGAACAGGGTCGGGCGCCCTTCCGGGTCGAAATTGGTCGTCACCACGCCCTTGGGCTTGTGGTAGAGGAACAGCCTTGTGCGCTCCCTCGCCGGCAGCGGCGCGCCATCGACGGTAATTTGGTCCTCGGGCGTCACCGTGCGGGCGGGGCTTTCCAGCACCTCGCCATTCACCGCCACGCGCCCGGCGAGGATCCATTCCTCGATCTCGCGGCGCGAACCCAGCCCGGCGCGGGCCACCACCTTGGCGATGCGCTCGGCCTCGCGCGCGCCGGCCTCCTCCGGCGCCGCCGCACGGGCGGGACGGGGGACGCGGTTGTGTTCCTTGCGGGGCGGCGTGTTTTTCGGCATGGGGATGATCCGGTCTCCGGGCGGCGGGTGCTAGCATGTCCTGCGAGACGAAGCGAGCTTTAGACGATGAGGACCGTGACCAGCGCGCGTCGCGACGCCGCAGACGGCGGCACAGGACGCCGCGATTTCATGCAGCTTGCCCTCGATGAGGCGGCGCGCGCCGCCGCCCGGGGCGAGGTGCCGGTCGGGGCGGTGCTGGTGCGCGCCGGCGAGGTGCTGGCCGCCGACGGCAACCGCACGCGCGAACTGTGCGACCCCACCGCCCATGCGGAAATCCTGGTGCTGCGCGCCGCCGGCGCCCGGCTCGGCAATGACCGGCTCGGCGACTGCGATCTCTACGTCACGCTGGAGCCCTGCACCATGTGCGCGGCGGCGATTTCCTTCGCCCGGCTGCGGCGGGTCTATTACGGCGCCGCCGATCCCAAGGGCGGGGCGGTGGAAAGCGGCGTGCGCTTCTTCGCCCAGCCGACCTGCCATCATCGGCCGGAGGTCTATGGCGGCCTGCGCGAGCGCGACGGCGCCGCCCTGCTGCGCGACTTCTTCGCCGGGCGGCGAGAGTAAGATCTAGCCCAGCACCGCCTCCAGCCGGCGCTTCACCTCGTCCTTCACCGGCTCGGCGGCCTTGAGGATGGCGGCGGCGCGGAAGAAGTCGAGCACGCGGAAATCATGCACATCCGGGCGGATGAGGATGTCCGGCGCGCCGGATTTCAACTTCTCGCCGACAATCGACGAGGCCATGATCTGCAGCGTGGCGAACATCGCCTCGAACGGGGCGGGCACGCCGCGCGTCTCGGCGCCGTGGCCGCCGGTAATGTCGACCGCGATCACCACATCGGCGCGGGTGCGCAAAAGGTCGAAGGGCAGCGGGTTCACCGCCCCCCCATCCACCAGCGTGTGGCCATCATGCTGCACCGGGCGGAGGAGGCCGGGAATGGCGAGCGAGGCCGCCAGCGCCGGGCGGATCGGCCCCTGCGTGAAGGTGCGCTCGCAGCGCTCCCAGTAATCCGTCGCCACCACCCGCAGTGGTATGGAGAGTTCCTCGAAGGTCTCCGGCACCAGCCGGGGCAGGAAGCCAGCGATGAAGCGCTCGGCGTCGATCAGCACGGGATTGCCCAGCCCGGCGCCGAACAGATCGGTGATCCGCCCCACCCGCGCCGCCAGAAGCCGCCGCATCACCTCGCCGCGATTCTTCAGCGTGAGGGTGACGAGATGGCGGATGTCGCGCGCCGGCATGCCGGCGGCATAGACGCTGGCGAATAGCGCGCCGATGGAGGCGCCCGCCATGGCGGCAGGGCGCAGGCCGAGATCGTCCAGCGCTTCGAGAACGAGAATATGCGAGAGCCCGCGCGCCCCGCCCGAACCGAGCGCGACGCCGAGCGTCGGCCCGCCGGGGCCGGGCGCGTCGGAAGCGGGCGTCCCGGCCGAGGAGAGCACCGCGTGTCCCTTTTGCGGCGCCGCTCCGGCCCGGGGGCTGGGGGGCGGCGCCAGAGCCTCCGGGGCGGGCTCGCCCGCCGGCGCCCGCCGACGCCGGCCCTGCGTGGAATCGTCCATCGGTGTCGTCCATCTGCCGGTGCCGGGGAGGCGGCTCCCCCGCACGGCGCGCCCACTATGCCACGCGGGCGCGGCATTTTTTGTGAAAATGGGCATCGGCGCCCCGCGCTGCCAGAGCGCCGGGCGCAAAAGAACGCGCAGGCCGCGCTCAGCCGGCCAGCGCCCGCCAGGCGATGTCGTGGCGGCAGAAGCCTTCCGGCCAGTCGATGCGGGCGACGGCGTCATAGGCCCGCTCGCGCGCTTCCGCGACATTGGCGCCGACGGCGGTGACATTCAGCACCCGCCCGCCATTGGCGACGATATCCTCGCCCGCCCGGCGCGTGCCGGCATGGAACACCTTGACGCCGGGAATGGTCTCGGCCGCCTCCAGCCCGCCAATGCGCGAGCCCTTGCCATAGGCGCCGGGATAGCCCTTCGTCGCCATGACGACGGAAATCGCCGCGTCGGGCTTCAGCGCCACCGGCTGGTCCTCCAGCCGCCCGGTCGCCACGGCGGCGAGCAGCGGCAGCAGGTCGCCCTCCATCCGCATCATCAACACCTGGCATTCCGGGTCGCCGAAGCGGACATTATATTCGATCAGCTTCGGCCCCTCGCGGGTGATCATCAGCCCGGCAAACAGCACACCGCGATAGGGGCTCGCCGCATCCGCCAGCGCCCGCGCGGTGGGCTTGACGATCTCGTGCAGCGTGCGCCGCTCCATTTCGGCGGTGAAGACCGGCGCGGGCGAATAGGCGCCCATGCCGCCGGTATTGGGGCCCTCATCGCCGTCAAAGGCGCGCTTGTGGTCCTGCGCCGAACCGAAGGGCAGCACGGTCTCGCCATCGACCAGGCAGAAGAACGAGACCTCTTCGCCCTCCAGAAATTCCTCGATCAGAATTTCCGTGCCGATGCCGCCCATGGCGAACACCTCGTCAATGCCGGCGAGCGCCTCTTCCAGCGTCATCGCCACGATCACGCCCTTGCCGGCCATCAGCCCGTCGGCCTTGAGCACGATCGGCGCGCCATGGTGCTGGACGAAGGCGCGGGCGCCCTCCACCTCGGTAAAGCGGCCGAAGGCGGCGGTGGGGATGGCGTGCGCCTTGCACAATTCCTTGGTGAACAGCTTGGAACCTTCGAGCTGCGCCGCCACCCGGCGCGGGCCGAACACGGCGATGCCCTCGGCTGTCAACCGGTCGGCGATGCCGTCCACCAGCGGCGCCTCGGGGCCGACGAGCACGAGGTCGATCTTTTCGGCAAGGCACAGGGTGACGATGGCGTCGTGGTCCTCCAGCGGCACGCTGTCAAAACAGGTGGCGAACTGGGCGATGCCGGGATTGCCGGGCAGCGCGAAGAAGGCGCCCATGAGCGGGCTCTGCGCCAGCTTCCAGGCAAGGGCATGCTCGCGGCCCCCCGAGCCGAGCAGAAGAACGTTCATGCGGCAAACCTCCAGCGCCCCGACATGGCGTTTCGCCTAAACGTTCGGGCGGCGAGGGGCAAGGGTTATGGACGCGCCCCGCATCTGTCATCCCGGCCGGAGGCGAAGCCGAAGAGCCGGGATCGTCCACATGCAAGGCGCGCGATTCCGGCGCGGCCTTCGGCCGTCCGGGATGACGGCCGGGGGCCTTCACTCATAGGCCAGCGCCACCACCGGATCGAGCCCGGCAGCCTTGCGCGCGGGGAGATAGCCGAAAACGAGGCCGGTGAGGAAAGCGCAGCCGAAGGCGAGCAGCGGCGGCATCAGCGAAAGCACGATGGTGGCGCCCATCCACTCCACCCCGAGCGCGGCGGCGAGGCCGAGCCCGACACCCACCGCCCCGCCGACCGAGCACACCACCAGCGCCTCGGTGTTGAACTGCAGCATGATGTTGCTCATGCGCGCCCCGGTGGCCATGCGGATACCGATCTCGCGGGTGCGCTCGGTCACGCTGACCAGCATGATGTTCATCACCCCGATGCCGGCCACCAGCAGCGAGATGGCGGCGACGCAGCCGAGCACGAGGGTCAGCGTGTTCTGCGTCTCCATCGCCGTTTCCAGGAACTGCGCGGTGTTGCGCACCTGGAAATCCTCGGCCTGGTGGCGGTCGGCGAGGATGCGGGTGATCGCCGCCTCGATGTGGGGAATCTCCTCCGCCGCACCAACTTTCAGCGTGATCGAATTGAGGAATTGCCGGCCGAACACCCGCACGAAGCCGGTGGAGAGCGGCACCAGCGCCACGTCGTCCTGGTCCTGGCCAAAGGCATTGGCGCCGCGCGGGGCGAGCACGCCGATCACCTCATAGGGCACGTTCTTCACCAGTATATAGCGCCCGAGCGGATCGTCGGCGCCGAACAGGTTGCGCGCCACCGTCTCCCCCAGCACCACCACGGGCGCATAGGCGCGCACATCGGCAGGCGTGAACATCACCCCCCGGCTGAGCGTCCAGTCACGGGCGGCGAGATAGTCCGGCGTGGTACCGGTGACGGTGGTGAAATAGTCGAGCGAGCCATAGCGCAGCGTGTAGCGGCCGGAACGGTCCGGGGCGATGGCGTCGATGCCGGGAATGGCTTTCAGCGCCTCGGCATCCTCCGGCAGCAGCGTGGCGTTGTCGCCGGCGGTGCGGATGCCCGGCGCGCCGGGGCGGACGATGAGCAGATTGGTGCCGATCTGCGAGATGCGGTCCAGCACGCTCTGCTTGCCGCCATCGCCCACCGCCAGCATGGTGATGACCGAGGCGACGCCGATGACGATGCCGAGCAGGGTCAGCGCGGTGCGGAACAGGTTCGCCGTCATCGAGGCAATCGCCATGCGCACCGCTTCCGCGAGGTCCGGCACGAAGCGGGCCAGCCCGCCGCGCCGCGCCGGACCTGTGCCAGGTAGCGGGGTGCGGGAAGGCTCTTCCTCCCGCCGCTCGTCGGAGACGATGCGCCCGTCCTGAAACCGCACCACGCGCCGGGCATGGGCGGCGACATCGGAATCGTGGGTGATGAGGATCACCGTGTGACCCTCGGCGTTGAGTTCGCCGAGCAGCGCCAGCACCTCCTCGCCGGAGCGCGAATCAAGCGCGCCGGTCGGCTCGTCGGCGAGGATCACCGGCGCGGCGTTCATCAGCGCGCGGGCGATGGAGACGCGCTGCTGCTGGCCGCCGGAAAGCTGGCTCGGCCGGTGCTCGCTGCGCGCGCCAAGGCCGAGCCGGGCGAGCAGCGCATGCGCCCGCTCCTCGCGCGCCTCGCGCCCCGTCCCGGCATAGATGGCGGGAATGGCGACATTCTCCGCCGCCGTCAGGCTGGGCAGCAGATTGTAGCGCTGGAACACGAAGCCGAAGGTGGAGCAGCGCAGCTCCGCCAGCTCGTCCGGGCCGAGATCCTCCACATCGACGCCATTGACCCGGTAGAGGCCAGAGGAGGGCCGGTCGAGGCAGCCGACAATGTTCATCAGCGTCGATTTGCCGGAACCGGACTGCCCCATGATGGCGACGAACTCGCCGGGCTCGATCGCCAGCGACACCTTGTCGAGCGCCCGCACCACGCTCTCGCCATTGGGGTAGATGCGGCTCACCTCCACCAGCTCGATGATCGGCGGCGCCAGTGGCGCCGGCCGCGCGGGTACGGCGCCGGGCGCGCTGCGGATGGCGCTGGTGCTCATCGGCTCAGCCCAGGCGCGGCGGCATGGGGGGCCGCCCGCCGCCGGGCCGCGCGGCCGCCGGCGGCGCGTTGGTGCCGGTTATCACCGTTTCGCCCGGCTCCAGTCCCTCGGTGATCTCGGTCTGGCTGCGGTTGGACAGGCCGGTCTTCACCGCGCGTTCCTGCGGCCCCTCAGGGGTGAGCACGCGCACGCTCTGGCTGCCGTCGCGGGCGGTGCGGACCGCCGGGGTCGGCACCAGCTTCACGCCCTTCGCTTCGCCGAGGCGGAAGAACACCTGCGCCGTCATGTCGGTCATCAGCATCAGATCGTCATTCGGCACGTCGATCAGCACATTGTACAGCACCACGTCGTTGACGATGGTCGGCGTCGGCTCGATCTGCCGCACCGTGCCGCGCCAGCGCCGGTCCGGCAGGCCGAGCGTGGAGAACGAGGCCGGCGTGCCGACGCTGATGCGGGGAATGTCGCCCTCCGCCACCTGCGCCGTCACCGTCATGGTCTGCAGGTCGGCGATGCGCAGCACGATGGGCGCGGACTGGTTGGCGTTCAGCGTGCCGCCCTCGCGGGCGGTGATGGAAACGACGGTGCCGTCCATCGGCGCGTAGATCTTGGTGTAGCCGAGATTGGCGAGGTCGCCGTCGAGCGTCGCCTGCATCTGGGCGATCTGCGCCTTCAGCGCGTCGATCTTGGCTTCGCTGATCCGCGCGGTCGCTGCGGCGGCGTCGGCCGCGTCCTTGCTGCCGGACTGGTTCTTGAGCAATTGCTGGGCGCGCTCATCGCGCAGCCGGTCGAGGGTGAGCTGCGCCTGCGCCTGCGCCAGTTGCGCGCGCAGATTGTCGAGGCTGGCGCGGTCGGCGGCGACGCGGGTCTGGTAGACCGTGGGGTCGATCTCGGCCAGAAGATCGCCCTTCTTCACGAGGTCGCCGACATCGGGATGGATCGTGCGCAACTGGCCGGAAACCTGCGTGCCCACATCGACATAGGTCTTGGGCTGCATCTTGGCGATGGCGTTGACGCTGGTTTCGATATCGCCGAGCGCGACCACCGCCGTCTGGAAGGCGGGCGCCGCCTCCGGGGTCTCGATGCGGGTATAGGCGGCATAGCCAGCGCCGGCGAGCAGCAGGGCGGCGAGCAGCCACGGCCAGCGGCGACGGCGCCGGCGGCGCGTCGTCCTCTCTCCCGTCCAGCCTGTTTCCGCCTTCTGCAGCATCGCGCCCGGCCCTCCTCGGCACCTCAAGGGGTAAGGCTCAAGTCCCGGCGATCAAAGTGAATTCGCGGTAATGATGGACCCTGCGGGCGGCCCGGCCGGGTCAGGAATCGCCGGGCCGGTATTCGCCGGTGGCGGGGTCGCGGCGAAGCGTCGCGCGCGGGTCGAGCGTGCCGGCCTTCTCCGCCCGGCGCTGGGCGTCGAGCTCGGCATTCACCCGGCGCGCCTCGCGGCCGAGCACCTTGACCAGAGCGGCGGTGCCGAGGGCACCGAGGGCGAGAATGACGAGCGGCGGCATGGGCGGTTTTCCGAAAGGGCGTCGGCGTCAGAGCCCGAAACGGGCCCATAATGCCCGCTCCTCTGCGGCGGAAATGAGGGCCTGCGCCGCGCCGGCGCCAATCTCGGCTGCCGGCCCCTCGCCCAGCGCTGCCGCGATACCCAGCCCGGGCGAGCGACGGCCGAACAGGCCGGGCTTCACCTCGATCAGCGGGGTGCGGACGCTCTCGCCATAGCGGGCGCGCAAAAAGCTTCTGAGATCGCCGATGGCGTCGACCAGGCCCAGCTCCTGCGCCTGCGGCGCCGCCCAGAATTCGCCGGAGAACAGCGTGTCGTCGTCGCTAGACAGCACATCGCCGCGCCGCGCCTTCACCAGCGCCACGAAGGCGGCATGGATTTCCTGCTGCAGGGCTTTCAGCCGCTCGACATCCTCCGCCTTCTCCGGCTGGAACGGATCGAGCATCACCTTGCGGGTGCCGGCGGTGTAGACCCGGCGCTCGATGCCGAGCTTCTCCAGCGCGGCGGGAAAGCCGAAGCCGGCGCTGACCACGCCGATGGAGCCGAGAATGGAGAAATCATCGGCGACGATCTCGTCCGCCGCGCAGGCCAGCATATAGCCGCCCGACGCCGCGACATCCTCGACGAAGGCGATCACCGGCAGTTGCTTCTCCGCCGCCAGCGCGCGAATGCGCTTATAGACGAGATGCGACTGGGTCGGCGCGCCGCCGGGCGAATTGATCAGCAGCGCCACCGCCTTCGCCCCCTTCACCGCGAAGGCGCGGTCGAGGGCTTTCGCCGTATTGGCGAAGGTGATGCCGGGGCGGAAAGGGCTGGCCATGCCGATCGCCCCGGTGAGCCGCACCACCGGCACCACGGGGGTTCCGCCGCGCAGCCTGGCGGGCAGGAAGGGATCGAGACGGCGGCGGAGATCGGAAATCAGCGATGATGTGGCCATGGACCACAGATAGGGTGCGCGCGGGATTTGCTCAATGACCGCACGCAGGCTTGTGACGCTGCGTTAGTCAGGGCTGATCGCACGACCCTCGCGCAGCACCTGTTCCGCCGCCGCGCTCGGCCGGCCATCCGCTTCGGCGAGCACGAGGCCGGGCAGGAAGGCGGGCGGCGTGCGCCGGCCCTTCACCGCCCCGATCAGCAGCCGGTGCGCCGGCGCCCCGGGGGCGGGGTGCACCGGGCGGATCGTCACAGCACCGAAACGACCTTTCAGCCCCGCCAGCAGCGCTTCGACAGCTTCCGGCCGGTGGATCAGCGCCAGACGGCCGCCCGGCAGCAGCAGCCGCTCCGCCGCGCGCAGCCAGATCGTGACATCGGCATCGGCGACGGCATGGGCGAGGGCGCGGCCGGCATGCGGCGAGAGGCGATGGCGGGCGGGATCGTTGAAGGGCGGGTTCATCAGCACGAGGTCGGCGGCGCGGGCGGGCGGCTCCGCCGGCCACGATGGGCGCCCGAGCGCGGCGACATCGGCCTCAACCACCCGCACCCTCTCCGAAAGGTCGGGCGACTGGCGGGCGGCGTTGCGGAGGGCAAGCGCGGCGAGTTCCGGCACGATCTCGACCAGCGTCACCTGCGCCGCCGGCACCCGCACGCCATAGGCAAGGCCGGCCGCGCCGACCCCGGCGCCGAGATCGACCACCTGCGTCGCCTCCGGCGCGCTGGCCGCCAGCAGCATCGCGTCATGCCCGGCACGGTGGCCGCGACAGGGTTGCAGCAGGTGCAGCCGCCCGCCGAGAAAGGCGTCGTCGGTCAGGGCGTCCTCGGCCGCAGCGTCGCCCGACGCCGCCACCGGCGCAGCCTCGGTCCCGACGCTCATGGCGCGACGAGCGCGGCGCCAAAGCCGGCGCCTTCCAGCAGCGCCCGCGCCGCGTCCGCGCGCTCCTCCTCCACCAGCAGCCGGCGCGGCAGCAGGCCGATCGAGCCCTCCATCACGCTCATATGCTGGTCGAGCACGAGATGACCGATCCCCGCGCTCTCCAGCAGGGCGGCGATGGCGGAAAGGAGGACGACGTCATTGGTCCGCAGGATTTCGCGCATCGCCTATATGAGGCAGCAAGCCGCGCCGCTGGCAAGGCGGCGGGTCGCCATGTCGCTCACAGCCGCATTTCCGCGCGCACGGCGGGGTCGAAATCCTCATCGAGGCCGAGACGGACCAGTTCGCGGTACTGGATGGTCAATTTGCGCTTGAGCACGGGGAAGCCGAGATCGAGCACGAATTCCGGGTGCATCATCGGGAAGGAGGCAAAGAGCCGCTTGGCGCGGATGCGGCCAGCCAGCGCGTCGCGGATGCGCAGTGGCGACCAGCCCTTGTCGAGCAGCGGCTGCAGCATCGCCTTGTCCTTCGGGTTCAGCCGGCACTGATAGGCGAAGATGCGCCCGAGCTTGTCGGCGTCCTCCAGCGCCATCAGCCGGTCGATCACCGCGCGCCAGTGCACCAGCGCGCCCAGCGTGTAGCCCCGGCGGGCGAAATGGCGCGACAGGCCGCGCTCCAGCCGCCGCACCACCAGATGCTTGTTGTCGATCAGCGGCATGTCGCGCCAGAAGGCGAGGAAATCCTTGCTGGCCAGCAGACGCGGCGAGAAGGAGAGGAAATAGGACTGCACATAGTCCCGGCTGACGCCAAAGCGCGGTACGCCATTGAGCAGGAAGCCGAACACGTCCTCCGGCGCCGCCCGGCAGCGCGCCAGCGCGTCGCAGTCGGTCCGCAGCGGAAACCACAGGCTGTCATTCATCACCACCAGCCGGCGCGGACGCACGCCGCGCTCGTCCAGGGTGAGGATGCCCTCGCGGAAGCCGCCGAAATCATAGCCGATATTGGGCCGTTCGATCACCAGATGCGTATGCAGGGCGAGCCGCGCGCGGTCTTCCTCGCGCAGCGGGGCATTGGACACGACGACGCAGGCAAAGCCGTTGCGGGCGAAATGGTCGAGTGTGGCAAGGGTGGAGCCGGGTATGCCGTCGCGCGGAAAGATCACCAGAATCGCGATTTCGTCGGCGGCCGCCTGCCGGCCGGGCGTAATCGTGACGCTCTCGGCGCGGCGGGCGTCGTATTCGCGGCGCTTCAACCCGCCGAGAAACATCCATGGAGCGCTGCGCAGCTTGGCGCGCCAGCGTCCAAGCTCCTTCCGGACTTTCGAAAACACGGCCAAGTCCGAAACCTCGGGCAAAAGACGGATGGCGATTTCTGGCAAATCGGCGTCATCTCCGCAACAGCCGGTTTCGCCCGCCCCGGGGTTGGCGGCCCCCGCCCGGCCGCGGCACGGCCGGCGCGCGCACCGTGAACCATGAAAACTTTCGCCGTCCGGCGCGGTAAGCTATGAGAACCCGTCGGGTCGCCGTCGCCTTGCTGAGGGAGCCTCCTTTGTCCGTTGCCTACTCCTTCAATCCCGCCGTGAGCGCGACCGAAGCCTCGCTGGAGGGCATCGTCGCGCTTGTGCGGGCCGATATGGACCGTGTGAACGCCCTGATCCTGTCGCGCACCGGTTCCGAGGTGGCGATGATACCGGAGGTGGCGCAGCACCTGATCTCGTCCGGCGGCAAGCGCCTGCGCCCCATGCTGACCCTCGCGACAGGGGCGCTCTCCGGCTATGAGGGCGAGGGCACGGTGAAGCTCGCCGCCTCCGTCGAGTTCATGCACACGGCGACGCTGCTGCATGACGACGTGGTCGACGACAGCGAGATGCGCCGTGGCAAGCTCGCCGCCCGCATGCTGTGGGGCAATGAGGCGAGCGTGCTGGTGGGCGACTTCCTGCTCGGCCAGGCCTTCCGCATGATGATCGAGGTCGGCAATATGCGGGCGCTCGACATTCTCTCCACCGCCGCCGTTGTCATCGCCGAGGGCGAGGTCGCCCAGCTCGCCGCCGCCAAGAATATCGGCACCGACGAGGAGGCCTATCTCGGAGTGATTCGCGGCAAGACGGCGGAACTGTTCGCCGCCGCCTGCGAGGTCGGGCCAGTGCTGGCCGGGCGCACGCCGGAAGAACAGGCCGCCTGCCGCGCCTATGGCATGAATCTCGGCATCGCCTTCCAGCTCGTCGACGACGCGCTCGACTATGGCGGCTCGCAGGCCGATCTCGGCAAGAATGTCGGCGACGATTTCCGCGAGGGCAAGATCACGCTGCCCATCGTGCTGGCGCTACGCGGCGCCGACGAGGGCGAGCGCGATTTCTGGCGCCGCTGTCTGGAGCGGGGCGAGATCGGCCCGGGCGATCTCGATCAGGCGATGTCGCTGCTGGTGCGGCACGGCGCCATCGCCGAGACGGTGGAGCGCGCCCGCTTCTATGGCGCGGCGGCCAAGCAGGCGCTCGATGTGTTCCCCCCCAGCCCGGCGCGCGACGCGCTGCTCGACGTGGTGGATTTCTGCGTCGCCCGCGTTCGTTAGCGCGTGAATCGCGTTCAGCCGCGTGGCGCGAAGATGATCAGCGCGGCGCCGGCGAGGCACACCGCTCCGCCCATCAGGTCCCAGCGGTCGGGGCGGAAGCCTTCCACCGCCCACAGCCACAGCAGCGACGCCGCGACATAGACCCCGCCATAGGCGGCGAAGGCGCGCCCGGCCGCGGCGGCCTCGATCTGCGTCAGGGCGAGGCCGAAGGCGAGGAGGCTGAGCCCGCCCGGCAGCAGCCACAGTGCGCTCGCCCCGTTGCGAATCACCGCCCAGAAGGCGAAGCAGCCGGCAATCTCCAGCAAGGCCGCGAGGGCGAAGAACAGGGCGGTGTGCACCAGCGCCTCTCCTAACCCAGCACGGTGGATTTCACCCACCAGCCCGAATACGCCCCCGCCACCTGCCGGGCAGCCGCGGCGGCGGCGCGGCAATCGTCATAGAGCGCGAACATCGTCGCGCCGGAGCCGGACATACGCACCAGCCGCGCGCCCGGTGTGGCCGCCAGCGCCGCCTCGACCTCGCCAAGCACCGGCGCCAGCGCGCGGGCGGGCGGTTCGAGATCGTTCGGCTCGGCGGCGAGCCACGCCAGCAGCGCCGCCCGGGACGGCGCCGATGGCAAGGCCGGTCCGCTCGGACCGAAAGACGTGCCCGGGACCAGCGCCAATGCGCGGAACACATCGGCCGTCGCCACCGCCACGCGCGGATTGACCAGCACGGCGCCGAAGCGCGGCAAAACGAGCGGGGAGATCGCCTCGCCACGCCCGGCCATCAGGCAGGAATGGCCAAAAAGACAGGCCGGCACGTCCGAGCCCGCCTCCAGCGCCGCCTCGAACAACCGTTCATCGTCCATGGCCAGCCCATTGGCCCGCGCCAGCAGCCGCAGCGCCGCCGCCGCATCGGCCGAGCCGCCGCCGAGCCCCGCCGCCACCGGCAGGCGCTTGGCGAGGGTGAAGCGCCCGAGCACCAGCCCCGGGACATGCGCCGCCAGCGCCCGCGCCGCCTTCAGCACCAGATTGTCCGCCTCCCCCGCCAGCAGCGGCGCCCCCGGCCCTTCAAGGGCGAGCGTCAGTTCCGGCCCGGGGAGCAGCGACAGCCGGTCGCCCGCGCCGGCGAAGGCGACGACGCTGGCGAGGTCGTGATAGCCGTCCGCGCGCCGGCCGAGCACCCGCAAGGTGAGGTTCACCTTGGCGGGCGCGCGTTCGTGCAGCAGGGTTTCGCGGGGTTGAGCGGCAGGCATGGCGCGCTTATGCGACGCGCGCCGGCCGGCGGCAAGCCGGCGCGGCGGCGCTTCGCCGGGTGCCCGACTTGCGCGAGACCGCCTTTTGGCTGTATAAGCAGCGCATTCAACGATCTCACAAACGATCATCTGGTCGGTTGAGAGTGGGTTCCGCCGGCGGAGCCCGCTCTTTTTGCATTGCGGATCGTCAGGCGATCCGGCGAGGACGATGAGCGACACCGAAACCCACGCGACTGACGCGAACAACGTGGCCGAGAGCCGTCTCGACGAGCCGCGCCTCGTCATTGAGGCCGGCCCCGCCGCCCGTGTGGCCGGCATTGTCGGCCCGGTGCTGGAAGGGCTCGGCTTCCGCCTGGTGCGCGTGCGCATTTCCGGCGGCAGCCCGCCCACCCTGCAGATCATGGCCGAGCGCGCCGACGGCTCCTTCGGCATCGACGAGTGCGAGGCGGCGAGCCGCGCCATCTCGCCGGTGCTCGATGTCGAGGACCCGATCAGCGGCGCCTATAATCTCGAAATGTCCTCGCCCGGCATCGACCGGCCGCTGGTGCGCCTGTCGGATTTCCGCCGCTGGGCCGGGCATGACGTGAAGATCGAGATGGCCGTGCCGCATGAGGGGCGCAAGCGCTTCCGCGGCATACTGGCCGGCGCCGAGGGCACGAATGCGCTGGTGCGCCTGCCGGACGCCCCGGCCGATGCGCCTGCCACCGTCGCCCTGCCCATCGCCGACATCGGCGATGCCCGCCTCGTCATGACCGACGCGCTGATCCGCGAGGCGCTGCGCCGCGACAAGGCGCTGCGCGAGGGCGCCGGCATCGAGGAAGACGACATCGACACCGCCGATATCGGCGAGGTGCCGCTCGACGGGGATGACGACGACAACGGCGACGACGACCTGTTCGTCGGCGGCGAGGGCGTCGCCCCGCGCGTCATTCCGGCCAAGAAGATGCCGGTGAAATCCAAGCCGATGCTGAAGCCCAAGGGCGCGGCCAAGCCCGGCAAGAAATCCAACGCCAAACGCAAATCCTATGCGAAGGAGACGCACTGATGGCCGTCGTCAGCGCCAACCGGCTTGAACTCCTGCAGATCGCCGACGCGGTCGCGCGGGAAAAGACGATCGACCGGGGCATCGTGATCGCCGCGATGGAAGATGCGATCGCCAAGGCGGCCCGCTCGCGCTACGGCGCGGAGACCGACATCCACGCCGAGATCAACCCGCGCACCGGCGAGCTGCGCCTCGCCCGCCACCTTCTCGTGGTCGAGCAGGTCGACAACCCCGCGGTCGAGATCGACCTCATCGGCGCGCGCCGGCTGAACCCGGCGGCGCAGATCGGCGATTCCATCGCCGACACCCTGCCGCCCTTCGATTTCGGCCGCATCGCCGCGCAGTCCGCCAAGCAGGTCATCGTGCAGAAGGTGCGCGAGGCCGAGCGCGACCGTCAGTATGACGAGTTCAAGGACCGCATCGGCGAAATCGTCAACGGCGCGGTCAAGCGCGTCGAATACGGCAATGTCGTCGTCGATCTCGGCCGTGGCGAAGCCTCGCTGCGCCGCGACGAGTTGCTGCCGCGCGAAGTGTTCAAGCCCGGCGACCGCATCCGCGCCTATGTCTATGACGTGCGCCGCGAGCAGCGCGGGCCGCAGATCTTCCTGTCGCGCACCCATCCCCAGTTCATGGCCAAGCTGTTCGCGCAGGAAGTGCCGGAAATCTATGACGGCATCGTCGAGATCAAGTCGGTGGCCCGCGATCCCGGCTCGCGCGCCAAGATCGCCGTCACCTCGCGCGATTCCTCGGTCGACCCGGTCGGCGCCTGCGTCGGCATGCGCGGCTCGCGCGTGCAGGCGGTGGTGAACGAGCTGCAGGGCGAGAAGATCGACATCATTCCGTGGTCGCCGGATGTCGCGACCTTCATCGTCAACGCCCTCGCCCCGGCCGAAGTGGTCAAGGTGGTGCTGGACGAGGACCGCGAGCGTATTGAAGTCGTGGTCCCCGATGCCCAACTAAGCCTTGCCATCGGCCGCCGCGGCCAGAATGTGCGCCTTGCCTCCCAGCTTACCGGCTGGGACATCGACATCATGACCGAGGCGGAGGAAAGCGAGCGGCGGCAGAAGGACTTCGCCGAGCGCACCACCATGTTCGCCGAGGCGCTCGACCTCGACGAGATGATGGGCCAGCTTCTCGCCTCCGAAGGTTTCGCCTCGGTGGAAGAAATCGCCTATGTGCCGCTGAACGAGCTGGCGAGCATCGAAGGCTTCGACGAGGACACGGCGCAGGAACTGCAGAACCGCGCCCTCGCCCATCTGGCGCAGGTGGAAGCCGCCTTCGACGCCCGCCGCCGCGAACTCGGGGTCGAGGACGCGCTGCGCGACGTGCCGGGCGTCACCTCGCCCATGCTGGTGGCGTTCGGCGAAAACGACATCAAGACGGTCGAGGATCTCGCCGGCTGCGCCACCGACGATCTCACCGGCTGGACCGAGCGCAAGGACGGCGAGGTCGTCCGTGTCGCCGGCGCGCTGGACGGGTTCGAACTGTCGCGCGAGGACGCCGAGCAGTTGATCATGCAGGCCCGCGTCAAGGCCGGCTGGATCACGCCGGAAGAACTGGCCGGCCCGGCCGATGACGAGGCGGGCGAGACGGACGAGGCCGGCGAGGCCGAGGCCTGAGAGGCCGGGCCGAAGGCGGCGCGACCGAAGGGAAGACGACGGTGACGGACGAGACGGCCTCTCACGGGGCAGCACCGGCGGACACCGGCTCTGAAGCGGGCTTCACGGACGCCGATCAGGCGGAGGTGGAACTCACCGATGCCGGCCTGCCCGATGCGGGCCGCGCCCCGGCCCGGCTGTGCATCGCCAGCCGGACGGTGCGCCCCGTGGCGGAACTGCTGCGCTTCGTCGTGGCGCCCGACGGCACGGTGGTGCCGGACATCCACGCCCGGCTGCCCGGGCGCGGCGCCTGGGTGACGGCACGGCGCACCGTGCTCGCCGAGGCGCTGAAGCGGAAGGCGTTTTCCCGCGCCTTCCGGGGAAAGGGACGTGCCGGGCCGGAACTGTCCGATCTTGTCGGCCAGCTTCTGGAGAAGGATGCCCTCGCCGCGCTCGGCATGGCCAAGAAGGCGGGGCAGGTCGTGACAGGCAACGCCAAGGTCATCGAGGCGCTGCAGAGCGGCAAGGTCGTCGTGCTGCTGCATGCGAGCGACGCCGCCCCGGACGGGGCGGCAAAGCTCGACGCGCTGGCCCGGCGGATCGGCGAGGCTGACGGACGGGAAATTGCCCGGCTGGACAGCTTGCCAGGGCAACAATTGGACTTGGCGCTTGGGCGGGCAAATGTGGTACATGCTGCGCTGCTCGCGCATCCGACGAGCGCGGGGTTCCTCGCGCGAATGAAACGGCTCGAAGGCTGGCGCGCGGAATAAGCAGGCTGGCCGACGATAGTGGGGCCTTTCCGCATGAGGCGGGAAGGTACAGGAACGGATACCGAATGACCGATACGAAGAACCCGGGCGAGAAGACGATGGGCGTCGGACAGGGCGGCAAGACCACCCTCACGCTCAAGCGACCTGTCGAGCAGGGCGTCGTCCGCCAGAGCTTCAGCCATGGGCGGTCCAAGTCCGTCGTGGTGGAGAAGGTAAAGCGCCGTGTACTCGGCCCGGGCGACAAGCCCGAGGCGCCGGCACCGGTCGCGCCCGCTTCGCCGCCGGCATCCGCTCCCCCCGCGGCGCAGGCCGCCCGCCCGGCGCCGGCCACTCCGGCAGCGCCCGCGCGTCCGGCCGCTCCCAGCGCCCCGGCGGCACCCGCCGCACCGGCGGCGGCAGCTCCGGCGGCTCCGGCCGTGCCGCGCCCCGCCGCGCCAGCCGCCCCCGCACGCCCGGCCGCGGCCGCGGCCGCGGCCGCGGCCGCTCCCGCTCGTCCTGGTGCTGGCGCTCCCGCCCGTGCGGCCGCCGGCCAGCCGGCCGGCCGGCCGCCGCTGCGCACCCAGCCCTCTCCGGGCGCCAATCTCTCCGGCCCGCGCCCGGCGCCGCAGGGCAGCCGCCCGGGCGGCGTGGTGCTGCGCACGCTGACGGAGGAAGAGGCCCGCGCCCGCGCCGCCGCCCTGCAGGATGCCCGCATCCGCGAGGTGGAGGAGCGCAAGCGCGCCGAAGAGGAAGCCCGCCGCCGCGCCGAGCGCGAGGCGCGCGAGAAGATCGAGCGCGAGGCGGCGGAAGCCCGCAAGCGCGAGGAAGAAGCGCGCCGCGCCTTTGACGAGGAAGCCAAGCGCAAATCCGAGCAGGAGGCGCGCAAGCGCTTCGGCGAGGACCAGCCGGCCGCCGCGGCTCCGGCCGCCGCCGCGCCCCGCGCCGCCACCCCCGCCAGCCCGGCACAGACCCCGGCCGCCGCTCCCGGCGCGCCGCGTGTCGCCACGCCGCGCGGCCCGATGGATGCCGAGGAGGACGATCGCCGTCCGGCCCGTCGCGGCCCCGGCGGCGCCCCCGCGCGTCCCGCCGCCCCGGCCAAGCCCACCCGCCCGGCCGGTCCGGAAAAGAGCCGTGGCCGCCTCACCGTCGTCAACGCCCAGTCGGCCGATGACGAGCGCCAGCGCTCCGTCGCCTCGTTCCGCCGCCGCACCCAGCGCATGAGCGGCCATCGCCATGTCGAGGCGAAGGAAAAGATCGCCCGCGAAGTGACCGTGCCGGAGACCATCTCCATCCAGGAGCTGGCCAACCGCATGGCCGAGCGCGCGGTCGACGTGATCCGCCTGCTGATGAAGCAGGGCCAGATGGTCAAGATCACCGACGTGATCGACGCCGACACCGCCCAGCTCATCGCCGAGGAACTCGGCCACAGCGTGCGCCGCGTCGCCGAATCGGACGTGGAAGAAGGCCTGTTCGACACGGCGGACACCGAGGAGAACCTCGAAACCCGTCCGCCGGTCGTCACCATCATGGGCCATGTCGACCACGGCAAGACCTCGCTGCTCGACGCCATCCGCAAGGCCAATGTCGTCTCCGGCGAGGCCGGCGGCATTACCCAGCATATCGGCGCCTATCAGGTGACCTCGCCGCTCGGCGGCAAGATCACCTTCATCGACACGCCCGGCCACGCCGCCTTCACGGCGATGCGCGCGCGCGGCGCCAAGGTGACGGACATCGTGGTGCTGGTGGTGGCTGCCGATGACGGCGTCATGCCGCAGACGATCGAGGCGATCAATCACGCCCGCGCCGCCAAGGTGCCGCTCATCGTGGCGATCAACAAGATCGACAAGCCGGACGCCAAGCCCGAGCGCGTGCGCAGCGAATTGCTGCAATACGAAGTTCAGGTGGAAAGCCTCGGCGGCGACACGCTGGAAGTCGAGGTCTCCGCCAAGGCGCAGACCAATCTCGACAAGCTGCTGGAGCTGATCAGCCTGCAGGCGGAAGTGCTCGATCTCAAGGCGAACCCGAACCGCGTCGCGGAAGGCACCGTCATCGAGGCCAAGCTCGACCGCGGCCGTGGCCCCGTCGCCACGGTGCTGGTGCAGCGCGGCACGCTGCATGTCGGCGACATCGTCGTCGCCGGCGCCGAGATGGGCCGCGTGCGCGCCCTGATCGACGACAAGGGCGCCAATGTCAGCGATGCCGGCCCGTCCTTCCCGGTCGAGGTGCTCGGCTTCAACGGCACGCCGGAGGCGGGCGACCGTCTCGCCGTGGTCGAGAACGAAGCCCGCGCCCGCGAGATCACCGACTATCGCCAGCGCCAGAAGCGCGAGAAGGCGGCGGCCCGTTCCGCCACCGTCCGCGGCTCGCTGGAGCAGATGATGAGCCAGGCCAAGACCTCGGGCCGCAAGGAATTCCCGCTCATCATCAAGGGCGACGTGTCCGGTTCGGTCGAGGCGATCATCACCTCGCTGGAAAAGCTCGGCACCGACGAGGTGCAGGCCCGCATCATCCACTCCGGCGCCGGCGGCGTGAACGAGAGCGACGTGACGCTGGCCGAGACGGCCGGCGCGGCGATCATCGCGTTCAATGTCCGCGCCAACAAGGAAGCGCGCGACGCGGCCGAGCGTGCCGGCATCGAAATCCGCTACTACAACATCATCTACGACCTCGTGGATGACGTGAAGGCGGCGATGGGTGGCCTGCTCGCCCCGGTCAACCGCGAGACCATGCTCGGCAACGCGCTCATCAAGGAGATCTTCGCGGTCTCCAAGGTGGGCAAGGTCGCCGGCTGCCTCGTCACCGACGGCATTGTCGAGCGCGGCCAGCATGTCCGCCTCATCCGCGACAACGTGGTCATTCACGAAGGCAAGCTGGCGACGCTCAACCGCTTCAAGGATGCGGTCAACACGGTGCATTCCGGCCAGGAATGCGGCATGTCCTTCGAGAACTACCAGGACATGCGCGCCGGCGACGTCATCGAGTGCTACCGCGTCGAGGTCGTGCAGCGCACGCTCTGAGCCGGCGCCTCGCCGACACGCTGTTCAGGCCGCTCCCGCACGCGGGCGCGGCCTTTCCACGGGAGTGCGCGGTCCAAACCCGAGCGCTCCGGTTGCGGTCGGCCCCTGCGCCCGCGCGGCGGACGGGGCCCTGAAGGTTTGAAAACATGAAGAATAAAGCGAGTTCGGGCTCCGGCCCGAGCCAGCGCCAGCTTCGCGTGGGCGAGCTGGTGCGCCATGCGCTCTCCGACATTCTCGCCCGGGGCGACCTGCCCGATCCGGCGCTGGCCAAGGTGCTGATCACCGTGCCGGAAGTGCGGATGAGCCCGGACCTGAAGATCGCCACCTGCTATGTCATGCCGCTCGGCGGCAAGGACCCGAAGGCGGCGATCGAGGCGCTGGCGACCAATGCCAAGCCGCTGCGCGGCGAGATCGCCCGCCGCGTCGAGCTGAAATTCGTCCCCGAGCTGCGCTTCCGCATCGACACCTCGTTCGAGGAGGGCGCGCGCATCGACGCGCTGCTGCGCCTGCCGCAGGTGCAGCGCGACCTCGACGGCGCCGACACCGACACTCCTGACAGCCGAGAGGACGAGGCATGAGCGCCCCGCTCGATTCCACCCACCCGACCGAGGACGCCGAGCTGCCGTCGGCGGCACCGGTGGAGACCGGTCGCGAGGCCCCGCGCAAGCGCCGGCCCAAGCGCGATGTCGATGGCTGGGTGCTGCTCGACAAGCCGGTCGGCATGACCTCGACCCAGGCGGTCGGCGCGGTGAAATGGCTGTTCCAGGCCAAGAAGGCCGGCCATGCCGGCACGCTCGACCCGCTCGCCTCCGGCTGCCTGCCGATCGCGCTGGGCGAAGCGACCAAGACCGTTCCCTTCGTCATGGACGGACGCAAGGTCTACCGCTTCACCGTGCGCTGGGGCATCGAGACCGACACCGACGACAGCGAGGGCCAGCCGGTCGAAACCTCGGACCTTCGCCCGACCCGTGAGGCCATTCTCGCCCTGCTCCCCAGCTTTCGTGGCGAGATCGAGCAGGTGCCGCCGGCCTATTCGGCGCTGAAGATCAATGGCGAGCGCGCCTATGACCTCGCCCGCGACGGCATCGAGGTGCAGCTCGCCGCCCGCACCGTGGTCATCCATTCGCTGGAGCTGGTCGAGCAGCCCGACGCCGACCACGCCGTGTTCGAGGCGGAATGCGGCAAGGGCACCTATGTGCGCTCGCTGGCCCGCGATTTCGGCCGGGCGCTCGGCGCGCGCGGTCACATCGCGGCCCTGCGCCGCACCCGCGTCGGCACCTTCGCGGAAGAGGAGCTGGTGCCGCTGGCGAAGCTGCGTGAGGTCTCCGAATCCATGGATGACGCCCCGCCGCTGTTCGCGCTGCGCCCGGTGGAGATCGGCCTCGACAGCCTGCCGGCGCTGCGCGTCTCTTCCTCGGATGCCGCCCGCCTCGCCCATGGCCAGCCGATCATCCTGCGCGGGCGCGACGCGCCGGTGCTGGAAGGCCCGGTCGCCATCACCATGGGCGGGCGCCTCGTCGCCCTCGGCGAGGCCGAAGCCGGCGAGATCCACCCGAAGCGGATCTTCCATTCGGGCCGGTGACGCCGCTCACGCCTGCCGCGCGCCCCGCACATCACGCTGGCACCTCCGGCGTTTTCGTGTATGGTGCGCGCGCGTCGCGGACCCCCTGTCCGCGCGACCGTAGTTCTTTGACCGCGCTGGACGACATCCCGGCCCGGCCAATCTGCGGAACCCGGCGCGCCCTTCCGGCCTACCGGCCCGGCGCCGCCTTCTCACCTGAAGTCACGAAAGGACTTGCCCGATGTCGATCACTCCCGAGCGCAAGCAGGAGCTCATCAAGGAATACGCCACCAAGCCGGGCGATACCGGTTCGGCGGAAGTGCAGGTGGCGATCCTCACCGAGCGGATCACCAACCTCACCGGCCACTTCAAGGGCCACGCGAAGGACAACCATTCCCGTCGCGGCCTGCTCAAGATGGTGTCGGCGCGCCGTGGTCTTCTCGACTACCTCAAGAAGACCGAGGAAGCCCGCTACAAGTCGCTGATCCAGCGCCTGGGCATCCGCCGCTGAGGCAACACGCGAGGCTCGCGCCCCACAGGCGCGGGCCTCGCGCGCATTGAAGACGGCGCGGGCGGAGGACCCGCCGCGCTGAAGACGCATGATGCGGCGGGCATGGGGCTCGCCGCGACCGATAGTGAAGCGGCGCGCCATGGCAGGATCGCCGGAGACTCACGGGTCCGTGGCCTCGCCACCGTGAAACCCCAGAGTCTCTCGCCGTCTTGCCCATGGCCCCGCTTCGGAAAGCCAGAGACAGACATGTTCGATATTCACCGCGAGGAACTCGACTGGGGCGGGCGCACGCTGACCCTCGAGACCGGCCGTATGGCGCGCCAGGCTGATGGCGCCGTGCTCGCGACCTATGGCGACACCACGGTGCTCGCCACCGCCGTTTCCGCCAAGGCGCCGAAGCCCGGCCAGGACTTCTTCCCGCTCACCGTCAACTACCAGGAAAAGACCTACGCGGCCGGCCGCATTCCCGGTGGCTATTTCAAGCGCGAAGGCCGCCCGAGCGAGAAGGAGACCCTCGTCTCCCGCCTGATCGACCGTCCGATCCGCCCGCTCTTCGCCGAAGGCTACAAGAACGACACCCAGGTCGTCGTCACCGTGCTCTCGCACGACCTTGAGAACGACCCCGACATCGTGGCGATGGTCGCCGCCTCCGCCGCCCTCACCCTGTCCGGTGTGCCGTTCATGGGCCCGATCGGCGGCGCCCGCGTCGGCTTCGTCGACAATGAATATGTGCTGAACCCGACGCTCGACGAGCTGAAGGAATCGGCGCTCGACCTCGTGGTCGCCGGCACCGCCGACGCCGTGCTGATGGTCGAATCCGAAGCCAAGGAGCTCTCCGAAGAGGTGATGCTCGGCGCCGTGATGTTCGGCCACCGCCATTTCCAGCCGGTGATCGACGCCATCATCCGCCTCGCGGAGAAGGCCGCCAAGGAGCCGCGTGAGTTCAGCGCTCCCGACCATTCGGCGCTGGAAGCCGAGGTGCGCACGCTGATCGACGCCGATCTGCGCGAGGCCTACAAGATCGTCCGCAAGCAGGACCGCTACGCCGCCGTCGACGCCGCCAAGGCGAAGGCCAAGGCGCATTACGCTGCGCTGGCCGCCGAAGGCAAGGACGTGCCGGACTCCCAGACCCTCTCCGAGGTGCTGAAGGAGCTCGAAGCCAAGATCGTGCGCTGGAACATCCTCGACGACGGGATCCGCATCGACGGCCGCGACACCAAGACCGTCCGCCAGATCGTCGCCGAGGCGAGCGTTCTGCCGCGCGCTCACGGTTCCGCCCTGTTCACCCGCGGCGAGACGCAGGCCCTGGTGGTCGCGACCCTCGGCACCGGCGAGGACGAGCAGTTCATCGACAGCCTGGAAGGCACCTATAAGGAGCGCTTCCTGCTGCACTACAACTTCCCCCCCTTCTCGGTGGGTGAGACCGGCCGCATGGGTTCGCCCGGCCGCCGCGAAATCGGCCATGGCAAGCTCGCCTGGCGCGCCATCCGTCCGCTGCTGCCGCCGGCGCATGAGTTCCCCTACACGCTGCGCGCCGTCTCGGAGATCCTGGAGTCGAACGGCTCCTCCTCCATGGCGACCGTCTGCGGCACCTCGCTCGCTTTGATGGACGCCGGCGTGCCGATGCGCCGCCCGGTGGCCGGCATCGCCATGGGCCTCATCCTTGAGGGCGAGAAGTTCGCCGTGCTCTCCGACATCCTCGGCGACGAGGATCATCTCGGCGACATGGACTTCAAGGTGGCCGGCACCGACAAGGGCGTCACCGCCCTGCAGATGGACATCAAGATCGCCGGCATCACCGAGGAGATCATGAAGGTCGCCCTCGCCCAGGCGAAGGATGGCCGTCACCACATTCTCGGCGAGATGAGCAAGGCGCTGACCGGCGCCCGCTCCGAGCTCGGCGAGCATGCCCCGCGCATCGAGGTGATCCAGATCCCGGTCGACAAGATCCGCGAAGTGATCGGCTCGGGCGGAAAGGTGATCCGCGAGATCGTCGAGAAGACCGGCGCCAAGATCAACATCGAGGACGACGGCACGGTGAAGGTCGCTTCCGCCTCGGGCGAGTCGATCAAGGCGGCGCTGAACTGGATCAAGTCCATCGCCTCCGAGCCGGAGATCGGCCACATCTATGAGGGCACGGTGGTCAAGGTCGTCGATTTCGGCGCCTTCGTGAACTTCTTCGGCGCCAAGGACGGCCTCGTGCACGTCTCGCAGCTCGCCAAGGAGCGCGTGGCCAAGCCCTCCGATGTCGTCAAGGAAGGCGACAAGGTGAAGGTGAAGCTGCTCGGCTTCGACGAGCGCGGCAAGACCCGCCTGTCGATGAAGGTCGTCGACCAGGCGACCGGCGAGGACCTCGAAGCCAAGGCCAAGGCCGAGGAAGGCGAGGCCGCTTCGGCGGAGTGATCCGCCGCTTCACGCGGTTGAGGATTGTGAGCGGGGCGCCCTTGGCGCCCCGTTTTCTTTTGGGCGGAACCGCCCGCAACGACGCTGTGAGCGACATCCTTCGAGGCGCGCCCTGCGCGCACCTCAGGAGGAGGTGGCTCTTGGCTTGGCGGTTCTCTTCCTTCGTACACCGTCATGCTGAGGTGCCGGCCGCAGGCCGGCCTCGAAGCATGCCACCGCCGGACGACGTACCCGCGAGCACCGCGCGAACCCGTGCGCGGCGGGCAGGGCTGCTGCGCCTGTCAGGCAATCGACACCTCCCGTGCCTTAGGATTAGAACCTTTCTAATCTTATCTCCGGGGGCCTGCCATGAAACGCTTCTCCGACCTCAGCGAGGCGGAAATTCTCGCTCTCGCCATCTCCAATGAGGAGGAGGATGCCCGCATCTACCTCCAGTTCGCCAGCCGGCTCAAAGCCGACTATCCCGCCACGGCGGCGATGTTCGAGCGCATGGCGCAGGAGGAGCACGGCCATCGCCACGCGCTGCACCAGCTCTATGTCGCCCGCTTCGGCGAGGCGCTGCCCTACATCACACGGCAGGACGTGAAGGGCTTCCTCAAGCGCAACCCGCTCTGGCTGCTGGAGACGCTGCGCATCGACGCGGTGCGCCGGCAGGCCGAGGTGATGGAATACGAGGCGCAGCAATTCTACATCAAGGCCGCCGCCCGCGCCCATGACGCCGCCACCCGCCAGCTTCTCGCCGATCTCGCGGAAGCCGAGAGCGCGCATGAGACCCTGGCGCAGGAACTGGGCGGGCAGATCGAGACCAGCGGCGCCCGCGTGCATGAGGACGAGGCCGCCCACCGCGTCTTCGTGCTGCAGATCGTCCAGCCGGGCCTCGCCGGGCTCATCGACGGCTCGATCTCCACCCTGGCGCCGATCTTCGCCGCCGCCTTCGCCACCCAGGATTCCTGGGCCGCCTTTCTGGTCGGGCTCGCGGCCTCCATCGGCGCCGGCATCTCCATGGGCCTCACCGAGGGCCTGTCGGATGACGGCGCCATCACCGGGCGGGGCAGCCCGTGGCCGCGCGGCCTCGCCTGCGGGGTGATGACCATGCTGGGCGGGCTCGGCCACACCCTGCCCTATCTCATCCCCGATTTCTGGACCGCCACGGCGGTCGCCGGCGTTGTCGTCGCCGTCGAGCTCGCCGCCATCGCCTATGTGCGCACCCATTATATGGAAACGCCCTTCGGCTCGGCGCTGGTGCAGGTGGTGCTCGGCGGCCTGCTGGTGCTGGCGGCCGGCATCCTCATCGGCAGTTCGTGACCGGGCATCGCTGACCCGGGCAGCACCCGGCCGCTCAGCCCGCCCGCACCATGTCGACGAAGCTGTGCACCTCGCGGCGCAGCGTCACCGCCTGCAGCGACAGGTCGCGCGCCGAGGTCAGCACACGGTGCGCGGCGGCGGCGGAGGCCTGCGCCGTGCGCTGGACGGCGGAGATGTTGGTGGTCACCTCCTGCGTCCCGCTCGCGGCCTGCTGGATCGAGCGCGCGACCTCCGAGGTGGTGGCGTGCTGCTCGGTCATGGCGGCGGAGATCGCCGCCGCGGCGTTACGCAGCTCGGTGATGGTGTGGCTGAAGCCGGCAATGGCTCCCTGCACCCCGCCCGTCGAGTCCTGAATGCCGGAAATCCGCTCGGAAATGCCGGCGGTGGCCTCGGCGGTCTGGCTGGCCAGCGCCTTCACCTCCTGCGCCACCACGGCGAAGCCGCGCCCGGCCTCGCCGGCGCGGGCGGATTCGATGGTAGCGTTCAGCGCCAGCAGATTGGTCTGGCCGGCGATCGAGTCGATCAGGCCGGTAATGGTGCCGATCTGCTCGGCCGAGGCCTTGAGCTGGTTCATCTGGCTGCTGGTGGCGGCGACCTCGCCCACCGCCCGCTCGGTCATCACGGTGGAATGCTGCAGCCGGTCGCCGATTTCCTGCGCGGCGGCGGAAAGCTCCTCCATCGCCGACGCCACGGTCTGCACATTGGAGGTGGCGAGCTGCGCCGCCGCCGCCACGGCTTCGGCCTGGCTGGTGGCATCCTCCGCCGTCGCGTTGAGCGCTTCGGACGCCGCCTGCAGGTCGTTGGCGGCGGTGGCGACCATGTCGACCACCGCACCGACGGCGGCCTCGAACTGGTCGGCGAGCTGGCGCATCTCGGCATGGCGGTTCTCGGCCGCACGCTGGGCGGCGAGACGCCCCTCCTCGCGCAGCCGCTCGGCCTCGCGCAGCCCGTCGCGGAACACGGTCAGCGCGCGCGCCTGCTCGCCGATCTCGTCCGCGCGGGTGGCATGGGGGATGGCCGTTTCCAGATCGCCGGCGGACACCTGCTCCATCGCCGCGCTCACCTCGCGCACCGGCCGGGCAATGCCGAAGAAGGAATAGGCGCCGGCCAGCACCGCCGCGAGAATGGCGATGGCGGAGAACACCATGATCCGCATCATGCCGTCGGCCAGCGCCTGCTTGGCCGCCAGCCGGGCTTCCTCGGCCTGATCCGCCGTCTCCACCGACACACGATGAAGCACGAGCTTGGCCTCGCGCATCAGCGGCTCGCTGCGGTCATTGACCAGCGCGGTGCGGTTGGCGAGTTCGGCGAGATTGGCGTCGATGAGCTTCTTGTAGGCGTCGAAATCCTTCAGCGCCACTTCCACCGTCTCGGCCACCTGCGCGTTGTCGCCGAGCTGCTGGCGCACATCGGTGAGGATCGTGACCACGCGGTTCTGCATGGACGCCAGCCGCTTGAGCTGCTTGGCGTCGCCTTCCAGCATATAGGTGGAGGCGGCGAGATTGATGTTGTCGACCAGTTGCTCCAGCGGCTGCAGATTGCTCGCCATGTCGGTCTGGCCGAGTTCGAGCATCTGGCCGGTGAGGGTGGAGAAATGGGTGCGCGCACGCATGGCGAGGGCCGGGCGGGCTTCGACCAGACGTTGCTGCGTTGCCTCGGAGGCATGCACCTCGGCCGTGACGGCGCCGAAATCGCCGAGCAACTGCTTCAGCTTGATGAAATCGGCGCGATCATCGTCATGGGTTTCCAGCTCCATCAGCCGGTCGAGCCGGCCCTGGGCGGCCTCGACATCGCCGCTCACTGCGCCGAGCAGCGCAGCATTGGCCGGATTGGCGAAGGACAGCCGCATTTCGGTGGCGTTGAGCTGGATGCGGGTCAGCAGGTTGCCCACTTCCTCGCTCTGGCTGAGGATCGCGGCCTGCCGGTCGGCGGCCGCATTGGCCTCCTCGATGCTCGTCATCGCGAAGTGCCGGCTGACCAACACACCGCACGAGAGAAGCACGAGCAGCACGGACGCAATACCGAGCTTCATCGCGATGCCGAGACGCATCGTACCCACGGGGGACCTCCACCTGTCCATTGACCTTGCGGCACAGAAGGACATGTGGCTTGCGCCAGACTTGCCCGGCCGAGCCGGGCCTGCCGGGAGTTGTGGCGCCGGGTCGCCGCGGGCGGCGCGGTTCAGCCATAGGCGGCGAAGGCGTCGGCCAGCGCCGCGCGGTCCCAGCCGGCCGCCAGAGCGAGGCTCAGCAGCAGGCGGGCCTTCACCCCGGTGAGCAACCCGGCGGACAGCACGCCGCGCCCGAGCAGGTCGATCTCCGAGCCGGGATAGCCATAGGTTCGCTCGAACACCGGCCCGGCCAGCGTCCGGCTGGCCATCACCACCGGCAGCCGCGTGGCCACCTCGCCGACCAGCGCCGCCACGGCGCCGGGCACATGGCCCGCCCCCGCTCCCTCGATGACGAGGCCGGCATAGCCGAGATCGGGCACGGCGCGCAGCAGCCGCCCGTCCTCCCCCAGCGCGATCTTGAGCAGCGCCACCGGCGGCAGCGGCCCCTCGCCGGGGTCGAGCGCGGGCAGCGCCGGACGCGCCACCCCTGCCAGCATCCGCACCCGCCCCTCCGCCACCAGCCCGAGCGGGCCGGCCATGTCGGAGACGAAGGCGGAGGTGAGCGCCGTATGCGCCTTGCGCACGAAGCGGGCGGCGTGGATCTCGTCGTTCAGCACCACCAGCGTGCCCAGCCCGCGTGCCGCCACGCTGGCGGCGACGCGCGCGCCGGCGAGAAGATTGGCCGGCCCGTCGGCGCCCGGCTGCTGCGGGCCGCGCATGGCGCCGACCACCACCACGGGCCGCTCATCGCGCACCAGAAGATCGAGCAGGAAGGCGGTTTCCTCGATCGTGTCGGTGCCCTGGATGACGACGGCGCCGTCGAAACCGCCCGCGAATCCCGCGCGGATCTCCCCCGCCACCGCCGCGATATTCTCCGGGGTGAGCGAGGCGCTGCCGACCTTCATCGGCGAGCGGGCCTTGATGTCAGCCACTTCGGCGAGGCCCGGCACGGCACCCACCAGTTCGGCCGCGCCGAGAGTGGGCAGGATGCCGCCCTCGGCCGTCGCCGTCATGGTGATGGTGCCGCCGAGGGAGAGGACGAGGAGACGGGGAAGGGACATGAGGGAACCTGAGACGCCGGATGGGAACATCACCCTAGAGCGCTTTCGAGCGACGTGGATACCGGTCCGCGTGACGAAGACGCGCCAGAACAACGAATGAGATCATGTCACTATTTCCGTGAAACAGTGACATGATCCAGCCCTCGCCGCCGCGCCGCCCCCCCTAACGCTGTCAGCCCGTCACGCCGCCGCGCGCAGCCCCGCCAGCTCGGCCGGCATCGGCCCGCCGGTCGCCCAGTCCAGCAGTTCCACCGTGTGGACGACCGGCACGCTTGTGCCGCCGCCGATCTGCGTCATGCAGCCAATATTGCCGGCGGCGATCACCTGCGGATCGGTACGCTCGATATTGGCCACCTTGCGCGCGCGCAGGCGCCCGGCGATCTCCGGCTGGAGAATATTGTAGGTGCCGGCCGAACCGCAGCACAAATGCCCCTCGGCCGGCTCCAGCACGGTGAAGCCGACACCGGCCAGCAGCGTCTTCGGCGCGGTGCGCACGCGCTGGCCGTGCTGCAGCGAGCAGGCGGAGTGATAGGCGACGCGGATGCCGGGCGCGATCACCGGCGCGGGAAGCTCCTGCGCGGCGAGGAACTCGCTCACATCCCTGGCCAGCGCCGACACCTTGGCCGCGCGCTCGGCATAGGCCGGGTCGGTGCGCAGCATGTGGCCGTAATCCTTGATGGTGGTGCCGCAGCCCGAGGTGGTGACGAGAATGGCGTCGAGCCCCTCGCCCTCGATCTCGCGCATCCAGGCATCGACATTGGCGCGGGCATTGGCCAGCGCCAATTCCTCCTTGCCCATGTGATGGGTGAGCGAGCCGCAGCAGCCCCCGCCCACGGGGCGGACGATCTCCACCCCCAGCCGGGTGAGCAGGCGGATCGCCGCCGCGTCGATCTCCGGCCGCAGCACTGGCTGGGCGCAGCCATCGAGCAGGGCGACGCGGGCGCGGCGGGTGCCTTGCGCGGGAAAGCGCCGCACGCCCTCATCTGCCGAGCGCGTGGCCGGCCGGGCGGGGGCGAGGCGCAGCATGGCGGCCACCGGCTTGAGACCGGGGATGGAATCGAACAGGCCGGCGAAGGGCTTGGCCACCATCGCCCCGCCAATGGCGAGGCGGAACAGCGTGCGGCTCGGCAGCACCCGCGCCAGCAGCGCCCGCGTCAGCCGGTCCATCAGCGGCCGGCGATAGGTTTCCTCCACATGGTCGCGGGCATGGTCGATCAGGTGCATGTAATGCACGCCGGAGGGGCAGGTGGTCATGCAGGAGAGGCAGGACAGGCAGCGGTCGACATGCTTGGCGACTTCCTGCGTCGCCGGCCGGTCGTTCTCCAGCATGTCCTTGATCAGGTAGATGCGCCCGCGCGGGGAATCCAGTTCATCCCCCAGCAGCACATAGGTCGGGCAGGTGGCGGTGCAGAAGCCGCAATGGACGCAGGCGCGCAGCACCTGCTCGGAGCGCGCGGTCTGCGGATCGGCGAGCTGGGCGAGGGAGAAATTGGTCTGCATGGCTCACACTCCCGCATAGATGCGCCCGGGGCTCAGCACGCGCCCGGGGTCGAAGCCGTTCTTCATCCGGGCGATCAGCGCGCCGGTGATCGGGTCGAGCGGCTGGAAGACCTCTTCCGCCGCCCGTGCCGCCGCGCTGGCGCGGATCAGCGTCGCATGGCCACCGCCCGCCGCCGTCACCGCCGCGCGCACCGCCGCCGTCTGCGGTTCCGCGCCGGGCATCTCCACCCAGACGAGGCCGCCGGCCCAGTCGTAAAGGCAGCGCGCGCCCAGCCCCGCCAGCGCCGCGCCGACACCCGCCCCCGCCATCGGCGCCACCGAGACGCGCCAGAGAGCGGGGAGATTCTCCAAACGCGCTTCCTCATCCCCGGGCTTGACCCGGGGATCCAGACTCTTGGACCCCGGCACGGCTTCACTCTGGGTGGCCGGGTCAAGCCCGGCCATGAGGAAGGCCGGAAGGGGCGCCGCAAACGGCGTCACGTCCCGCACCGCCTGCCAGAAGGCGAGCGACGCCTCCGCGTCGAGAAAGGACAGCGTGCCGCGCCCGCGCAGCATCTCTTCCAGCTTGCCCCGGCGGTGGCGGATCGAGGGCGCCACCCCTTCCAGCCGCAGCGCGGTCACCGAGGTGCCCGTCCCGGCCACGGCGGGAATCGCGGCCGCCACCGCTTCCGGCACATGCGCGGCGCCGGACACATCGTAATAGGAACCGACCGCCGCGCTCATTGCCGCGCTCGCGGCGGCGGGATCGAGGCCGAGCAGCAGCAGCGTCTCCACCGTCTCCGGGCGGGGCAGCACCTTGATGGTGAGTTCGGTGAAGGCGGCGAGCGTGCCATAGGAGCCCGCCAGCCCGCGCGGCAGATCATAGCCGGTGACGTTCTTCACCACCCGCCCGCCGGCCTTGAACGCTTCCGCCCGGCCGGAAACGGCGCGGATGCCGAGCGCATGGTCGCGCGCCGCCCCCGCGCTCGGCCGGCGCGGCCCGGCGAGGTTGCACGCGATCAGCCCGCCCAGCGTGCCGCCGCCCGGCGCGACCCCGAGCAGGGGCCCGAAATCCATCGGCTCGAAGGCCAGCATCTGGTTGGAGGCCGCGACCAGCGCCTCGATCTCCGCCACGGGCGTGCCCGCCTTCGCGCTCAGCACCAGCTCTTCCGGCTCATAGAGGGTGACGCCGGAAAGGCCCTTCAGCTCCAGCGTGGCGTCGGTCTGGATGTGCCGGCCGAGCCCCGCCTTGGAGCCGGAGCCGGCGACATCGAGGGTGCGCCCGTTGGACACCGCCCAGCGCACCGCCTCCACCACCTCCGCCTCGTCGCGCGGACACAGCCTCTCGCTCATCTCAAGCCACTCCCGAAAGCGCGGCGAGCCGCGCGGCATGCGTGTTGTGTTCGGCGACGACCGCCGGCAGGTCGACCGTCACCACCTCGCCATGGGCGACGACCGGCCTTCCATGGACATAGGTGAAGGCGGCGCGGCCCGGCGTGCAGAACAATGCGGCGGCGACCGGGTCGGCGAGGCCGCCGGCAAAGGCGACATCGTCGAGCCGCAGCGCGAAGAAATCCGCGCATTTGCCGGGTTCCAGCGCGCCGATATCCGCGCGCCCCAGCACCGCCGCCCCGCCCAGCGTGGCGAGTTCCAGCGCCTGCCGCGCGCTCATCCATTCATGGTCGCGCGCGGGGTCGGCGGTCGAGAGCGTGGTGTCCGGCCCCTCGGGCGGGCGCAGGCTTATCTGCAGCCGCGCCAGCAGCATGGCCTGGCGCGCTTCGGTGAGCAGATTGTTGCCGTCATTGGAGGCCGAGCCGTCGACGCCGAGGCCCACCTTCACGCCCGCGCGGGAATAGGCCCGCACCGGGGCGATGCCGGAGGCGAGGCGCATATTGGAAGAGGGGCAATGACAGACGCCCACTCCTGCGCCGGCAAAGCACCCGATCTCATGCGCGTTCACATGCACTGCATGGGCGAACCACACATCGCCGCCGAGCCAGCCAAGTTCTTCCATATAGGCCACGGGCCGCTTGCCGAAGCGCTCCAGCGTGTAGCGCTCCTCATCCACCGTCTCGGCGAGATGGGTGTGCAGCCGCACGCCCTTCTCCCGCGCCAGCGCCGCGCTCGCCCGCATCAGTTCCGGCGTCACCGAGAAGGGCGAGCAGGGGGCGAGGGCGATCTGCAGCAGCGCGCCGGGCGCGGCGTCGTGATAGCGGGCGATGACGCGCTCGCTGTCTTGGAGGATGGCGTCCTCGTCCTCCACGCAGTCGTCCGGCGGCAGGCCGCCCTTGGACTGGCCGAGCGACATGGAGCCGCGCGAGACCATGAAGCGCAGCCCGATCTCGCGGGCGGCGGCGATCTGGTCGTCCACCGCGCAGCCATTGCGGAAGACATAGGCGTGGTCGAAACAGGTGGTGCAGCCCGACAGCGCGAGTTCCGCCAGTCCCACCAGCGTCGCCGTGCGCGAGGCTTCCGGCGTCCGCGCCGCCCACAGCCGGTAATGCGCGCCGAGCCAGCGGAACAGGTTCACATTCTGCGCCGCCGGCAAGGCGCGGGTCAGCGTCTGGTCGAGATGGTGGTGGCAGTTCACCAGACCGGGCAGCACCACATGGCCGGAGAGGTCGAGCACCGCGTCGGCGCTTTCCGGCAGGGTCTCGCTCGGCCCCACCTGCTCGATGAAGCCATCGCGTGCGAAAAACCCGCCGCCGGCGATTTCGCGGCGGGCGCCGTCCATGGTGACGAGCACCGTGGCGTTGCGGACGAGGAGGCTCGCCATCAGAAGCGCGGCAGGTCGGGGAAGGGCAGCTTGCCGCCCGAGACATGCATGCGCCCCAGCTCGGCGCAGCGGTGCAGCACCGGAAAAACCTTGCCGGGGTTGAGCAGCGCGTCAGGGTCGAAAGCGCATTTCAGCCGCTGCTGATGGGCGAGGTCGGTCTCGTCGAACATCGAAGGCATGAGGTCGCGTTTCTCGACGCCCACCCCGTGCTCGCCGGTGAGCACGCCGCCGACCTCGACGCAGAGCAGGAGAATATCGGCGCCGAAGGCTTCCGCCTTCTCAAGCTGGCCGGGCTGGTTCGCGTCGTAGCAGATCAGCGGGTGGAGGTTGCCGTCGCCGGCATGGAAGACATTGCCGCAGCGCAGGCCGTATTTCTCCGACATCTCCTCCATGCGCTTCAGCACCAGCGGCAGCGCCTTGCGCGGAATGGTGCCGTCCATGCAGAGATAATCCGGCGAAATCCGCCCCACCGCCGGGAAGGCCGCCTTGCGACCGGCCCAGAAGGCGACGCGCTCCTCCTCGCTGGTGGAGGCGCGCAGCGTCATGCAGCCGAGGCCGCGGCCGATCTCGGCGACGCGCTCGATGAGGTGGTTCACCTCCGCTTCCGGCCCGTCGAGCTCGACGATCAGCAGCGCCTCGACATCGAGCGGGTAGCCGGCCCCGAGGAACGCCTCGGCAGCATGCACCATCATTTTGTCCATCATCTCCATGCCGCCGGGGATGATGCCGGCGGCGATGATGGCGGCGACGCAGGCGCCCGCCGCTTCCGAGGAGGGAAAGCCCAGCAGCACGGCCCGCGCCGTCTCCGGCTTCTTGAGGATGCGGACGGTGACTTCCGTCACCACGCCGAGCAGGCCTTCCGAGCCGACGATGAGGCCGAGCAGGTCCAGCCCGCCGGAATCGAGATGCTTGCCGCCGATACGGACGATCTCCCCAGTGATCAGCACCATCTCGACGCCGAGCACATTATTGGTGGTGAGGCCGTATTTGAGGCAGTGCACCCCACCGGAATTCTCGCCGACATTGCCGCCAATGGTGCAGGCGATCTGCGAGGACGGGTCGGGCGCGTAATAGAAGCCCTCATGCGCCACCGCCGTGGTGATGCCGAGATTGGTCACGCCGGGCTGCGCGACCACGGTGCGGTTGGCGAAATCAATGTCGAGAATGCGGTTGAACTTGCCCATGCCGAGCAGGATGCCGTCTTCCAGCGGCAGCGCACCGCCGGAGAGCGAGGTGCCCGCCCCGCGCGGCACCACGGGAATGCCATTGGCATGGGCATAGGCCAGCACCTGCGACACCTGTTCGGTGGTGGAAGGCAGCACCACCACGAGCGGGAGCTGGCGATAGGCCGTCACCCCGTCGCTCTCGAACGGGCGCATCTCCGCCTCGGTGTCGATCACCCCCTCGCCCGGGACGATGGCGCGCAGATCGGCGACGATCTGGGCGCGGCGGTCCAGCACATCCGCCTTCGGCGCCGGCATGACGAGACCGGACATGGCATTTCTCCCTGATGCGTCTTGTGCGGCCCGCGCGGCCGGACCCGGCCGACGCGAAGCTTCCCGCTTTCGAGCCATTCTAGGGAAAAGCGCGGCCGCTTCCTATGGTAAAAAAACTAGACCACGCATGAAAATGTCGTGTCCGGCCCCGGCTTTGCCGGTCCTGACGCGGCGCTCTCGCCCGGCGCCGTTGCCCGGCGCCGTTGCCCGGCGCTCTTGCGCGCGATCAAGGCGCGGCGCAGCTTCGTCGCCTAAGGCCGGTGCCAAGGCCGCGCCGCATGCCGGCCGCCGCACACAGGGAGACGCGCATGAACGAGATCACGGGCCGCAGCGAAGACACCGCCAGCGAGGGCGCCGCCGACGCGCTCAGCCGCATCCGCCTGCATCTCGCCCGCTCGAAGGAGTTTCCCGAGGGCAGCGCCCGCCATGGCTATGAATTCGTCGCCCCGCTGGACGGCGCCGGCCGCATCGACCCGGAGGCGTGGAAGGGCCAGCGCGCCGCCTGCACCGTCACCCGCTTCTGGGCTCATGAGGCGCCCGAGCAGGGGCGGCTGGTGCACCGCGCCGGCGGGGTCGGCGGATCGAGCTGGGTGTTCGACTATGAGGCGGAGGCCAGTGACGACGACGAGACCGGCTATCGCTTCGGCGACCACGCCTTCGTGCCGGGCGAATATGTCTCGCTGCGCGACGAGGAGGGCGAGATGCACACTTTCGTCGTGTTCTCGGTCGAGCCGGCCTGATCGCGCGGCCTAAAACGCCAACGGCGCGGAGCCCTCGCGGGTCCGCGCCGTTTTCGATCGAGGCAAGGATATCAGTTCGAGGTGCCGGTCCCGGCCGGCGCGGTCGGCACCGCGCTCGGGGCGGCGGCGGTTTCCGCGCCGGCGAGCGGGGCAGCGGCGCCGCTCTGGGAGGCGGGGACGGGAGCGCTCGGCGCGGCCGGCGCCACGGCGGGCGTCGCCGCGGGAGTGGCGGCAGGGGCGATGGCGGGAGTTGCAGCGGGGGTGGCAGCAGGCGCGGTTGCCGCGTCGGCCGCCGGGGCCTCCACCGGCTTCGGCTTCGGCGTCGCCGCCACGGCGCGCGGGCGCGGCGCCCGCTGGATCATGCCGATGACCTTGTTGTGCAGTTCGGCTGCCTTGTCGATGTTGAAATGGCTCAGGGCCCCGGAGCCCGTCAGGTCGATATTCTCCACGCGGGGGCCGGAAACCGGCTTGCCGGAGCCGCCGGCCTGGTAATAATTCACCACCTTGCCGATCTTCGGCGAGGCGGTCATCGCCGTCACGGGGTCGAAGGTCACCACCAGCGGCACCGGCACGCCGGCGGCGCTCACCCGGTTGCCCATGGTGACGGCGGCATCGGCGCCGAGCGAATGGCCGATGATGATCACCGGAGAGGGGCGGCGCTTGCCCGTGCTGGCCTGCTCGATGGCGTAGCGGGTCAGCGTGTCGAGGTCGACATAGGAATGCACGCTGGCCTCGATGCCGCGCGCGCGCAGCTTGGCGGCGAGATCGTCCATGCCGAGCGAGAAGATGTTGGCAAGCCCGCGCAGCAGATAGACGCGCGGCTGGTTCGGGTTCGGCTTGGCTTGCGCCTGGGCCGGCGCGGCAAGGGCGAGGGCAAGCACGGCGACGACAGCGAGGCACCCGGCCCAGATCCGCGAGAACTTCATGTCACAAATCCCGAAATAACCATCTGACTTCATGCTCTGGCGACCTGACCCTTGCAAACAGATTCTAGATCGTCCCCGCTTTGCCAGCGCCCTGATGCGCAGGCGCAACAGTTTCCCGATCCCGGCTCAACCCAGCGTCACCGCCGGGCCGCGACACCCGCCCCGGTGCCGAAAGGGGCGGGTTCGGCCGCTGTGCCGGGGAGCGCGCCGGCGCCGGTTTGCCCTCTTGCCAGCGCGCCGTGAGCATGCAACCCACTGGGGCGCGCGGAGTTCCCCGGCGCGGCGCGACGCCCCGGGGAGGTGAAGGAGCGAGCTTCGGTGACGACGAACGCGACGGCCAAGGCTGCCGGCAAGGCCTTCTACGACCACCCCCTGCGCGCCCCGGTGATGGCGGAGCTGCACGCCCGGCCCTTCGTCGCGGTGTCGACGCCGGCGCGCATCCTGCACGTCGCCTTTCTCGTCGACCGCGCGCAGGCCATCGCCGACCGCGCCGCCTTCGCCAGCCTGTGCATGGCGCGCGGCCAGCCGGCTCCGGACCGCGAGGCCAAGCAGCACCGTGCCGCCTTTGGCCGCTTCGTCGTGCGCTGGGAGCGCCACGCCGAATTCACCACCTATACCTGGGAGCTGCCGGCCGAGGATGTGGTCGAGGGTGGCCTGCCCTTCCAGCCCTCCGCCGCCAGCCTGATGGATGTGCTCACCCAGTTGCCGCAGCCCGGCCCGCTGCTGGTGGCGGTGGACCTGCACCTCGTCACCGACACGGCGGACGCGCTGCCGCTCGACCGGCTGTTCGACCGCACCAGCCTCGCGCGGTCGGATGTCGAGGACGGCTTCGCCGAGATCGCCACCGATTTCCAGCCCGACCCGTCCGGCTTCGTGCGCATTCTGGTGCGCGATCGCGGCATGACCGACGACGCCGCCGGCGCGCTGGTGCAGCGTGTGCTGGAAATCGAGACCTACCGCACCCTCGCTCTGCTCGGCCTGCCGGAGGCGCAGCGCCTCGCCCCCACTGTGGCGCATAGCGAGAACGAATTGTCCGCGCTCACCGAGCAGATGCGCCAGACCGAGGGGCTGGCCGCCAACCACAAGCTGCTCGACGCGCTCACCGGCCTCGCCGCGCAGCTCGAAGCCGACGCCGCCGCCTCGCTGTTCCGTTTCGGCGCCACCCGGGCCTATGAGGAGATCGTCTCCTCGCGGCTGCGCACCATCGGCGAGCGGCCGATTTCCGGCTATCCCACCTGGCAGCAATTCCTGCTGCGCCGGCTGCAGCCGGCCATGCGCACCTGCCAGGCCATCGAGCAGCGCCAGGCCAACCTGTCGGTCAAGCTGACCAGCGCCGCCAACCTGCTGCGCACCCGCGTCGATGTCGAGCTGGAACAGCAGAACCGCAACCTGCTGCAGAGCATGAACAAGCGCGCGCGCATGCAGCTACGCCTGCAGCAGACGGTCGAAGGGCTCTCCGTCGCCGCCATTTCCTATTATGTCGTCAGCCTGCTGCACTATGCGCTGGAAGGGCTGCACGCCCGCGCCGAGGAAGCCGGGCTGCACTACGATGTCGGCACCGCCACCGCCATCGCCGTGCCGATCGTGGTGCTGACGATCTGGACGGTGGTCCGCCGCATCCGCCGCGGCCACGCCGAAAGCTGAGGGCGCCCGCCCCGCCGCTCGCGGCAGCGCGCGTGAAAAAGCCCCGGTTTCCCGGGGCTTTTTGCTGAAACGCGGCCGGTGCGGCGCGTCTACTGCGAGAAGCCGCCGGTCGAGGGCGCCGGGGCACCGATCCACTGGGTCTGGCTGTTGTCCGGGGCCGGGGCGGGCGTGCTGGCCGCCGGTGCCGGGGTGATCGTGCGCGCGGGCGTCGCGGCCGCCGGTGCGGTGGCGGCGGGCGCCGGGGTGGCGGGCGCGGTCTGCACCGTCGTGCTCGGCGCCGCCGGGGCGGTGCGCGGCGCGGCGCTGGTGGCCGGCGTCACGGTCGGCGACACCTGACGCGGCGTCGCGGTGGGCGCGGGCGTCACCACCGGGGCGGGGCGGGGCGCCGTCGCGGCCGGGGCCGGGCGCTGCGCCTGCGGCTGGGTGCGCGGTGCCGCCGGGCGGGTGCGCGCGGGCTTCTCTTCCTTGCCCTGGGGGTCGAAGCCGACATAGAGCACATAGCGCTCGGACAGGTCCGGCGACGGCCGCGGGAAGGTCACATCGTCCGCCACCAGGCCGAAATCGACCTGCATGACATTGGGGCCCACTTCCACCGGCACCGCATAGAACTTGGTCCACACCGATTTCGGCGCCGGGCCCTCTTCCACCACGGCGAGGCGGATCGGCACGGTCAGCTTGCCCGGCCCGCCCTTGGGCCCGAGCAGCACCCGGCCCTGAATGCCGACGCGCATGGTCATGTCGGGGGCGGAGAAGCGGCATTCGCGGGAGAACTGGCCGAGCGTCGCCTGGTAGCGCACGCCGCCATCGGAGGGTTCCGTCACCTGCCAGGCCGCCGCCCCCGCGCGCACCTGCACCGGCGGGCAGGTGAACTCGGAAGCATCGGGCGCCCCGGGCGTCACCGCCGCCGTGCCGGCGCCGCTGGTGGCGCCGCCGGCCGCCGTCGGCGAGACCGTGGTGGTCTGCATGCTGGAGCCGAGAAAACCCTGGTCGCCGGCATCGCCGGAACCCATCGGCCCCTCATTGCCATTGCCGCCGCCAATGCCGGCGCCGGCACAGCCCGCCAGCAGCAGCGCCAGCACCGGAACCGCGAGCCATGCCGGCGCGCGTCCCCCGTGCCCCTGCCTGCGTTCCGCCCGGCCGACCGGCCGCTTCCGCACGTCCCCGATACCCATACGCATACTCCCCGCCGTCCCGGGCTGGATGAGCCGTGGCGCCTTCCCCCGAAGCGCCGGCCGGCCGGTGATCCTGGATCCGCTTTACCGGACGCTCTTATAGCAGGCCACCGCGCACAGGAAACCTGTCCTGTGGCGGTCCCGTCAAGCCTGCCCTTGCGCCCCGGCGCCGGTGCGCCGCCTCAGCCGCCATTGCCGGCGGCGGGCGTCGCCGCAAGGCCGGCCGGCTCGCCGACCAGGCTGAACAGAAGGGCGGGATGCGCGTTCAGCCGGGCGGCAACCCGCTTCACATCCTCCAGCGTCACCTTGGCCACCAGCTCGTTGCGGATGTCGATATAGTCGATGCCGAGATTGTCGATCTGGATCTGCAGCAGTTGCGAGGCGACCTTGGCCGAGCTGTCGAAGCGCAGGGCGAAGGAGCCGATGAGATAGCTCTTGGCGTCCGCCAGTTCCTCCTCGCTCGGCCCCACGGTGAGCAGGCGCTCATATTCCGCCCGGATCAGCGCCGCGCTCTCCGCCGCCCGGTCGTTCTTGGTGGCGGTGCCGCCGAGGATCAGCGCCGTGTGGTCGAGCGGGGCGAGATGGCTGTAGACGGAATAGGCGAGGCCGCGCTTCTCCCGCACTTCCCTAAACAGGCGGGAGGAAAAGGCCGAGCCGCCGAAAATGTGGTTGAGCACGAAGGCGGGGATGAAATCCGGGTCGTCGCGCTTGAGGCCGATGCCGCCGAAGACGATGGAGGTCTGCGGCACGGCGAGCGTCTTCACCACATCGGTGCCGAGGCCCTGCGGCTCCACATCCGGCACCGGGGTCAGCGCCGCCTTGGCCGGCAGGGCGCCGAACATGGCATCGAGCGCCGGGCCGAGCTTCTCCGCCGTGATGTCGCCGACCACCGCGATCTTCAGATTGTCGCGGGCGAGGTTGCGGGCGACGAAGCTCTTGAGGTCGTCGCGGCTGATGGTGGGCACGCTCGCCAGCGTGCCGGCCACCGGGCGGCCATAGGGGTGGTTGGGGAAGGCGGCGGCCGACCAGCCGAGGCTCGCCAGCGAGGAGGGATCGTTCAGCCGCCGGCGTAGCTGGGCGAGCTGGCCCTGGCGGATGCGCTCCACCGCCTCGTCGTCGAAGCGCGGCGCGTTCACCGCCAGCCCCATCAGCGCGAAAGCGTCGTCGACATTCTCCGACAGCGTGCGCAGCGAGCCGCCGAGGCTGTCGCGCGAGGCGTCGAAGCGCAGCTCGATCGCCTTTTCCGCCAGACGGTCCTGGAAGGCGCGGGAATCGAGATCGCCCGCGCCCTCATCGAGCAGCGAGGAGGTGAGGCTGGCGACGCCGGGCTTGTCGGCCGGGTCCTGCGCCGCGCCGCCGAGAAAGGCGATTTCCATCGCCACCAGCGGCAGGGTGGTGTCGTGCACCAGCCACGCCTCGATGCCGCCCGGGCTGATCACCCGCTGGATGCGCGTGGTCTCGGACTGGGCGGGGGAGGCGGGGGCGAGGGCGAGGGTCATGAGCGTGGCCGCGGCGAGCGAGAGGAAGGGGCGGAGAAGGCGGGGGCGCCGGCCGGCGGCGCGGCCGCTCACGAACGGTCCTCCCCGGGGCTCGCCTGCTCCGCGCCCGGTTCGGGCAAAGCGGCGGCGGGGGCGGGCTTGACCTGCAGAAGCTGGCTGGTGACGGCGCGGGCGGGCCGCAGCCAGCGCCGGGCGGCGTCGCGCACCTGCTCGGCGGTGACGGACTTCACCAGTTCCGGCCAGATCTTCACGTCCTGCGCGGTGGAGCCGGTGGCGAGCGCGGCGCCATAGATGCGCGCCAGCGTCGCCTGGTTGTCCTGGGCGTAGATCGCCTCGGCCACCAGCCGGGTCTTGGCCCGCTCCAGCTCGGCCGCATCCGGCCCGTCCGTGGCCAGCGCCGCGAGGGTCTCGTCGAGCGCGGTCTCCACCGCCTCCATCGTCACCTCCGGGCGCGGGGTGACGGAGAGGCCGAAGCGCGTGTCGTCTAGCGCGGTCGACTGGTACCAGGCGCCGGCATTGGCGGCCACCGCCTTGTCGATCACCAGCGAGCGGTAGAGCCGGCCGGTGGAGCCACCGCCCAGCACCTGGGCGAGCACGTCGAGCGCGACGCTCTCCTCGCGGTCGCCGCGATAGGAGGGGACGAGATAGCTGCGCGAGAGGCTCGGCTGGCCGACGCGGCTGTCGGCGAGGACGAGCCGGCGCTCGGCGCGCGGCGCCGGCTCCTGCGGCCGCACGCGCTCCGCCGTCGGCGCGCGCGGGGCGATCTTGCCATAGGTGTCTTCCGCCAGCTTCTTCACCTCGTCGGGCTCGACATCGCCCGCCACCACCAGAATGGCGTTGTTCGGCGTGTAGAAGCGGCGGTAGAAATCAAGCGCGTCCTGCCGGTTGAGCTGCTTGATCTCGTCTTCCCAGCCGATGATCGGATGGCCATAGGGGTGGTTGACGAACATCGCCGCCTGCGCGGCCTCGGAGAGCTGCGAGGCGGGGTCGTTATCGGTGCGCATGCGGCGCTCTTCCAGCACCACGTCGCGCTCGGGCAGTACCACCTCGTCGGTCAGCACCAGCCCGGTCATGCGGTCGGCCTCGAAGCCCATCACGGTCGCGAGGTTCTGCTTGGCGACGCGCTGGAAATAAGCGGTGTAGTCCTGCGAGGTGAAGGCGTTTTCCTGCCCGCCGAGCTTGGCCACCACCTGCGAGAACTCGCCGGCCGGGTGCTTGTCCGTGCCCTTGAACATGAGATGTTCGAGGAAATGGGCGATGCCGGACTTGCCGGGCTGCTCGTCGGCCGAACCCACGCGGTACCACACCATGTGGGTGACGACCGGGGCGCGATGGTCGGGCACCACCACCACCTGCATGCCGTTCTCCAGGGTGAACTCCGCCACTTCGGCGGCGCCGGCGCGCGTGGGGGCGGTGGCGAGGCCGGCGGCGGCGCCGGCGAGCAGCATGAGAGCGGGCATCAATCTTCCAGTCACAGCTTCATCCGTTTCGGCGGCCGCCCGGAGGAGATCGGGAGAGCGCATGGCCCGAGGCCCGGGCCGCGCAGGGCGGTAGCGCAGGGCAATGTAGCGACGAAGCGGGCGCGGCGCGATGCGCGGGCGGCGGGCTTCACCGCGAAGTGAGGGGCAGAGGGGGCAGGGCCGGCACGGCGCGCGCGGCAGGCTGCACCGGGCGCCGCGCCTCGGCAAAAAAGCAGCGCGCCCGGCTGGGGCGGGCGCGCGGGATCGGTCACTGGTTCTTCTGGGTCCGGTCGAACCAGCTCGGCATCTTCCACTCCTTGTCCTCCGGCCGGTCGGCGACGACGCCATATTTGGCGCCGGGAGCGGGTGTCTGCAGGCCGGGCGGCGGCTGGACGAGCGATTCACGGTCCGGCTCGCCCTCGAACGGGATCGCCTGTTCCTCCGCGCTCTTCTTGTTGCCCCAGCCGAAGAAGTCCAACTGGTTCAGCGAGAGGCGGTTGTCGTCATTGGCTTTCTGGTTCTTGAAGCCGGAACCCGTCACCTTGCCGGACTTGTAGCCCTTTTCGAGCTGGGCCGGGGTGAGCGAGCGGCCGCTGGTGGTGCCGTCACGGGCGACGGATTCCCAGGACTCGGCCCAGTTGGTCTTCGCCGCCGCCTCGCGGGCGACCGCGTCATGGTCCTTCGGCCAGGCCGGGTTCTCCGAAATCGCCGAGGCGTCGCGCGGCGGGGGAAGAATGTCGCCGGTCGGCGGCACCACCAGCGGGGCGCGCTCGCGGTAGTCGATGTCGGGCGGGGGCGGCGGCACCAGGCCGAGCCCGGTGAGAAGCTGGCCGGTCAGATTCATGTCCGGCGAATCCTCGGCCAGCGCCGGTGCGGGGCCGAGCGCGCCAAAGCCGGCGCACGTCAGAACGCCGGCAAGCAGCGCGGCGCGGGTGGCATGAACTCGTGTCGTCATCCGGTCGTCTCCTGCCGGCCCGTGGGGGGCGGGAAAGCCCCGCCCACGCGACCGCTCAAGCGTGCGGAAGGTCCGATCTCACTTCAGGGCGGCGATTTTGCGGCGCTCCCGAAAAAGGAAGCATACAAAAGCAGGCCCACACCGGCAACAATGGCGACATCCGAGAGGTTGAACACATACCAGTAGAAGCCGAAAGCGTGCAGCGAGACGAAGTCGAACACGGCGCCATAGGCGGCGCGGTCGATGGCGTTGCCGAGCGCGCCGCCGATCAGCAGCCCCAGAGCGGCGGCTTCCAGCCGGTTGTCGGTCCGCGCCAGCCACAGCCAGAACAGCACCGCCGCCGCCAGCTTCACCCCGCCGAGCACCCACCAGCCCTCGGCGCCCAGCGAGAACAGGCCGTAGCTGATGCCGGTGTTCCACGCCCAGACGATATCGAGGAAGGGCGCCACCTGCACGAGGCCGTCGGGACCGAACTCCACCCCGTGCAGCACGGCGAGCTTGGAGCCCTGGTCGATCGCCAGCGCGGCGAGCGCGAACAGGGCGCCGAACAGGGTGTGGGGACCGGCGAGGCGGAGCGTCATGAGGATTCTGCCTGAGCCGTCATCCCGGACGCGCGGCACGCGCGCGCCGGGATCGCTTTGCGTTGGAAAGGGCGGCCACCACCGTCACGCGATCCCGGATACGGCCTCGCGGCCGTTCCGGGATGACGTGGAATCGCCCGGCTCACTCCGCCGCCCGGCGGGCATGGGCCAGTTCGCGCAGCGCGGTGGCGTCGCGCGGGGTCACGTCGGGATAGTCGGGATCGGTGCCGACCAGCGGCGAGATCTTCCAGGAGCGGGCGCATTTGTGCCCCTGCGCCCGGTTCGGCACCACCGCCACGCCCGGCACGTCGGGCAGGCGGAAGGCGTCGGCCGGGCCTTCGTCCGGCATCAGATGCGCGTCGGAGGTGATGCACACTTCCGCGAGATCGACCGCGCTCACCGCCGCGAACAGGTTGGGATCGCTCACATGCACCACCGGCGCCGCCTCCAGCGAGGAGCCGATGCGCTTGGCCGCCCGCTCCACTTCCAGCGCGCCGAGCACGACGCGCCGCACCAGCCGGATCTTGCGCCACTCATCCGCCAGCACCGGGTCGCGCCACTTGGCCGGCGTGTCGGGGAAGGTTTCCAGATGCACCGAGCCGGTCTCGGAGGGGAAGCGCGCCAGCCAGGTCTCCTCCGCCGTGAAGGGCAGGATCGGCGCCAGCCAGACGACGAGCCGGTTGAACACCTCGTCGAGCACGGTCAGGCACGCCCGCCGCGTCACCGAGGACAGCGGGTCGCAATAGAGCGCATCCTTGCGCACGTCGAAGTAGAAGGCCGAGAGCTCGCTGGTCATGAAGGCGGTCAGCGCCGCGTTCACCCGCTTGAAGTCGAAGGCGGCATAGGCCTCGCGCACCACGCCGTCGAGTTCGGCGAGGCGGTGCAGCACCATCTTTTCCAGCGCCGGCATGTCGGCGAAGGCGACGCGCTCGGCCTCTCGGTAATGATGCAGCGAGCCGAGCAGCCAGCGCAGCGTGTTGCGCAGCTTGCGGTAGGTCTCGACCGTGGTTTTCAGGATTTCCGGCCCGATGCGCAGATCGTCGGAATAGTCGGAGGCGCACACCCACAGGCGCAGAATGTCGGCGCCGGAGTTCTTGATCACCTCCTGCGGGGCGACGACATTGCCGACCGATTTCGACATTTTGCGGCCCTGCTCGTCGAGCACGAAGCCATGGGTCAGCACCACGTCATAAGGCGGGCGCCCGCGCGTGCCGCAGCTCTCCAGCAGCGAGGAATGGAACCAGCCGCGGTGCTGGTCCGAGCCTTCGAGATACATCACCCGGTCCGGCCCGCCATTGAAGGCGCGGTCGGCCTTCAGGTCCGCGCGCACTTCCAGCGTGAAGGCGTGGGTGGAACCGGAATCGAACCACACGTCGAGAATGTCGTCGACCTTGCTCCACTCATTGGCGCTGTAGTCGGTGCCGAGGAAGCGCTGGGCGGCGCCTTCCTTGTACCAGGCGTCCGCCCCCTCGGTGGCGAAGGCCTCGGCGATGCGGGCATTCACCTTGTCGTCGCGCAGGATTTCGACCGTGCCGTCGCCCTTGTCCTTGACGAAGACGGCGATCGGCACGCCCCAGGCGCGCTGGCGCGAGACCACCCAGTCCGGGCGGTTCTCGATCATGCCGGTGATGCGGTTCTGGCCGGAGGCCGGCACCCACTGCACCCCGGCGATGCCGCCGAGCGCGCGGGCGCGCAGCGTGTCGCCGCCCGTGGTGGAACCGTCCACCGCCGCGATGTCCTTGTCCATCGCGATGAACCATTGCGGCGTGTTGCGGAAGATGATCGGCGCCTTGGAGCGCCAGCTATGCGGGTACTGGTGCTTCAGCCTTCCGCGCGCCAGCAGCTTGTCGGCCGCCATCAGCGCCTTGATCACCGCGTCATTGGCGTCGCCATCCTTGCCCTTGTCATCCATGACGCGGGCGCCGGCGAACAGCGGCACATGGTCGTAATAGCGCCCGTCGGGGCCGACCGTGTGCGGCACTTCGCCGAGATGGGCGGACATAAAGAGATTGAAGTCGTCGGCGCCGTGGCCGGGGGCGATGTGGACGAAGCCGGTGCCGGTGTCGTCGGTGACGAAATCGCCGGGCACGACCGGCACGCGGAAATCGAAATAGCCCTGCGCGCCCTCGACGCCGTTCAGCGGATGGGCGCAGACGAGATGCGTCGGGTCCACCTCTTTATGGCGCTCGTAAGCCGTGACGCGCGCGGCCTTGAACACCTCTTCCGCCAGCTTGTCGGCGAGGATGAAATGCTCGCCCACCTTGGCCCAGTTGTCGTGCGGCGCCTCGGTCACCTCATAGACGGCATAGGTGACATTGGGCGAGAAGGCGATGGCGCGGTTGCCGGGAATGGTCCAGGGCGTGGTGGTCCAGATCACCACGCTGGCGCCCTCATAGGAGGGGAACAAATGGATGTCGGCGGCGTCCTCCGGCGGTTCCAGCCCCTTGGGCAGGCCGCCGGCGGTGGCGGCGCTCTTGCGATAGCCCGTCACCGGGAACTTGACGAAGATCGTGGTCGACTGGTGGTCGTGATACTCGACCTCGGCCTCGGCCAGCGCGGTGCGCTCCACCACCGACCACATGACCGGCTTGGAGCCGCGATAGAGCAGCCCATTGCCGGCGAATTTCATGATCTCGCGGGCGATCTGCGCTTCCGCGTCATAGCTCATGGTCACATAGGGGTGCGACCAGTCGCCCTCGACGCCGAGCCGTTTGAACTCGGCGCGCTGCACGTCGATCCAGCCCTCGGCGAAGGCGCGGCATTCCTGGCGGAACTCGACGACCGGCACCTCGTCCTTGTTCTTGCCCTTGGCGCGGTATTGTTCCTCGATCTTCCATTCGATCGGCAGGCCGTGGCAGTCCCAGCCCGGCACATAGTTGGAATCATGGCCGAGCGCGCCCTGGGAGCGCACCACCACGTCTTTGAGGATCTTGTTGAGCGCGTGGCCGATATGGATGTTGCCATTGGCGTAAGGCGGGCCATCGTGCAGCACGAAGCGCGGACGGCCCTCGCCGGCCTTGCGCTGCTGGCCATAAAGGTCGATCCGCTCCCAGCGCGCCAGCAGCTCCGGCTCGCGCTGCGGCAGGCCGGCGCGCATGGGGAAATCGGTCTGCGGCAGGAACAGGGTCGCGGAATAGTCGTGCGCCGTGCCCTCGCCGGCCGGCTCAACCGACGCTTCGTTCCCGTTGCGACCATCGCTGTTGCGGCTCGTCATGACGCGCTCCTTAAGCCTTCGCGCCCGGTTTAAGCGCAGCGCCGGGCGCGTGCAAGGGAGGGCGGGGGATGCGGCCGTTCAGCCGGGCGTCACCACGATCTTGCCGAAGGCGCCGCGCGCGAGATGGTCGAGAGCCGCCGGCAGCTCCGCCAGCCGGTAGCGGCCATCAATGACCGGCCTCAGCCCCGTCGCGTCGACCGCCCGCACAAGATCCTCCAGCGCCCGCCGATGACCGACGCCGATGCCGTTGACGGTGAGTTGCTTCAGCATCAGCGGGCCGAGCGGCAGCGACGCCTCGAAGCCCTCGATGACGCCGATCTGGGCGATGCGCCCACCGATCGCCGCCACCTCCACCGCCCGGCCGAGCGCGGCGCCCCCGGCCAGCGCGAGAACATGGTCGGCACCGCGTCCGCCGGTCGCCGCCCGCACCGCGTCCACCCAGTCGCCCTGCGTGCGGTCAATGAGGATGTCGGCGCCGAGCGCGCGGGCGCGCTCCCGCTTGGCGGCGCTGCCGGAAACCACGATGACGCGCGCGCCCATGGCCTTGGCGATCTGCACCCCGAACAGCGCGACGCCGCCGGTGCCTTCCACCAGCACGGTGTCGCCGGCCCGGAGCCCGCCGCGCTCGACCAGCCCGAACCAGGCGGTGAGCCCGGCGCAGGGCAGGGTGCTGGCGTCCTCAAGCGGACACGCCGCCGGCGCCGCCGACAGCCAGGCCTCGGGCAGCGCGACATAGTCGGCGAGCACGCCGGGATAGGCGCCCCCCAGCGCCTGATAGGGCAGACGGGCGGAATCGCCTTGCGGCAACCCGTCGATCCAGCCGGGAAAGAAGGTGGAGATCACCCGCGCCCCGGTCGCGAAGCGCGCCGCGCCCTCGCCGGTGGCGACGACGGTGCCGGCGAGATCGGAAGCGGGCGTGAAGGGAAAGGCGAGCGGCGCGCCCATGCCGTCGGCGATGATGAGCAGGTCGCGGTAGTTCAGCGCCACCGCCGCCGCCTTCACCAGCACCTCGCCCGGGCCGGGCCGGGGCACCGGCACCTCGCGCAGTTCCAGCGCCGCGCGGCCGAAACCGTCCATCTCCCAGCGCCGCATCGTGGCGGGAATCGTGTCTGCGTTCATGGTCCTTGCTCCGTGAGCGAAAACGTCTCGGAGCGTTGTAAGGTTGAAGGTGTGTCTCCGGTCGCGCTAGTTTCTCACCGTATTGGCGACTATTTGGCGCCAATACCGGCAGAGCGAGCGGAGAGCGGCATGAGCGAGGTTCTGGCAGGCGTGGACGCTTTCGTCGCGGCGGTGGACACTGGCAGCTTCTCGGCCGCGGGCGCCCGCCTCGGCCTGACCCGGTCGGCGGTGGCGAAGACGGTGGCGCGGCTGGAAGGCCGGCTCTCGGTGCGGCTGTTCCACCGCACCACCCGCGCGCTGAGCCTCACCGAGGACGGCCAACGCTATTACGAGCATTGCGTGCGGGCGCTGGGCGAATTGCGCGCCGGCCGGGCGACGCTGGAGAGCGGGCGGCGCGAGGCCACGGGCCGCCTGCGGGTGAGCGCGCCGCTGCTGTTCGGGCGGCGCTGCGTCGCGCCCGTGCTGGCGCAACTTGCCGCCCGCCATCCCCGGCTCGAACTCGATCTCGCCCTGTCGGACCGGCTGGTCGATCTGGTCGAGGACGGGTTCGATCTCGCCATCCGCAATGGCGCCATCGGGTCAGGCCACGGATTGATGACCCGCACCGTCGGGCTGCAGCGCATGACCGTCTGCGCCGCCCCCGCCTATCTCGCGGTGGCGGGCGTGCCCCGGCATCTCGACGACCTTCACCGCCACCATGCCGTGACCTATGCCCGCGACGGCCGGGTGCGGCCGTGGGAGTTTCCCCACGGCGACAGCGCGCCGGTGGCGGTGACGCCGCCGAGCCGGCTACGCTTTGACGACCTTGAGGCGATCGCCGATGCCGCCGAGGCGGGGCACGGCCTCGCCTGGCTGCCCTGCTGGCTCATCCGCGCGCGGGTTCACAGCGGCGCGCTGGTGCCCTTGCTGGCGGACGTACCGCGCCAGGTCTTGGCCACCCATGCGCTGTGGCCGGCGGCGCCGCATATGCCGATGAAACTGCGCCTCGCCCTCGACGCGCTCGCCGCCGAACTTCCCGGCAGCGCCGAGCTTTGATGCTAACTCTTTCTTTTGTCGCGTTTTCTTCCCGCGAACCGGTATCCACTTCGCTCGAAAACGCTCTACCCCAGCGCCGCGCGGGCCCGGGCGCTGTCGATGTCCATCTGCGCGATCAGCGCGTCGATGCCATCGAATTTCAGCTCCGGCCGCAGCCAGGCATGGAAGGCGACGGTGAGCACGCGGCCATAGAGGTCGCCGGCATAGTCGAAGATGAAGGTCTCCAGCCGTGGCGCGCCGTCATCGAAGGTCGGGCGGCGGCCGAAGCTCGCCACGCCCTTGTGGCGCACGCCGTCGATCTCCACCGTCACCGCATAGATGCCGTGCGCCAGCGTCACCGCCGGGTCGAGCCGCATATTGGCGGTGGGGTAGCCGAGTTCGCGCCCGCGCTTGTCGCCATGCACCACCTCGGCCTCGATGGCGAAGGGCGCGCCCAGCATATGGGCGGCCTGCTCGACGCGGCCCTGCGCCAGCGCGGCGCGGATGACGCTGGAAGAGATCTGCGCGCCCTCGTCGAGCAGCGGCGGCACGATCTCCACCCCGAAGCCATGGCGCTTGCCGGCCTCGCGCAGGAATAGCGGCGAGCCGCCCCGGCCCTTGCCGAAATGGAAATCATAGCCCGCCACCACCATGGCGACGCCGAGCCGGGCGACGAGGATGGCGGCGACGAAATCCTCCGCCTCGCGCCCGGCCATGGTGGCGTCGAAGGCGAGCACGACAGCGCCGTCGAGCCCGGTCTCGCTCAGGCGCTTGAGCTTCATCGGCTCCGGCGTCAGGCGGAAGATCGGCTCGGCCGGGCGGAAATAGGCGCGCGGATGCGGCTCGAATGTCAGCGCCAGCGCCGGGCGCCCGAGCGAGCGCGCCTGGTCGATGGCGGTGCCGATCACCGCCCGGTGGCCGCGATGCACGCCGTCGAAATTGCCGATGGCGACCACCGGCCGGGCGAGGGCCGGGGGCAGCGCGTCACCCTCGCGCAGGATGGGGAAAGGGTGCGGGGAGGCGGCGGCGTGGGTCATGTCAGCGCAACGCAACGGGAGGGGCGCCCCTGGAGGCGTCGGGAGAGGCGGCTGCTTAAGTGGCCCCGTCCCGCGCCGCCGTCAATCCGGGCGCCTACCAGGCGAGGCGCGTGGTAACCGCCGCCGGGCGCCCCGGCCCGTCGGCAAGCAGGCGGGCCAGCGCCTTCACATCCACCTCGGCGCCCTGTTCGAGGCCGAGTTCGCCGGCATGGATGCCGGCCGCGACGAACAGGCAGTCAATGCCATGGCCCAGCGCCCCGGCGAGATCCGTGCGCAGCGCGTCGCCAATGGCGATGGCGCGCGCCTTCTCCACCGGCGCGCCGCGCAGCCTCGCCGCCGTGGCGAAGGCGGTCTCGTAGATGGGGCGGTGCGGCTTGCCGCAGAACACCACTTCGCCGCCGAGTTCCGCATAGGCCTCGGCGATGGCGCCGGCGCACCAGATCAGGTCGCCGCCGCGCTCGACCACGATATCCGGGTTGGCGCAGATGAAGGGCAGGCCCCGGCCGCGCGCCGCCGCCAGCGTGTCGGCATAGTCGTCCGGCGTCTCCACCGTGTCGTCGAACAGGCCGGTGCAGACGATCAGCTCCGCCTCGTCGAAGGAGGCGAGGGTGAGGTCGAGCCCCTTATAGATGCCGAGATCGCGCTCCGGGCCGAGATGCCACATCTTCACCCCCGGCCGCTGCGCCAGCAGCGCGCTGGTGACCATGCCGGAGGTGACGATGGCGTCATAGGCGTCGCGCGGAATGCCGAAGCCGTCGAGAATGCGGGCGACACCCTCCGGCTCGCGCGGGGCGTTGGAGACGAGGATCACCGTCGTCCCGCCCGCCCGCGCGCGCCGCAGCGCATCCGCCGCCGCCGGGGAACCGGCGACGCCATTATGCAGCACGCCCCACACGTCGCACAGGACGAGATCGTAGCGCGGCGCCAGCGTGGCGAAGGAGGAGATGACGGGCGGGATGTTGTCGTGTTCCATGACGGCGCGCATGCCATTTCCGCGCGCCGCGCACAAGGCCCGCGCCGGCAGGGCAGGGCTGCGGGAACCTTCCTCCCTCCTGCTCACGGGCGGAAGGACGGGCCGTTGGTGATGACCATGCCGTGGCCGGCCACCTCATTGGCGCGGGGATAGACGCCGCTCAGCACCTCGTCGAAATGCCGCTTCACCGCCGCATGGCAGCCGCAGCACAGGCCGCGCAGCCGCTCGGAATCGGTGATGCGGATGCGCCCGCGGCGCGGCTCGACGGCGCCGGCCGCCTTCATCTCGCCGAGCACCCGGCTGATATAGGGGCGGCCCACCGCCAGCATGGCGGCGAGCTGTTCCTGGGTCAGGCGCAGCGTGTCGTCGCCGGTGCGGTCATGGGCGGCGAGCAGCCATTTGGCGGTGCGCTGGTCGATGGAATGGGTGGCGTTGCAGGCGACCGACTGGAAAACCTGCGCCAGCAGGCAGTCGGCATAGCGGGCGAACAGGTTGCGCAGCGGCGGCGATATCTCCTTCGCCCGCTCCAGCTCGCCGCCGTCGAGCCGCAGCAGCGGGCCTTCCATCTGCACCACGGCGCGGGCGAAGGCCGGCAGCCTTCCCTGGCTGACAATGCCGCCGACCGCGCCCTCGCGGCCGATGCTGGTGATCTCCACCTGCTTTCCGTCCTCCAGCAGCACCATGAAGGAGACCAGCGTCTGCCCGCAGGGGAAATAGACATGGCGCACATCGTCGCCCGGCTCGTAGAGCACGGCGCCGGCCGGCCGGTCGATGCGCTTGAGATGCGCGCGCAGCAGCGCGAAATCGGCCGGGCGCAGCGCGCCCAGCAGGTTGTTGCCGCCCGACGAGGCTACCGCCCCGCCGCTGCTGCCCGTCTGGTCTTCCTCGTTGAGGCGCATGGTCCGGTCCCCGTTTCCCTATCAACGCACCGCATGGGGAAATGTTCACAAAGGGACAGAACCGAGGTGACGAGTTGGGTACAAACGGGCACACTCGCGCACCGTCACGGGGGCGCGCGATGGGGAGTCCTGATCTGATGCTTGCGACTTCCACGGCGCGCGACGGGGCGCCTCTCCGCAACCGGCCGGCGTCCGCCCGCCCCTCGACCTTTCGCCCATGATGGACGGTTTGGCCCGTCAGCGGGAGGCCGCGCGCACCGGCGGCACGACCGATCCGGCCGCGCACGGCGAAGCGACGGCAGGCGATGGGCGTGCGGCACGAGACGACACCCCCACGCGGGACGACGCGACCGGGCGCGACAGCGTGGACCGTTCGTTCTTCTGGTCGCTGGTGCAGGCCGCCCAGCCGCTGCGCCGCCATCCCTGGCTGCCGGACGCGGTGGGGGTGGCGATGTTCGGCTTCGCCCTGGCGCTGCGCTTCGCGGTGGACGATGTGCTGCCGCCGGGCTTCCCCTTCCTCACCTTCTTCCCGGCGGTGATCCTCACCACCTTCTTCTGCGGGCTGCGGCCGGGCATCACTTGCGCGGTGCTCTCCACCTTCGCCGCCTGGTTCTTCTTCATCGGTCCGGCCAACGGGATGCGGATCGACGGCCAGAGCCTGCTGGCGCTGGGCTTCTTCGTCGTCATCGCCGCCATCGACATCACGCTGATCCACTTCACCTTCAGCGCCGCCGATCGGCTGCGAAGCGAGAAGGAGACCACCGCCCGGCTCTATGAGAACCAGCGCACCATGTTCCAGGAGCTGCAGCACCGCGTCGCCAACAACATGCAGTTCGTCGCCGCCCTGCTCAGCCTGCAGAAGCGCAAGGTGGGGCAGGATGCGGGCCAGGCGATCACCGCGCTGGACGAGGCGCGCTCGCGGCTCGACACCATCGCCCGCATCCACCGCCAGCTCTACGCCCCCGAGCGGCTGGACCTGCCCACCGACCAGTTCCTGCGCCAGCTCTGTTGCGATCTCGTCACCGCCTCCGGCACGCCCGGCATTGGCTGCACGGTGGACGCGCCGAACCTGCCGCTGAATGTGGCGCAGCTCACCACCCTGTCCATGCTGGTGGCGGAGATCGTCACCAATTCCCTCAAGCACGCCTTTGTCGGCGCCGAGACCGGCCTCATCGTCATCACCGTGCTGCCCGCCGCGGCCGGCCGCTACGAGATGACCATCGCCGATGACGGGCGCGGCCTGCCGCCCGGCGCCGACCTCTCGCGCAGCGACGGGCTCGGCTGGCGCATCATCCAGAGCCTCGCCTCCCAGCTCGGCGGCAAGGTGGAACTCGCCAACCGGGTCGAGCCCAGCCGCGGCACCGCCGTGCGGGTGCAGTTCGCGCTGGTGTAAGCCGCCGACGGGGACGGAAGGCGTTCACCTGCGCCGCGCTTTGGCGTAAGAGCGAGCCGGCGCCGGCGCGGCGGCACCCTCTCTCATCACCGGCGGGGACAGCATGACTGAGACCTTCGATCTTCTCCTCAAGGGCGGCACGGTGGTGAACCAGGACGGCATCGCCGCGCGCGATGTCGGCATTCGCGGCGGGCGCATTGCCGGCCTCGGCGCGTTCGACGCGGCGCAGGCGGGCGAGACGGTGGACTGCACCGGCCTGCATCTGCTGCCCGGCGTCATCGACACCCAGGTGCATTTCCGCGAACCCGGCCTCGACCATAAGGAAGACCTCGAATCCGGCTCGCGCGCCGCCGTCATGGGCGGCGTCACCGGCGTGTTCGAAATGCCCAACACCAACCCGCTCACCACCTCCGCCGGGGCGCTGGAAGACAAGCTCACCCGCGCCCATCACCGCATGCATTGCGACTTCGCCTTCTTCGTCGGCGGCACGCATGACAATGTGAACGATCTGCCCGAGCTGGAAATGCTGCCCGGCGTGCCGGGGGTGAAGGTGTTCATCGGCTCCTCCACCGGCTCGCTGCTGGTGGCCGACGATCCCGGCGTGCGCGCCATCCTCAAGGTGATCCGCCGCCGCGCCGCCTTCCATTGCGAGGACGAGCCGCGGCTGGAGGAGCGCAAGGGCCTGCGCGTGCCGGGCGACGCCTCCTCGCACCCGGTGTGGCGCGACGAGATCGCCGCGCTGACCGCCACCACGCGGCTGGTCAACCTCGCCCGCAGCGAGGGCAAGCGCGTGCATGTGCTGCACATCACCTCACAGGAAGAGATCGAGTATCTGCGCGGCCAGAAGGATGTCGCGACCGTCGAGGTGACGCCGCATCACCTCACCATGGACGCTTCCTGGTACGCCACCCATGGCACGCTGGTGCAGATGAATCCGCCGGTGCGCGAGGCGCGGCACAGGACGGCGCTGTGGCGCGGGCTGGCGGAGGGCGTGGTCGACGTGCTCGGCTCCGACCATGCCCCGCACACGCGGGAAGAGAAGGCCAAGCCCTATCCGGCCAGCCCCTCGGGCATGACCGGGGTGCAGACCTTCGTGCCGACCATGCTCGACCATGTGAATGCCGGCCGGCTGACGCTGGAGCGCTTCGTCGACCTTTCCAGCGCTGGCCCGGCGCGCATCTTCAACATCGCCACCAAGGGCCGCATCGCGGTGGGCTATGACGCCGACTTCACCATTGTCGACCTCAAGCGCCGCGAAACCATCCGCAATGAGTGGATCGCCTCCAAGGCCGGCTGGACGCCCTATGACGGGGTCGAGGTGACGGGCTGGCCGGTCGGCACGCTCATTCGCGGCAAGCGGGTGATGTGGGAAGGCGAACTGGTGACGCCGGCCAAGGGCGAGGCGATCCGCTTTCTGGAAACGCTGGCGCGGGGGTGAGGCTCAGACCGTCATTCCGGACGGCCGCAGGCCGATCCGGGGTCGCAATCCGAACGACGATCCCGGCTCTCCGCTGCGCTTGCCTCGTCCTCCCTCATGGCCGGGCTTGACCCGGCCATCCAGGCTTTCACGCCACTGGGTCCCCGGGTCGAGCCCGGGGATGAGGACCTCGCGGGTCCTCGCCATGACGGCACTCTCAATAGGTCACTTCGGCCAGATAGAGCCCGGCCGAGGGCGCCATCGGGCCGCAGCGCGTGCGGTCCTTCGCCTCCAGCGCGGCGGTCACGTCGTCCGGGGTCCACGCCCCCTCGCCCAGCTTCACCAGCGTGCCGACCATGGAGCGCACCTGATGGTGCAGGAAGGAGCGCGCCTGCGCGTGCACGCGGATCTCCATGCCCGGCCCGGTGAGCGGCACGGTTTCCACCTCCAGCCGGTCGAGCGTCTTCACCGGCGAGGCCGCCTGGCAGCCAATGGCGCGGAAGGTGGTGAAGTCATGCCGGCCGATCAGCCGGGCCGCGCCTTCCGCCATCGCCTGCGCGTCGAGCGGGCGCAGCACCCGCCACGCGCGGTCGCGTTCCAGCACGAGGTCCGGCCGGCGGGCGATGATGCGGTAGAGATAGCGCCGCCCCGTCGCCGAGAACCGGGCGTGAAAATCCTCCGCCACCTCTTCCGCCGCCAGCACCGCGACGGGATGCGGGCGCAGATGCGCGTTCATGGCGTCGCGTACCGTGTCCGGCTTCCAGTCGCGGGCGAGTTCGACATGCGCCACCTGCCCGGTGGCGTGCACCCCGGCATCGGTGCGCCCGGCGCCGTGGACCGGCACCGTCTCGCCGGAAAAGCGGCGCACCGCCTCCGCGAGCACGCCCTGCACGCTCAGCCCCGCCGCCTGGACCTGCCAGCCGACAAAGGGGGTGCCGTCATATTCGATGGTGAGCTTGTAGCGCGGCATGGTGTTTTCCTGCGCGCTCTGTAGCGCCCGGCGGCGCCCGCGTCACCTGTGGGGGTGGCATGCCCCCGTCACGCCCTCATGCCCGGGCTTGACCCGGGCATCCAGTCTTTCGCCGCGTCCGACAGCAGCTGGGTCCCCGGGTCAAGCCCGGGGATGAGGGAAGGAGGGGGCAGCCCCCTCTCCACGCCCCCTTGCCCCGGCGCGGCGCCGGGGGCATCGTGCGGCCGCAAACGGAGCCCGCAATGCCCGCCAACGATGCCCATCACGAGACTGTCGACACCGGCGACCATGTCGTCCTGATCGACGGCTCGGCCTATATTTTCCGCGCCTATCACGCTTTGCCGCCGCTCACCCGCACCTCCGACAAGCTGCCCGTCGGCGCGGTGGCGGGCTTCTGCAACATGCTGTGGAAGCTGGTGCGCGCCGGGCAGAATGGCGGCGGATTCGCGCCCCGGCCGACCCATCTCGCCGTGGTGTTCGACAAATCCGAACAGACCTTCCGCAAGGATATCTACCCGCTCTACAAGGCTCAGCGCCCGGAGCTGCCGGAGGATCTGCGCCCGCAATTCCCGCTGATCCGCGAGGCCACCCGCGCCTTCGACCTCGCCTGTGTGGAGCAGGCCGGCTTCGAGGCCGACGACCTCATCGCCACCTATGCCGAGCAGGCCAAGGCGCGCGGCGCCCGCGTCACCGTCATTTCCTCCGACAAGGATCTGATGCAGCTCGTCGATGGCCTCGTGCGCATGTACGACCCGATGAAGGACAAGGCGATCGGCGTCGAGGAAGTGTTCGAGAAATTCGGCGTCGCCCCGGACAAGGTGGTGGACGTGCAGTCGCTCGCCGGCGATTCCGTCGACAATGTGCCCGGCGTGCCCGGCATCGGCATCAAGACCGCCGCGCAGTTGCTCGCCGACTATGGCGACCTCGACACGCTGCTCGCCCGCGCGGGCGAGATCAAGCAGACGAAGCGGCGCGAGAACCTGATCGAGTTCGCCGACCAGGCCCGGCTCTCGCGCCAGCTCGTGACGCTGAAGCGCGACGTGCCGCTCGACGTGCCGCTCGACGACATCGCCGTGGTGGAGCCGTCGGCCACCCGCCTCGTCGCCTTCCTCAAGGCGATGGAGTTCACCACGCTGACCCGCCGCGTGGCCGAGGCCTATGAGGTCGATGTCGCCGCCATCGAGCCCGATCCCGACCTCAAGGCGGGGGGGCCCTCCCTCATGGCCGGGCTTGACCCGGCCATCCAGACAGCGGAGGCCGCCGGCGACGGGCTGGGTCCCCGGGTCAAGCCCGGGGATGAGGGCGCGCCAATGGGAGACGCCGGCTTCACGCCTCTCGCCCTCGCCGCCGCCCGGCAGGCGGAAGCCACCGCCACCCCGGTCGACCGCACCCGCTACGAGACGGTGCGCACACTCGCCCGGCTGGAGGAGTGGATCGCCCGCGCCCGCGCGGCCGGCACCGTCGCCGTCGACACCGAGACCACCGGCCTCGACCCGATGCAGGCGGAGCTGGTCGGCTTCTCGCTCGCCACCGGGCCGAACGAGGCTTGCTATGTCCCGCTCACCCATAAGGGCGGCGATGAGGGCCTGTTCAGCGAGGGGCTGCTGCCGGACCAGATTTCGCTGCGCGAGGCACTCGCGGCGCTCAAGCCGCTGATGCAAGACCCGGCCGTGCTCAAGGTCGGGCAGAACCTGAAATATGACTGGCTGGTGCTGAGGCGCCTCGGCATCGAGGTGGCGCCCTATGACGACACGATGCTGATCTCCTATGTGCTCGACGCCGGCGCCTCGCCGCACGGCATGGACCCGCTCTCCATGCGCTGGCTCGGCCACACCCCGATCAAGTTCGAGGAGGTGTGCGGCAAGGGCAAGGGGCAGATCACCTTCGACCGCGCCCCGCTCGACCGGGCAAGCGAATACGCCGCCGAGGACGCCGATGTCACGCTGCGGCTGTGGCGGGTGCTCAAACCCCGCCTCGCCAGCGAGGGCAAGGCCACCGTCTATGAGACGCTGGAGCGCCCGCTCGTCGCCGTGCTCGCCCGCATGGAGGCGCGCGGCATCATGATCGACCGGCAGATGCTCTCGCGCCTGTCCGGCGAGTTCGCGCAAGGCATGGGCCGGCTGGAGGCGGATATTTCCGAGATGGCGGGGGAGAGCTTCAACCCCGGCTCGCCCAAGCAGCTCGGCGACATATTGTTCGGCAAGATGCAGATTCCCGGCGGGCGCAAGACGCCGACGGGCGCCTGGTCCACCGGCGCCGACGTGCTGGAGGAGCTGGCGGAGCAGGGGCACGAGCTGCCGCGCCGCATTCTCGACTGGCGCCAGCTTCAGAAGCTGAAATCCACCTATGCCGACGCCCTGCCCTCCTATGTCCATCCCGAGACGGGCCGGGTGCATTCCTCCTTCGCCCTCGCCGCCACCACCACCGGGCGGCTCTCCTCCTCCGAGCCCAATCTGCAGAACATCCCGGTGCGCTCGGAAGAGGGGCGCAAGATCCGCAAGGCCTTCATCGCCGCGCCGGGCCACAAGCTGATCTCGGCCGATTATTCGCAAATCGAGCTGCGCCTGCTCGCCGAGATCGCCGACACGCCCTCGCTGCGCCAGGCCTTCCAGGACGGGCTCGACATTCACGCCATGACCGCCTCGGAAATGTTCGGCGTGCCGATCGAGGGCATGCCGGGCGAGGTGCGCCGGCGGGCCAAGGCGATCAATTTCGGCATCATCTACGGCATTTCCGCCTTCGGCCTCGCCAACCAGCTCTCCATCCCGCGCGAGGAGGCGGGCGCCTATATCAAGCGCTATTTCGAGCGCTTCCCCGGCATCCGCGCCTATATGGACGAGACCCGCGCCTTCGCCCGCGAGCATGGTTACGTGGAAACGCTGTTCGGCCGGCGCTGCCACTACCCCGACATCAATGCCAAGAACCCCTCGATCCGCGCCTTCAATGAGCGCGCGGCGATCAATGCACGGCTGCAGGGTTCGGCCGCCGACATCATCCGCCGCGCCATGGTGCGGATGGATGGGGCGCTGGAGAAGGCACGGCTGTCCGCCCGCATGCTGCTGCAGGTGCATGACGAACTGATCTTCGAGGTGCCGGACGAGGAGGTCGCCGCCACGCTTCCCGTGGTCCGTGAGGTGATGGAACTCGCCCCCTTCCCGGCGGTGGCGCTGAAGGTGCCGCTGAAGGTCGACGCCCGCGCGGCGTTGAACTGGGACGAGGCGCATTGAGGGGGTGGGCGGCGGCCAGCCCTCATCGTCATCCCGGCCGAGCGACGCGAGAGCCGGGATCGTGCGCCGCTTGCCGCCGCTCCTCTGGTAACGCCCCTCATCCCCGGGCCTGACCCGGGGATCCAGCCCATCCTCCCCGCCCCGGTCCGCAGGCTGGGAGGCCGGGAGGCCGGGTCAAGCCCGGCCATGAGGGGCAGGGTGGCGGCGGACGCGGCCAGCCCTCATCGTCATCCCGGCCGAGCGCCGCGAGAGCCGGGATCGCGTGCCGCTTGCCGCCGCTCCTCTGGTAACGCCCCTCATCCCCGGGCCTGACCCGGGGATCCAGCCCATCCTCCCCGCCTCGGTCCGCAGGCTGGGTGGCCGGGTCAAGCCCGGCCATGAGGCGCATTGAGGGGCGGACGCGGCCAGCCCTCATCGTCATCCCGGCCGAGCGGCGCGAGAGCCGGGATCGCGTGCCGCTTGCCGCCGCTCCTCTGGTAACGCCCCTCATCCCCGGGCTTGATCCGGGGATCCAGCCCATCCTCCCCGCCCCGGTCCGCAGGCTGGGAGGCCGGGTCAAGCCCGGTCATGAGGGGCAGGGTGGCGGCGGACGCGGCCAGCCCTCATCGTCATCCCGGCCGAGCGCCGCGAGAGCCGGGATCGTGCGCCGCTTGCCGCCGCTCCTCTGGTAACACCCCTCATCCCCGGGCTTGATCCGGGGATCCAGCCCATCCTCCCCGCCTCGGTCCGCAGGCTGGGAGGCCGGGTCAAGCCCGGCCATGAGGGGCAGGGTGGCGGCGGAACGACCGCCGGTTCCTCAGAACTCCACGTCCAGCTCTTCCATCTCGTCGGGCTCGGCGCGGGCGGCGTCCATCCATTCCTGCATCGCCGGCAGGGCCAGCATGGTGGCGCAATAGGCGCGGCTCGCCGGGTCCAGCGGCACGTCATAGGTGGTGAAGCGCGAGCAGACGGGGGCGTACATCGCGTCCGCCATGGTCGGCGCCGCGCCGAACAGATAGGGCCCGCCGGAGGCGGCGAGGCATTCCGTCCAGATGGTGACAATGCGCAGAATGTCGCTATGCGCGCCCGCCCACACCTTGAAGCCGGGATGGTGCGCCTTGATGTTCATCGGCAGCGCCGAGCGCAGATTGGCGAAGCCCGAATGCATCTCGCCGCAAATGGAGCGGCAATGCGCCCGCGCTGCCCGATCCCTGGGCAGAAGTCCGGCCTCTGGCGCCCATTCGTGCAGATATTCGGCGATGGCCAGCGTGTCCCAGATGCGCAGCCCCTCATGGTCGAGGCGCGGCACCAGGAAGGAGGAGGATTGCAGCAGCAGCTCCGCCCGGATCGCCGGATCGTCGGCGGAGACGCGCGCCTCGGTGAAAGGCAGGCCGGCCAGCCGGCACAGCAGATAGCCGCGCAGCGACCAGGACGAGTAGTTCTTGCTGCTCAGCGTCAGCACCGCCGCCGGAACACCCGGCTCCTGCGGGGCCTTCACCTTCGCGGCCGCCTTTGCCGGCGCCCTCTTGCGGGCCGGAGCGGTGGCAGGCTTGGGCATGGCGGTCGCGGAGGGCATGGCAGGCGTCCTGTTCGGCGGGGCGTTCAGTGTGCAGCCCGCAAGAGGCAATCACACTTCGTGCCATTCCTGACAGGGCTGTGACAGCGCGCCGGGCGCCCCGGCGCCTTTCACCTCCTTCGTAATCGCCTTGACGACCTGCTTGACGACCTGCTTGACGACCTACTTGGCGACCTACCCGGCAACCTCCTTGGCAGCGTCATTGCATCCGCTCTAGGATGGCGCCGGCAGACCTGCCGATCCCGCATCGCCGCGCGCGCCCCGCCCGCCGCTCCTTCTGCCGGAAGATCGCCCGCCCATGCTCTATGCCGCCTATCAGGCCCAGTCCGACCTGTTCGATCCGCTCCGCCTCGCGGCCAGGCTGTCGCGGCAGATGCTCGGCACGATGGGTGAGGCGATGGGCGGCCTCCACGACACGCCGCTGCTGCGCAACCTCTCGGCCGGCTTCGAGATGATCGAGCGCGCCGGGCTGAGCCATGAGCGCCCGCCCTTCGCCATCGGCACGGTGATGGTGGGCAATCGCGAGGTGGAGGTGCGCGAGGAGGTGGCGCTGGCCTTGCCCTTCGGCTCGCTGCTGCATTTCGCCAAGGATGTCGAGCAGAAGCAGCCGCGCCTGCTCGTCGTCGCGCCGCTGTCGGGCCATTTCGCCACGCTGCTGCTCGACACGGTGAAGACGCTGCTGCCGGAAAACGATGTCTACATCACCGACTGGCACAATGCCCGCGACGTGCCGCTCAGCGAGGGCGGCTTCGGCTTCGACGATTATGTCGCCCATGTCATCCGCTTTCTGGAAGAGATCGGGCCGGGGGGGCATGTGCTGGCCGTGTGCCAGCCCTGCGTGCAGGTGCTCGCCGCCGGGGCGGTCATGGCGCAGGACAACAACCCCGCCCAGCCGCTCTCCATGACGCTGATGGCCGGGCCGGTGGATACCCGCATCAACCCGACCAAGGTGAACGAACTCGCCACCTCCAAGCCGATCGACTGGTTCGCGCAGAACCTCATCGCCACCGTGCCGCCCGGCTTCAAGGGCGCGGGGCGGCGGGTCTATCCCGGCTTCATCCAGGTCGGCGCCTTCATGGCGATGAATCTGGAACGCCATGTGAAGGCGCATGTCGGGCTTTATGAGAACCTCGCCATGGGCGAGCACGACAAGGCGGCGACCACCAAGACCTTCTATGATGAATATTTCGCCGTGCTCGATCTCGCCGCCGAGTTCTATCTGGAAACCATCGCCAAGGTGTTCCAGCAGCACGAATTGCCGCGCGGCGTGCTGACCTATCGCGGCCAGCGCATCGACTTCCGCGCCATCCGCCGCACCGCGCTGCTCACCGTGGAGGGCGAGCGCGACGATATCTGCGCCGTCGGCCAGACGGTGGCGGCGCAGGACATCTGCACGGGCCTGCGCCCGCATCTGCGCCGCCACCACATGCAGGCCGGCGTCGGCCATTACGGCGTGTTCTCCGGCCGCCGCTGGAAGGGCCAGGTCTATCCGCTGGTGCGCAGCCACATCCTCGCCGCCGATGCGTGAGGCGCGGGGCGGGCCCTGACCCCCGCCGGGCGTTCTGCCGACAGGCGCCCGCCCTGCCCAACACACCGTCACGCCCGGTCCCGGGCCGGGCATCCACGCCTTCCCCGCCTCGCGCCCGGTCCCTGAAGACATGGAGGACCGCGACAAGCCCGGCCATGACGCTCTCCGCGATGCCGCCGTCCCGCCCGACGCCCCGTCATGAACCCTTCGTCGCCCGGAGAGCCACCGTCACGCGCGCGTCACCATTGACGCGGCAGGCTGCTGCACCCCATGGTGCGGCCGTCTTCCAACCTGCGGAACCAAAGGAGTGTCCCCGAGAATGTCAGTCTGGCCGGTCTACGGAAAAATCGACGGTCCCATCGTGATGATCGGCTTCGGCTCGATCGGTCGCGGCACCCTGCCCCTGCTGGAGCGGCATTTCGATTTCGACAAGGAACGGCTGACCGTCATCGACCCGGTGGACGACAACCGCGCCCTGCTCGACGAGCGCGGCATCCGCTTCCTGCAGCTCGCCATCACCCGGGAAAACTACATCGAGGTGCTGAAGCCCCTGCTGACCACCGGCGGGCGTGGCTTTCTCATCAACCTCTCCGTCGATACCGGTTCGGTCGACATCATGACGCTCGCGCGCGAGTGCGGCGCGCTCTACATCGACACCGTGGTCGAGCCCTGGCTCGGCTTCTATTTCGACAAGGACGCCACCCCCGCCAGCCGTTCCAACTACGCGCTGCGCGAATCCATGCTCAAGGCCAAGCGCGCCAATCCCGGCGGGCCGACGGCGGTTTCCTGCTGCGGCGCCAATCCCGGCATGGTGTCGTGGTTCGTCAAGCAGGCGCTCATTGATGTCGCCACCGACACCGGGCTCGACTTCACCGAGCCCACCACCCGCGAGGGCTGGGCGGAGCTGATGGCCCGCGTCGGCGTCAAGGGCATCCACATCGCCGAGCGCGACACCCAGCGCGCCCGCGATCCCCGCCCCTTCGGCACCTTCGTCAACACCTGGTCGGTGGAAGGCTTCGTCTCCGAGGGCCTTCAGCCGGCCGAGCTCGGCTGGGGCACGCACGAAACCTGGATGCCGGCCAACGCGCACACGCATAATTTCGGCTCCGGCGCGGCGATCTATCTGATGCAGCCGGGCGCCGCCACCAAGGTGCGCACCTGGTGCCCGAGCCTCGGCGCCCAGCACGGCTTCCTCGTCACTCACAACGAGTCGATCTCGATCGCCGACTATTTCACCCTGCGCAATGGCGCGCAGGTCGCCTATCGCCCGACCTGCCATTACGCCTACCATCCGTGCAACGATGCGGTGCTGTCCTGGCACGAGATGTTCGGCAATGAGGGGCACTTCTCGGGCGACTGGACCATCCTGACCGAGGGCGAGATCGTCGACGGCCGCGACGAGCTCGGCGTGCTGCTCTATGGCCACGCCAAGAACGCCTATTGGTACGGGTCGCAGCTCACCATCGAGGAAGCGCGCAACCTCGCCCCCTACCAGACCGCCACCGGCATGCAGGTCACCTCCGCCGTGCTCGCCGGCATGGTGTGGGCGCTGGAAAACCCGGAAGCCGGCATCGTCGAGACCGACGAGATGGATTACCGCCGCTGCCTGGAAATCCAGAAGCCCTATCTCGGCACGGTGAAGGGCTACTACACCGACTGGACCCCGCTGGACGGCCGCCCCGGCCTGTTCCCGGAGGATATCGACCCCTCCGACCCCTGGCTGTTCCGCAACATTCTGGTGCGGTGAGGCGCAGCGACGGCCGGAGGCTCACCCCTCCGGCCGGCCGATGCTGAGGCAGCGCCGGCGCGCCGCCTCCAGCCCTTCGGCCACCACCTCGGTGAGGCCCGCCGCCCGCAGCGCCTCCAGCCCCGCCGCCGTGGTGCCGGCATAATCCACCATCTCCTGAACGAATTCCGCCGCCGGCCGCTCGCTCCCCGCCAGCATCGCCCCGGCGGCATGGAAGAGCTGCCCCACCGCCCGGCGCGCCACGACAGGCGCCACGCCCTGGCCTTCGGCATAATCCTGCACCGCGGCGGCGAAAGCGGCGACGAAGCCGGGCACCGGGCCGGTGATGGCGGTGAACACGTCGATCTGGCCCTCGTCCGGCACCTCGTCCTGCGTCCCGCAGGCGGAAAACAGCGCCCGCACCACCGCCCGGTCGCCCTCGCTCACACCCGGCCCGGCGAAAAACGGCGAATAGGCCATGCCGAGCGCGGCGGCGGGGCTCGACATCGCCCGCACCACCCGCGCCCCGCCGCTGATCGCCGTGAGTTCGTCGACCCTCACCCCGGCCATGACCGAGACCGCCAGCCGCCCCGCGCCGGCAAAGCGCAGCGCCCGCCCGGCGGCGGGGGGAAGCGCGAGCAGGATCACCTCGCAGCGATCCGCCAGCCTCCCCACATCCGCGTTCCAGTTCACCCCCGGCACAGCGGCGAGCGGCCCCGCCGGGCCGGAGCGGTTGGCGACCCACAGATGCTCCGGCCTCACCACGCCCGCGCGCAGCAGCGCCGTGCCGATCGCCCCGCCGAGCTGGCCGCCGCCGATCAGCCCCACACTCTGCCCGAGAACCGCCATCCCGCCTCCTGATCCTCCCGCCGCCGGCCAGCGTACACCAGGAGGCGGCAGGCACGGCTGCGGCGCCCGCGACATTCGTCCGGTTGGAATGCGGCGCCCCTCACCCTATAAGCACGGCACATTCTGCCGGCAGCGATCCGTCGAGGAAGTAGCGATGAACAAGCCTGTTGCGGCCAAGGACACCTCCGTGGCCCTCACCCCCGCCCCGGGCGGCGGGCTGCCCGCCGGCCACCCGCCGGTGGCCTTCGGCAAGATCGGCGTGCTCATCGTCAATCTCGGCACGCCCGACGGCACCGATTACTGGTCGATGCGCCGCTACCTCAAGGAGTTCCTCTCCGACCGGCGGGTGATCGAGGTCAACCGCGTGCTGTGGTGGTTCATCCTCAACGTCATCATCCTGTCCATCCGCCCGCAGGCGAAGGGCAAGGATTACGCGACGATCTGGAACAATGAGCGCAATGAAGGCCCGCTGCGCACCATCACCCGCGCGCAGTCGGAAAAGCTCGCCGCCGCGCTCGGCGTGCGCAGCGACCGGCTCGTCTTCGACTGGGCGATGCGCTACGGCAACCCGTCCATCGCCTCGCGCATCGAGGCGCTGCAGGCGCAGGGCTGCGAGCGGCTGCTCCTCGTGCCGCTCTATCCGCAATATGCCGCCGCCACCTCGGCCACGGTGTGCGACGCCGCCTTCGACGCCCTGAAGAAGATGCGCTGGCAGCCGGTGCTGCGCGTCGCCCCGCACTGGCCGGACGAGCCGGCCTATATCGAGGCGCTGGCCAACTCCATCACCTCGGAACTCGCCACGCTGGACTGGGAGCCGGAGCTGGTCATCGCCTCCTTCCACGGCATTCCGAAGGAATATTTCGACAAGGGCGACCCCTATCACTGCTATTGCTACAAGACCACGCGGCTGGTGCGCGAGAAGCTCGGCTGGCCGGAGGGCAAGCTGCGCCTCACCTTCCAGTCGCGCTTCGGCAGCGCCGAATGGCTGCAGCCCTACACCGACAAGACCATCGAGGCGCTGGCGAAATCCGGCGTGAAGCGGCTCGCCGTGCTCACCCCCGGTTTCGTCGCCGACTGCCTGGAAACGCTGGAGGAAATCGCCGGCGAGAACGCCGAGATCTTCCACCATAATGGCGGCGAGAAGTTCCACTTCATCCCCTGCCTGAACGACTCACCCGGCGGCATCAAGGTGCTGGCAGCGGTGGTCGCGCGCGAGCTGAAGGGCTGGGTGGAGATTTAAGAAGGCGCCCTCTCCACCATCGCACCCTCATCCCCGGGCTCGACCCGGGGACCCAGCCTACCCGCGCCACGGCTCGGGTTTCCGTCTTTGGGTGGCCGGGTCAAGCCCGGCCATGAGGGAGAATGGGGGCGGCCGGCACCTCAGCCTGACGACGCAACACCTCAGCGCTACATCCTCGCGCCGTCATCCTGAGGCGCGAGCGCAGCGAGCCTCGAAGGACGCAGGCCGTCTCCACCTTCACGCCCTCATCCCCGGGCTCGACTCGGGGACCCAGCCTCCCCGCGCCACGGCTCGGGTTTCCGTCTTTGGGTGGCCGGGTCAAGCCCGGCCATGAGGGAGAATGGGGGGCGGCCGGCTCCTCAGCCTGACGGCACGGCTAAAGGTGGCCCCTCGTCATCCCAAGGTGCGCGCAACGCGCGCCTCGAAGGACGCAGGCGCGGCCCACCTTCACGCCCTCATTCCCGGGCCTCGGACCGGCCGAAGGCGAAGGGGGCTTGCGTCATCCCGGACGGCCGGAGGCCGATGCGGGATCGCTCCCCGCCCGCTCACATCGCTGGAACCGATCCCGGCGCGGCGCCCGCGGCGCCGACCGGGATGACGCATCCTGACGGCGTGGCCGGGTCCTCTGTCACCTCGCGAAACCCAAAGTGTGTTGCCGCGCCCCGCCCTATCGCCCAAGCAGGGCGTCCCGCGACAGCCACGGAGCGCCGCCCATGTCCCCATCCGCACGCCGCGAACCCGGCCTTCCCGCCGCCGACGATCCGCGCAGCGAGATGCAGCGCATGCTGGCGGGCGATCTCTACCGCGCCAGCGATCCGGAGATTCAGGCCGCCGAGCGCGCCTGCTTCACCTGGCTCGCCCGCTTCAACGCCTCGCTCACCCTCTCGCGGGCGGAGCGGCGGGCGCTGCTGGCGGAAGGACTCGGCACGGTGGGCGAGCGCACCGGCATCCGCCCGCCCTTCCACTGCGATTACGGCTTCAACATCCATCTCGGCACGGGGGTGTTTCTCAATTTCGACTGCGTGATCCTCGACGTGGTGGCGGTGCATATCGGCGACGGCACCGAGATCGGGCCCGGCACCCACATCTACACCGCCGAGCACCCGCGCGACGCGGAGGTGCGCCGCCTCGGCCTGGAATATGGCCGGCCGGTGAACATCGGCCGCAATGTGTGGATCGGCGGCAAGGCGATCCTCCTGCCGGGCATCACCATTGGCGACAATGCGGTGATCGGCGCCGGGGCGGTGGTGACGAGGGACGTTCCCGCGGGCGCGACGGCGGTGGGCAATCCGGCGCGGGTGCGGTGAGGGCAGGAGCGCCGCTTCCGAACAACGCTTGCAAACAAAACGGCCGGCGTGTCGCCACGCCGGCCGTCTTTTAGCTTTGTCGATCAGCCGTCAGGCCAACCGGATCAGGCCGATCACTCGGCCTTCTCCAGAGAGGCGGATCAATCCGCCTTCTCCAGAGAGGCGGATCAATCCGCCTTCTCGGCCTGCTTCTTCAGCGCGGCGCCGAGGATGTCGCCGAGCGAGGCACCGGAATCCTGCGAGCCGAACTGGGCCACGGCTTCCTTCTCCTCGGCGATTTCCAGCGCCTTGATCGAGACCTGCACCTTGCGCGCCTTGCGGTCGAACAGGGTGACGCGGGCGTCGAACTTCTCGCCGACGGCGAAGCGGTCCGGGCGCTGGTCGCCGCGGTCGCGGGCCAGTTCCGAGCGCTTGACGAAGGTGGTCATGTCGGAGCCGATGATCTTCACATCGACGCCGCCATCCTTCACGTCGATCACCTCGCAGGTGACGATGGCGCCCTTGCGCAGTTCGCCGGCGTCCTGGAAGGGGTCACCGCCGAGCTGCTTCACGCCGAGCGAGATGCGCTCCTTCTCGACATCCACGTCGAGAACGACCGCCTTGATCATGTCGCCCTTCTTGAACTCCTCGATCACCTGCTCGCCCGGACGGTTCCAGTCGAGATCGGAGAGGTGGACCATGCCGTCCACATCGCCGTCGAGGCCGAGGAACAGGCCGAACTCGGTCTTGTTCTTGACCTCGCCCTCGACCACCGCACCGGCCGGATACTTCTCGGCGAAGGCGTCCCAGGGGTTCTGCAGGGTCTGCTTGAGACCGAGCGAGATGCGGCGCTTGACCGGATCGACCTCGAGGATCGCCACTTCCACTTCCTGCGAGGTGGCGACGATCTTGCCGGGGTGGACGTTCTTCTTGGTCCAGCTCATTTCGGAGACGTGGATCAGGCCTTCGATGCCCGGCTCCAGTTCCACGAACGCGCCGTAGTCGGTGATGTTGGTGACGCGACCCTTGAAGCGGGCCTCCACCGGGTACTTGGCCTCGATGCCCTCCCACGGATCGCCGAGGAGCTGCTTCATGCCGAGCGAGATGCGGTGGGTCTCGTGGTTGATCTTGATGATCTTCACCTTGACCGTCTGGCCGATGGTGAGCACCTCGGTCGGGTGGTTCACGCGGCGCCAGGCGATGTCGGTGACGTGCAGCAGGCCGTCAATGCCGCCAAGATCGACGAACGCACCGTAATCGGTGATGTTCTTGACCACGCCGTCGATGACCTGACCTTCTTCGAGGTTCTGCACCAGCTCGTGGCGCTGCTCGGCGCGGGTCTCTTCGAGAACCGTGCGGCGCGACACCACGATGTTGCCGCGGCGACGGTCCATCTTGAGGATCTGGAACGGCTGCGGGTTGTGCATCAGCGGGCCGACATCGCGGATCGGGCGGATGTCCACCTGGGAGCGCGGCAGGAAGGCCACGGCGCCGTCGAGGTCGACGGTGAAGCCGCCCTTGACCTGGTTGAAGATGACGCCCGTCACCTTCTCCTGCGCGTTGAACGCCTTTTCGAGGCGGACCCAGCTTTCTTCGCGGCGGGCCTTGTCGCGGGAGAGGACGGCTTCGCCCAGCGCGTTCTCGACGCGCTCGAGATAGACCTCGACCTCGTCGCCGACCTTGATGTCCTGGTCGCGGCCGGGGCCGGCAAATTCCTTCAGTGCCACGCGGCCTTCGGTCTTCAGGCCGATATCGATGATCGCGAGATCCTTCTCGATCGCGACGACGATGCCCTTGACGACGGAACCTTCGGCGAGCTCGGACTGGCCGAAGCTCTCTTCGAGCATGGCGGCGAAATCGTCACGCGCGGCGGCAAGCGTTTGAGTAGCGGACATAGATGCTCCTTGCCAGGATCTGCGCCGGACGGGGTTGAATGAGCCTCTTTTCCCACGGACGCCGGGTCTGGCAGGCCCGGCGCTGTCCGCCCGTGAGGGCAAACCCGGCGCGCTGGCCGCGGGAGAAAAGGCTTGGAGCTTGGAGGGCGATTTACCGATTCGATGGGTTCAATCGGATCGGATCGCACTCCAGGTAAACGCATGTTCGGCGTCGGCGCCACGCGCGGCCCTTTTCTCAAGGAGCCGAGACGCCAGGCACGCCGCCGGGAAAAGCTGTGTGGGTCCGGGGCAAGCCGCGAGGCGGGAATCGGAGGACAGGCCTCCAAGCGACGGAGAGCGCGCATCCCGCGCCTCCGGCCCTCCCGATGGACCGCCTCGAAAAGATGGTGGCCCGGACACGCGCGTGCAATAGCGCAAGGGGAGGGGAAGGGCAAGCGGGGGGGGGTTGGAGCTAAATGATTACAAAAGGCCAACCTGTTAAGACGACTCACGAATTTGGCGTATTCGGACTTGACAAAATGAAAACGCGGAGTCTTCCGTTGACGCAGTTCTTGCGGCGCACTACGTTAGATTCACTCTCGCAACCTGAAGCCACTGCCTCGGCAGTGGACCCGTCCAAGACGGCGACCCTTGGGTCTAGGGTTGCGAGACCATTATCGTAGCTGGCGATGCCATATTGTGAACTTTCCCCGCATCGCAGTGTCTATTTGCGCATTTTTGATGCCAGCACGATCCAGAATATAATCTGAAAGCTCACACTTCGCTGGCGACGCTTCTGGCTTGAGGCGATGGCCGTTCAGTTGAAACGCAAGACCACCTAGCATGACGTCGACCAGTTGAATTGCTTGGCATTGCGCCGAATCCCGAAAATGAACGCGACGGAATGGCCAATCCCTCTTGTCACCACTCTTCGCTAATCCCCTGTTCAATATAAGCCTTAGTTCTTCGGTCGATGAATTTGTTTTTCGACTGTCAGGGTATAAATGAAACATGTTAGTCTTATACAGACGCCCCATCTTCATTGCGAGCTGATATATTTCCTTGTTAAAGCCGGCTTCACGCGAGCCCATATTGAACTTCGCGTCATTTATCTTAGATGTATCAACTACTATTGTATGAAAATCGATATATCTAATATTAACGGGATTATTGAAGAATAAATCAACGATTTTCTTATAGGCTGGCAATTTTGATCTTGACACTTTAACCCATGCGCATTCGCCCGACGGCAATTCAGGGTGCCGAACCTCTGCCATGGCTTGCTCGAATAGCGAGGCTTGATTCGTTGGAATAATTAGAGCGCCGAGCGCCAAATATCGATGCTTGGTTTGGCTCGACTCGTCTATGTAAACGTCGCTAAATTCGTTCATCTGGATCAACTGAATCTTCGTCGTTTAATTATAAACGTGAAACTCAAGTCGCTTCGTTAATAGAATATATCGATGTCGACCAGAGAAGCCCATTCACATCCCGCCGAGGGTTACACATTGGCGCTGTGGTCCTTGATGCAATCTTGACCTTGGTTTCGACCCCACGGCGGGCGATCTGAAAACACCTCCCCGCTGGAATCAAAATCTCGTGCAATAAACCGCTCTGCCACATCTCGATGGGCCGCCCGTTCCCCAAGGTTCGGGGCGGCTCTGTTTGGGTGCTACTCAGCAAACCATGCGAGAGACGGTGTCCGACTCCGGCCTACACGTCAACCTTGCGTCACAAACTCTAGTGTGGAGTGCGTGAAAAAATCCCCAAATCTAGATGGCGTCTGAAGGTGTCCGGTGACGAAGCCGCTATGCAATCGAGAGGGGATTCGCGCACCAAGTCCAGCGCCGAACGCAATGGGCAGGAAAAGGCGGTGAACAGTGGGGATGACGTGAATGTCAAAAGACTAGGCCACTAGAAGTGGCTTTTCATAACTCCGGCAGCGGAAGCTGCCGCTTTAAGGCCCCCCAGTTGAATACTGAGCCTTAGCCAACTTGCTGTGACGGCCGCACCGAGGCGCGTCTTCCCCGAAACTCCGTCATCCCGGCCGCAGCCGAAGGCTTCGAGCCGGGATCGTCCACCAAGCTACCGACACGATCCCGGACAGGACCTGCGGTCCTTCCGGGATGACGCGGGCGGCAGCGCGTTGAAATGGGGGCTCGCATGCGGGGCGCCCGGCCGGGCCGGCCTTCGTCCCGGCGAAAGCATCACCCCCTCCCCGCCCGCACCACCGCCGCGACGCCCATGAGGATCAGCCCGGTGCAGATCCCTGCCGCCACCACGGCGGTCGGGGTCATGCGGGCGCCGCCGGAAAGGTGCAGCGGGCCGAGGCGGACATCATAGGCCGCCTTCATCTCGTGCGGATGCGTCGGCGGGGCGGCGAGCCAGTCGAGCGCGGGGGAGGGTCGGGGGCCGGCCGCGCCTGAAAACGAGGCGGGGCGCGCGGCGGGAGGCGGCGCGGTCACGGCGCCCGGCACGGCGGCGTTGGCGGGGGTCAGGTTCGGCATCGGGGTTTCCTCCGGCGGAACCTCGATTATGGACCGGAATCCCGCCCCGTCGAGGGCCGGCCGCGCGCGCCGCGCAGGCCCCCACCCCGCTCGCCACCGCGAACGCCCCTGCTCGCGCGCTACCGCGAACGCCGCTTACGCGCGGCTCCTACGCGCGGCTCCTAGGCGCGGCTCTTGCGCGCCAGCCACACATCCATCACCCAGCCGCGCGCCGCCTTCACCTGCGCCCGCCTTGCCGCGATCTCGCCGGCGACCTCCGTCAGCCTTCCCTGCGCCAGCACCTGCGCCGGGGTGCCGAGATTGGCGCCCCACCAGACCTCGCCGTCAAAACCCCGCGCCGCCAGCGCGGCGAGACTGGTGCCATCGTCCAGCAGCACGGCGAAGGCGGGGGAAGCGGGCGTCGCTGCCGCCACATTGCGCCCGGTGGTGAGCGCCACTTCCTCGCCAATGGCGTTGAGCGGGATGCCATGCGCCGCGCACAGCGCCTGCAGCGCCGTGACGCCGGGAAACACTTCCATAGCGAAGTCCACCTGCGCCCGCGCCATGGCGAGCACGCGCAGGGTGGAATCATAGAGCATCGGGTCGCCCCAGACGAGCAGCGCGCCCGTCCCCTCCTCCGATAGCTCCGCACGGATGAGGCCGGCGAGCAGGCGGGCGCGGGCGTCGTGCCAGTCCGCCACCGCGCCCTCATAGGTTTTTCGCGCGCCTTCCAGCGCAGCCGGGCGGCGGGGCGGGCTCGGCGCCCGCACCACGCGGTGGCCGGGCCTGCCGAAGCGGGCGATCAGCTCTTCGCGCGCCGCCACCAGTTCCCCGGCGCCTTCCCCCTTGTCGAGCAGCACGAAGGCATCCGCCCGGCCGAGCGCCGCGATGGCGTGGCCGGTGAGCCCTTCCGCCTCGCCCATGCCGATGCCGATGACCAGCACCCGGCGCATGGCCTAGCCCGCCGCCGGGGCGGCATCGCGCGCGGAAAAGACCTCGCGCGCGATGAACAGCGCGTCGAGCGCGGCGGGGAAGCCGGCATAGAGCGCCATCTGCATGATGACCTCCACCACTTCCTCGCGCGTCGCCCCGACATTCAGCGCCGAGCCGATATGCACGCGCAGCTCCCGCTCGGCATGGCCGAGGCAGACCAGCCCGGCGACGGTGGCGAGCATGCGGGCGCGCAGATCCAGCCCCGGGCGCGAATACACATCGCCATAGCCGAACTCGAAAATATAGCGGGCGAAATCGGGGGCGACATCGCCGAGCGCGGCCATCACCTCCTCGCCGGAGCGGCCGGTGATTTCCGACAGCCGCGCCTGGCCACGGGCGAGGCGGTCGTCGGCGGGGAGAGATTTGGCCGCATCGGACTCATCGGCCCGATCGGTCTCATCGTCCACCTCATCGGACTCACTAGCCACACTCATCGCGCCCCTCCCAAAGCCTGCCGGCGGGCAAGGATGGCCAGCGCCGCCTGCCAGCTTTCCTCGACACCGAGATGGGTATTGTCGAGGATTTCGGCATCCTCGGCGCGCAGGAGCGGGGCGCTGGCGCGCCCGCTATCCCTTTCATCGCGCTTGGCAATATCCGCCAGCACCTGCTCGAAGGTGACGGCTTCGCCGCGCTGGACAAGCTCGGCGTGGCGGCGCGCGGCGCGCGCTTCCGGCGTCGCGGTGACGAAGATTTTCACCTGCGCGTCCGGCGCGATGACGGTGCCGATATCGCGCCCGTCCAGCACCGCCCCGCCCGGCTGGCGGGCGAAATCCTGCTGCAAGGTCAACAGCTTGGCGCGAACGCCCGGCAGGGCGGCGACGCGCGAGGCGGCTTCCCCGATGGCGCCGGATTTCAGCGTTTCGGGGTCGAGGGTGGCAAGGTCCAGGCCGCCGGCGAGGCGTTCGAGAGCGGCTTCGTCATCGAAATTGACGTGTTCCGCCAAGGCCTTGGCGCCCACCGCCCGGTAGAGCAGCCCGGTGTCGAGATGCGGCAGGCGGAAATGCGCGGCGAGCCGCCGGGCGATGGTGCCCTTGCCCGAGGCGGCCGGTCCGTCAAGCGCGATGATCACGCCGCCGCCTCGCTCTCGATCACCGCCCCCAGCGCCCGCATCTGCGGGAGGAAAGTGGGGAAGGAGGTGGCGATGAAGGAAATATCGTCCACTTTCAAGGGCTTGTCGGTGGCGAGCCCCATGACGAGGAAGCTCATGGCGATGCGGTGATCCATATGGGTCGCCACCGTGCCGCCCCCCGCCGCCGCCCCGGCGCCGGTGACGATGAGGTCGTCACCCTCGATGCGGTAGGCCACACCCGCCTGCGCCAGCCCGTCCGCAACAGCCGCGAGCCGGTCGGACTCCTTCACCCGCAATTCGGAAAGCCCGTTCATCCGCGTCTCGCCGGTGGCGAAAGCGGCGGCAACGGCCAGCACCGGATATTCGTCGATCATCGACGGCGCCCGCTCCGCCGGAACGTTCACCCCGGTGAGCGCGGAGGCGCGCACGCGAATGTCGGCGACGCTCTCGCCGCCTTCCACGCGCTCGTTCTCGAAGGCGATGTCAGCGCCCATCTCCTTGAGCGTGATGAACAATCCAGTACGCAGCGGGTTGGTCATCACCCCCTCGATCACCACTTCCGAGCCCGGCACGATCAGCGCCGCCACCAGCGGGAAGGCGGCGGAAGAGGGGTCGGCCGGCACGCGGATCGGCGCCGGCTTCAGCTCCGGCCGGCCCTTCAGCGTGACCTTGCGGCCGTGTTCGCCATAGGGCTCCACCGTCACCTCGGCGCCGAAATGGGTGAGCATGCGCTCGGTATGGTCGCGGCTCGCCTCCTTCTCGATCACCGTCGTTTCGCCCGGTGCGCCAAGGCCGGCGAGCAGCACGGCGGACTTGATCTGCGCCGAGGCGACGGGGCTTTCATAGGTGATCGGCACCAGCTCCTGCGGCCCCTTGAGGGTGAGCGGCAGGCGCCCGCCTTCGGCGGCGTCGACGACCGCGACGCCCATCTGCTCCAGCGGGTCGAGAATGCGACGCATCGGCCGGCGGCGCAGGCTCGCATCGCCGTCGAAAGTGGCGGTGATGGGATTGCCGGCGACCACGCCCATCATCAGCCGCGAGCCGGTGCCGGCATTGCCGAAATCGAGCACGCCCTCGGGGGCCCGCAGCCCGCCGACGCCGACGCCATGCACCCGCCATTCGCCCTCGCCCACCCGCTCCACATCCGCGCCGAGCGCAGCGCAGGCCTTGGCGGTGTTGAGCACGTCCTCGCCCTCCAGCAGGCCGGAGATGCGGGTTTCGCCAATGGTGAGCGCACCGAAGATGAGCGAGCGGTGCGAGACCGACTTGTCGCCGGGCACGCGCACCCGGCCCTTCAGCGCCGGGGAGCGGCGGGCAAGGGCGGGAACGGGAAGGGTGGCGTGACCGGTGCTGCTCATCACTCAAGCCTTGTCTTGCGATGGATCGGGAAACCGTCCCCCCAGGGGAGCGGTAACGCGGGGCGCCGGGAGACGGGCCATCCGGCGCCCGCAGGCGCGGCCCCTCCTAGCACGAGGCCCCGCCTGCCGCCACGGCCCTTGCAGATGCGGCTTGACTCCGCCACTTCAGCGGTTCAATGGGAGCACCCTTTCCATCACCACCCGAGGTCCGAAACCGTGGTGAAACCTGAATTAGGCACCAAGCGCGTCTGCCCCGTCACCGGGCGCAAGTTCTACGACCTGAACAAGGATCCGGTGATCTCGCCCTATACCGGCCAGATCGTCCCGATCACCCTTCCGGTGTCGCGCGGTCGCGTCGAAGCCCCGCGCGCCGCCGCCGCGGCGGCCGATACCGATCTCGAAGAGACGGCCGATGTCGAACTGGTCTCGCTGGAGGATGCCGACGAGGAGACCGCCGGCACCTCCAAGGCGGCAGTGGCCGACGACGATCTCGAAATCGACGACGATGAGGTCGCCAGCGACGATGACGACACCTTCCTCGAAGAAGACGAGGATGGCGATGATGACGTGACCGATCTCATCGGCGACGGCATCGAGGACGACGAAGAGAGCTGAACGAAGAAAGCCCTGGGGACAGACCGCTCGATTTAAAATCGAGGCTTGCAGTCCGATCCGTCCTGTGGTTTACGAGCGTCCCGCCCCGGAGCGATCCGGGCCGGAAAGTCCGGATGAGAACCCAAGGTGCAGCGCTCTGGCGCTCCACGCATCCGGCGCCCTCGGTGGGGCCATAGCTCAGTTGGGAGAGCGCTTGAATGGCATTCAAGAGGTCGGCGGTTCGATTCCGCCTGGCTCCACCAAATCTCTCCTCCGCGTCGTCATCGCCCGCTCGAAGGTGACAAGTCCGCCGCCCGGCCCTCGCGCCGTGCCGCCTTGGTAGGACCGACCTGCCCCGCTCCCCCACCCGGTTCGGTTTATGTGATTCGCGACGCTTCCTCCGGAAACGGGCCGGAGCCGCCCTTGGACCCCGATGCCACCAGGTTGAAACAACCTGAGGGGTAAAACGTTCTTTAGCCGCGCAATGCCGCGGCAGGCGACTGGCGATAGGCCAGAACAGCCGGCAGCAGGGCCGCCAGCCCACCAATGGCGAACAGCAGGAAAAAGCCGCCCGCATCCTCGGCGACGAATTCCACCGGCAGCACGATGCCGGTCTGCATCGAAATCTGCCGCGCCAGCGTCCGCGCGACGCCATAGCCGAGCGCGAATCCGCCAGCCAGCCCCGCGCCCATCACCAGAACGGCCTCCAGCCAAACCACGGCACATACCACCGCGCGCGGCGCGCCGAAGGCCCTGAGAGCTCCGATCTGGCGGCGGCGGGCCATCACATGGATCAACACCACCAGCAGGACCGCCGCAGCCACCAGAAGCTGCGCGTTCAGCGTCACGAAGGCGAGAATCTGCCGCGCATCGCCAAGGGTGCCGTAGAGCCGGGTCAGCACTTCACCGGGAAAGACAGCAAGGGTGTGGTCGGTGCGGTAGGCCTGACGCAGCCGGTAGGCATCGGCGATGGTTCGAGGCTTCACCATGATCGCCGGGACGCCCGGCGCGGCGGGATCTGTGACCGCCGCCGGATTGATCAGGGCATCGAGGCCCGCCGCGTCGTCCTGATCGCGGCGCCTCTGCGCCTCCGCAATGGTCCGCGCGGGCGCGGCGCTCTCGGTGCCGGCCACGGGTGGCGCGGCCTCGTCGTCATGATGGTCGTCATCCGTGTGCGCCTCATGCCCGTGGATGCCCGGCGCATGGGTGCGCCATACCGCCTCGATCGGCACCAGAATGGCCCGGTCCCAGGCCGTGCCGGTCGGCGCCAGCCGCCCGACAATGCGATAGGTAATGGCGCTGTGGACGCCGCCATGGGCCTCCGCCATCCCATGCATCGGATGAAAGCTCTCGCCGAGGGCGCGGGGCACGGCGGCGCCGATGATCGCGTCCCCCAGCCTCTCGAAACTGCGCCCTTCGGTGACGCCGCCAAGCCCGTCGACGAGCGGCTGCGTGGTGCCCACCAGCGGCCGGTCATCGGAAAAATCGCCGAAACCGACCGGGGCCGCATAGGCGACGCGCGGATCGGTGGCCAGCGCGGCGAGGATGCTGCCCGGCAGCAGGGTCAGCGGCGCCGGCTGCAGGAACACGGCGGAGAGCACCAGTTGCGTCTCGCTGCCCGGCGCGCCGACCACGAGATCGAACGCCGCCGCCGCCCGCGCGCTGCCGAGCCGCAGGGCGCGCTCTTCCAGCGTCACCACCACGCCGAGCGCGGTCGCCAACGCGATCAGCAGCGCAATGGCGAGCGCTCCCCAACGGTGGCGCACGAGATCGGCGGCAATCAGCCGGAACATCTATACACCCTCGGCGGCAGGGTCGGGGGAAGCTCCGGCCGGGGCCACACCGACCGGGGCCGAGGCGACGGGAACCAGCCGGCCGCCTTCGAGACGCAACACGCGCGCCATGGTGGCAATGAGCCCGACATCATGGGACGCCACGATGAGGGTTGCCCCCACCTCGCAGGCGAGCGCGGCGAGCAGTTCCGCCACCGCCGCGCCGGCTTCGGCGTCGAGGCTGGCCGTCGGCTCGTCGGCCACGAGGATGCGCGGGCGGGCCACCAGGGCCCGCGCCACCGCCACGCGCTGCATCTGGCCGCGCGAGAGGGTCTCGATCCGCTGGCCCGGCCGCTCAATCCCCACGCGAGCCAACAGCCGGAGGGCCTCCTCCCGCACCGATGGCGCCAAGCGAAAGCGGGTGAGGCGCTGCGGCAGCAGCACATTCTCGAGGGCTGAGAGGCCGGGAAACAGGTGAAATTCCTGCATCACCAGCCCGACATGGGCCGCGCGCCAGCGGTCGCGGGCCCCCTCGCCGAGGCGGGCAATATCGGTGTCGCCCCACATGACCCGCCCGGCCGGCGCACGGTCGAGCCCGGTGATGATGTTGATGAGCGTGGTCTTGCCGGAACCGGAAGGTCCGGTCAGCGCCACATGGCTGCCGGCGTGAAGATCGAGCGCGGGAATATCGAGCGCCGGCCGCTCCAGCCCGGGAAAGCGCACCACGAGGTCGCGGAGGATGAGACCCGGCATGGTCAGACGGTCCGGAAGGAAGCACCGACCAGCCGCAGCAGGCTGACGAAGCCGGTTTGCGGATCGGTCCAGGAGCCGACCTCCAGCCGGCCGGTCACGTCGATCGGCGCATTGGCCTGAACGAAGGTCTGGGCGCGGTCGAGATAGATCACGACGATATTGTCCGGCCAGTCGCTGTCCGAGGAACAGAAGGGGCAGATGGACATCGGAATCTCGGTCAGCACGAAGAAATTGGCCTCGGCCTTCAGCGGCGGCGCCATGAAGCCGCGCATGGTCACGTCCTGACCCTGAAGGCTCTTCACCTTGTCGGAGAAGGTCAGGCCCAAGACGGTGACCTTGGCGTAAAGCTCGTCGAAGTCGAGTCGCGGCGCGGCGGCAGCGGGCAGGCCGCTCAGAGTAGCGCTACCGGCCCCAAGCAGCAGCCGCGCGCTCCCGATGAGGAAGGCGCGGCGTCCGTCAAAGCCGGCCCCCGTGGGGGCCGGCAGGGGCGAGCGCATCGTTGCGTCGCTGGCGATCACTTCTGCGCCGGGGCGAGGGCGAATGCATCCACCAGCACGCGGTACACGTCGCTTTCTTCCATATAGCCCTTGAAGGCTTCGGCGCCGGGGCCGGAGGCCTGCAGGATGCCGTCATCCACCGCATGCACGGCGGTGTCGGTGGAGCGCGGAATATTGCCGATCCGCAGCACCGCGCCGGGCACGTCCTTATAGGCGGCGTTGGCGACGTACTCGCCCTTCTCGTTCTTGATCGCCGGGTCGAACGGGCCGTTCAGCTTCGGCCGCCAGGTCTCGTAATAGTCCGGGAAGTTGTTGGCGAAGACGGCCAGGCGGCGCGACACGTCCACCTTGTCGGGATAGCCGTCGCCGTCCGTGTCGGTGTAGTTGGGGAAGCCGGCGGCCGCGTAGACGCCCACCTTCTCGCGCATGTCCTCGCCCGGCTTGTCGTCGTCGATGGTGCCGATGATGGAAACGCCGTGGGTGTGATCCGGGGTGGCGATGACCAGCGTGTCGGGGTGGTCCTTGGCGAAGTCCATCGCCACCCGCAGCGCCTGGTCGAACTCAATGGTGTCGTAAAGCGCGCGGTCCCAATCCAAGGGATGCGACATCTTGTCGATGGTCGCGCCTTCCACCATCAGGAAGAAGCCGTCCGGATTCTTGGCGAGCTGGGCCAGCGCCACCTTGGTCATGTCCACCAGGCCGGGCTGGTCGGGGAACTTGTCGACCGTGCCCTTCTTCAGGAACTTGCGGTCCAGCACGGAGTCCATATTGCCGGTGTGGAACAGGCCGAGGATCTTGCCGGCATTCGCCTGGCCGGCCGCCTGCAGCGCCGCGGCATCGGTCGCCAGCGTGTAGCCGGACTCGGTGAAGGACTTGATGAAGTCCTTATCGTCCTTGCGCTTCGAGCCGGGGGTGGACTTCGGCAGGAAATAGGCCGAGCCGCCGCCGAGCACGACCTCGGGCTTCAGCGCGAACATCATCTCGACGATCTCCGCCTTGCGGTCGCGCAGGCGGGTATGGGCGACAACGGCGGCCGGAGTGGCGTCTTCCACCTCGGCGGTGGTGACGATGCCGACCGACTTGCGGCCGGTGCGGGCGAGCGCTTCGGTGATGTTCTCGACGCGGGGATCGTCCAGCGGATCCTTGGTACGGTCGGCATAGACGCCGAGCGCGTTCACTGCGGTCTTGTGGCCGGTCATGTGCGCCGACATGGTGTTGGCGCTGTCGGTGGCGATGGCGTTGGTGGACGAGGTGCCGATGAAGGCCATGTAGTCGAGATCGTCCATGGCGAGGCGGCCATTGGCCTTGCCCTCGGTCATGCCCTTGGAGAGCAGTCGGGCGCCGGTGCGGTGCGCCACCGACATGCCGTCGCCGAGAAAGAAGATGATGTTCTTGGCCTTCGGGGTGTCCGGGGTGCCGTAGACATCCCAATGCACCGTCTTGGTGTCATTGCCGGCCTTGACTTCGACCGTGTACTGGCCCGGCTTCACCACCTTGGCCGCGCGCAGCAGCACCGCGGAGGCGTCGACGCCCTCTTCCTTGGCGATGAACGCATAATCCTTGCCAAGGATGTTCGCCGCCGGCTCGCCATTGATGGTGATCGACACCTCTTCCGGCTTCACGACGCCGGCGAACTCGACCTTGAAGTCGAAGGCCGAGCCGGCAAGGATCGTGGCGCGGTCTATCGGGTAGACGTTTGCCGCGTCGGCGGTGCCGATCAAGCAGATAGTGGCGGCCAAGGCCGCCGCGAAAATACGCATGGAAGTCCCCTCACTTCAGCGACGTATCGGGACGTGTTAGAGCCGGTGCGTGTCGCTGCGATAACAGCGGCCTGCCCTGTGGGACTCCCCGCCCGGGTTCTACTCCCGTGCGCTGCGCCAGTGGGGGTAGGTGACATAGGCGGTCGTCGCGCCTTCCTCATGCGAGCGGATGGTGACGGCTTCGCCCTTCGGCATATAAACGATCTCGCCCGGCCCGGCCTCCACCGCCACGTCCGGAGTCGACACGGAAAGGCGGCCGGCCAGCACGATCATGACATCATGCACCGCCATCGTCTCCTCCAGCGTCTGCTGCGGCGCGTAGCGGCCATAGCCGATGGTGATCGGCCCGCCCTGGCGTTCATCGACCAGATTGCCGGTATAGATCTCCGCCTCGGTGCCGGGTGTCCGCTCCATGGCAGCGTCGGCAATGGTGAATTTCTGCAGCGTCATCGTCCTCTCCCTGCCGTCGGCGAGCGGCCGCCCCGGATGGGTCACGGGCGCGCTTCCGGTAGGACGAACGGGCCGTGGCGAAGTTCCCGGCCTGAGGCGGTTGTGAACAGCCGCGCAGGAGTACAGCCGTGCAGGCCGACCGGACAAGATTATCCGGCCGGCCTGCGAAGCCTCAAGGCGCGCGCGGCAGCACGAAGCGGTCAATGGCGTGGGCGATGCCGTCTTCCTCATTGGTGAGGGTGACGAAATGCGCCTGTTCCTTCACCTCCGCCGCGCCATTGCCCATGGCGATGGCCAGGCCGCCAAGCGCGAACATCGGCAGGTCGTTCGGCATGTCGCCAATGACCGCCACCTCGTCCATCGACACGCCGTAATGACGCGCGAAGGCGCACGCGGCATAGCCCTTGTCGGTGCCCGGCGGGGTCATGTCGAGATATTTCGCCTGCGAGCGCCGCGCCGTCGCGCCGTCGCCCACCAGCGCCTGGAGCTCCGGCTCGCTCGCCGCCAGCATGTCGAAATCGGTGGAGGAGAACACGATCTTGCCGGCGCGGGTGATATGGTCGCCGAAATCCGACACGACGGTCGGCTGAAAGGCGACCGTGCGTATTTCGCCGGCAACGTAGGTGCTGTCGGGATCGGTGACGAACCATTCGTCATCGGCGAACACCCACACCGCCGCGCCACGCAGCTGCATCAGCGCAATGCCGGCGCGCACCGCTTCGGTAGCGACGAAATGCTGTTCCACGATCGTGAAATCGCGGCGCTGGATGCAGCCGCCATTGAAGCCGCCGAACAGATCGACATTCAGCGCCTCCACCAGCCGCCGCATGCCGCGCGGCGGGCGGGCCGAGACGGCGGCGAAGGCGATGCCGGCTTCATGCAGGCGGCGCACCGCCGCAATGGTCGCCGGCGTCACCTCCTTGGCCTTGTTCACCAGCGTGCCGTCGACATCCGACACCATGAGGCGGATGCGTGAAGCCGGGGGGCGTGTGGCACCGCCGCGCTCATCGAGGGCGCCGGGATCGGTGGCGTGTTCGGGGGAAGCGTTCATCGCGGGCGATCCCTCTCAAGCGGCAGCCACTGGAAGCCGTCCTGCGCCAGCATCACGTCGGACATGGCCGGGCCGCTGGAGCCGGCGGAATAGAACTGCACGTCGTTCTCCCCGCCGCTGACCGCCTCCAGAATCGGCTCCACCGCTTCCCAGCCGGCCTCGATCGTGTCGGCGCGCTGGAACAGGGTGGGGTCGCCGCACAGGCAGTCATAGATCAGCGTCTCATAGCCGGTGCTGGGCGCTGCCTTGAAGTAGTCGGCATATTTGAAGCTCATCTCGACATCCGAGAGCCGGACCTTGCGGCCGGGCACCTTGGCGGCGAAGCGCAGCGACACGCCCTCATCCGGCTGCACATGGATGACCATCAGATTCGGCTTCAGCGCCGTGGGCAGGTGGCGGAACAGCACACCCGGCGCCCGCTTGAACTGGATGGCGATCTCGGTGCGTCGCACCGCCAGCGCCTTGCCGGTGCGCACATAGAAAGGCACGCCGTTCCAGCGCCAGGAATCGACGAAGCATTTGAGCGCCACATAGGTCTCGGTGCGGCTCTCAGGATGCACGTCCTTCTCGTCGCGATAGTCCTTCACCGCCTCGCCATTGACGAAGCCCGCCCGGTACTGGCCGCGTACCGCCGCGCCGATCGCTTCGCTCGGGCGCATGTGGCGGATGGCCTCGATCACCTTGGTCTTTTCCGAGCGCACCGCATCCGCGTCGAACGAATTCGGCGGCTCCATCGCCGTCATCGCCAGCAACTGGAACATGTGGTTCGGCACCATGTCGCGCAGCGCGCCGGTGGCGTCGTAAAAGCCGCCGCGCTGTTCCACCGTCACCGTCTCGGCGGCGGTGATCTGTACATGGTCGATATATTCCTTGCTCCAGATCGGCTCGAAGATGCCGTTGCCGAAGCGCAGCGCCATCATGTTCTGGACCGTTTCCTTGCCGAGGAAATGGTCGATCCGATAGATCTGCCGCTCATCCGCCACCGCCAGCAGCCGGCGGTTCAGCGCCTTGGCCGAGGGCATATCGGAGCCGAAGGGCTTTTCCACCACCACATGGCGGAAGCTGTCCTCGCCCTCCTTCAGCAGCCCGGCGGCGCCGAGCTGCTCGGCGATGGTGGCGAAGAAGCGCGGCGCCACGGCGAGATAGAACACCGCATTGCCGGTCTGGCCCTTGCGCTGGTCCAGCCGCTCGCGAATGCGCGCATAGGTCGCCGGGTCTTCGAAATCCCCGGCGACATAGAAAATGCGGCTGATCAGCCATCGCCAGGTTTCGCCCTCGGTATCGAGCGAGCCGGGCAACTCCCGCACCGCATCGGTGAGGAAAGCGCGGTAATCCTCCTCGCTGCGCTCGACATGGTCGACGCCGACAATGGCGAAATCGTCGACCAGGACGCCCTCATGGGCGAGGTTGTAGAGCGAGGGCAGCAGCAGGCGCTTGGTCAGATCGCCCGACGCGCCGAAGATGAAGAAGGTCGAGGCCGGTGCCGGCGCCGCATCGGGCGCCAGCACCTTCTGGCCGAGAACGACGGACTCGCTTCCCATGGATCGCTATCCGCCGCTCACTTGGTCTTGAATTCAGTATGGCCGCCGAACTGGAAGCGCATCGCCGACAGGAGCTTTTCGCCGAAGGTGTGGTCCTGGCGCGAGCGGAAGCGGGTGTAGAGCGCGGCGGACAGCACTTCGGCCGAGACCGCCTCCTCGATCGCCGCCATCACCGTCCAGCGGCCCTCGCCGGAATCGGCGACCTCGCCGGGGAAGTCGCTCAGGCTCTCGTCCTTGGTCAGGGCGATGGCCGAGAGGTCGAGCAGCCAGGACGACACCACCGAGCCACGACGCCACACCTCGGCGACATCGGCCATGTCGAGGGTGAAGCGCTCATTCTCCGGCAGGTCGGTGGAATTCTTCTTCTTCAGGATTTCAAAGCCTTCGGCATAGGCCTGCATCAGGCCGTATTCGATGCCGTTATGCACCATCTTGACGAAGTGGCCGGAGCCGGCCGGGCCGCAATGCATGTAGCCATGCTCGACGCGGGAATCGCGGTCCTCGCGGCCGGGCGTGCGGGGAATATCGCCGAGCCCGGGGGCGAGGGCGGAGAAGATCGGGTCGAGCCGGTCCACCGCCTCTTTCGGGCCGCCGATCATCATGCAATAGCCGCGTTCCAGGCCCCACACGCCGCCGGACGTGCCGACATCAATGTAATGCAGCCCCTTCGGCTCCAGTTCGGCGGCGCGGCGGATGTCGTCCTTGTAGAAGGTGTTGCCGCCGTCGATGATGACATCCCCGGGCGCCAGCAGGCCGGTCAGGGTGGCGATTGTGCTCTCGGTCGGGCCACCGGCCGGCAGCATCACCCAGATGGCGCGCGGCGCGTCGAGCTTGGCGACGAGATCGGCGAGATCGGCGGCGGGCCGGTTGCCTTCCCCGCCCAGTTCGCTCACCGCCGCCTCGTTGCGGTCCCACACCACGCAGTCATGTCCCGCCTTGGTGAGACGACGCGCGATATTTCCACCCATACGGCCGAGGCCAACGATTCCGAGCTGCATCTGTTTATCTCCCCGATACGACGCCCGCGCCCGTGAACCCGCGGTTCGGGACGGCGCCCACTGCATTCGATCCGAATGTCTAGGGCAAGCCTATGCCGACCATGCGACAATTGGAACGGGGCGGGCACGAATGCGCCGGCTTTCGGCAATGCGGGCCGGCGGCGCGGGGTCAGGACGAGAACTCGGTCTCGTGCTTGAGCACGTCCTCGGCCTCCGGGTTCAGTGGGCGGGCGGGGCGCTCGGGCTCTACCAGCGGCTCGGGTTCCAGCGGCAGCGGACCGCGATCCTCGCCTTCGGCCATCTGCCGGCGAAGGCGCTCCAAATCACGCTGGCGCACATCGGCCACGGTCGCCTGCGCGGTGGCGGCGTCGATGCCATTGGCGCGCAGCGCGGCTTCACCGAAAGCGAGAGCCGATTCGAAGGTCTCGCGGATCTCGAAATCCACCCCGCGCCCGCGCAGCGCCACCGCATGGGTGCGGTCATAGGCGCGCGCATGCAGGCGCACATCCGGCATGTTCTGGCGGATGATCTCGACGATGCGGTCGGTGGTCTCGCGCCGGTCGACGCAGACCGCGACCACCCGCGCCCGCTCGGCACCCGCCGCGCGCAGCACGTCAAGCCGGGTGCCGTCGCCGTAGAAGATGCGGAAGCCGAAGCGCCCGGCGCTCTGGATCATTTCGACATCATTGTCGATGATGGTCACTTCCAGCCCGCGCGCGAGCAGGCACTGCGAGACGATCTGCCCGAAGCGCCCGAAGCCGACGACCAGCACCGACCCATGGGCGTCGCTGAAATCCTCGTGCGGCACCGCCGCGCGGCGGTCCAGCCGGCGTGCGAGCTGCTCGCCGAGCAGCGCGACGGGCGGGCCGAGCAGCATGGTCATGGCGGCGCAGGCGACGAGCATGTCCGACTGGCGCGAATCGATCAGCCCCAGGCTGAGCGCGAGCGGAAACAGCACGAAGGAGAATTCGCCCGCCGGGGTCAGCACCGAGGCGGAGCGTACCGCATCCGCGCGCGTGCTGTCGGAGAAGCGGAACACCGCCCACACCGACACCGCCTTTACCAGCGTCACCATCAGCGTGCCGACGATCAGCAGCAGGGCATTGGCCAGCACCACGTCGAGATTCATCGACATGCCGACGCCCATGAAGAACAGCGCGATCAGCAGGCCGCGAAAGGCGTCGATATTGGCTTCCAGCTCGTGACGGAAATTCGATTCGGAGAGCATGACCCCGGCGAGGAACGCGCCGAGCGCCATCGACATGCCGGCCGAGGCCATCAGCGCCCCGGCGCCGAGAACGACCAGAAGCGCCGCCGCCGTCATCACCTCGCGGGCGCCCGAACGGGCGAGGGTGCGGAACAGTGTCGGCAGCAGATAGCGGCCGGCGCCGACGATGAGCAGCATCGAGCCGATGATGATCGCGACATGCTCGGCCGATTCAAGGAAGCTGTATTCCTCATGCGTGCCCTGGCCGAGAAAGGGCAGCAGGGCCAGCAGCGGCACGATCGCCATGTCCTGGAACAGCAGCACACCGAACGCACGCTGGCCATAGGGCTGGGCGAGCCCTCCCTTCTCTTCCAGCAATTGCAGCGCGATCGAGGTGGCCGACAGCGCCAGTGCCATGCCGGCGACCAGCGCGCCGCGCCAGTCGAAGTCGCGGGCGGCATAATGGCTGAGCACGGCGATGGCCGCACCTGAGAACAGGAGCTGCGCCGTGCCGAGGCCGAAAATGGCGCGGCGCAGCGCCAGCAGCCGTGAGAACTGCAGCTCCAGCCCGATGATGAACAGCAGCAGCACGACACCGATCTCGGCGACGGTGATGATCCGCTCGGGATCGTTGAAAGCGCCAATGCCGGAGGGCCCTATGGCGATACCGGCCAGGAGATAGCCGACGATCGGTGACAGGCCGAGCCGGCGCGCGACCGGAACGGCGATGACGGCGGTGGCGAGAAAAACCAGCGCCCCGAGCAGAAATCCGTTGCCGTCATCATGCATGGACCCGCCATCCTCCGCGCTGCTGCCGCACCTTAGAGGATGCGATGAAGGGTGCCGATGGCGGAAGCGTGATGAAAAGGCGAAGATTCGCGGCGAATGCGCCTGTTCGCACGGAAATCGGGTGGCGAAAAAACCCGCCGCTTACTGACGTTGGGGTAGATCGGCGCCGAAACGGCCAGAACGGCGCGGATCGTCCAGCCCAAGACCGGCCGCCCAAGACCGGCCGCCCAAGAAGACCGGAGGCCTCCGGGCGGGCCGGTCTCAGGCGAAAAGCGGCTCAGTGATGATGCGCGGTCGGGCCGGGAATGTCGCGGGTCGGGCGGGGCAACGGAATGCTGTCGCGCGACACCGGCGGCAGCGACTTCAGCGCCTCAAGCACATGCGGGGCAAGACCCTCGCCGCCGGCGGCGATGTGGTCCTCGATACGCGCGCGCATGCGCGGATCCCAGAAGTCCTTGATATGCTTGGCGACGCCCTTCACGGCCTTCTCATAGCCCTGCGGCTCGAAGAACTTGCCGATCTGGTTCGCCATATAGACCAGACGTTCCATCGTGTTAGCCGACATGGGCGATCCGCTCCTTCTCTGCCCCGTCCAGCACGATGCGATGGGGGTGGGTGAACACTTCAAATCCATCGTCGCGGGCGATGGCGACGAGGGTGATGCCGGCCTTCTCCGCCGTGCGCACGGCGAGAGCGGTCGGCGCCGACACCGCCACCAGCACCGAGGCGCCGAGCATGGCGGTCTTCTGCACCATCTCGATCGACACCCGGCTGGTGAGCAACACGAGCCCGCCACCGGCCCCATGGTTGTTGCGAACCAGATGGCCGACGAGCTTGTCGAGCGCATTGTGGCGGCCGACATCCTCTCGCACCGCGACAAGCCCGGCGTCCGGCTCCCAGAACCCGGCCGCGTGCACGGCGCGGGTCTGGTGGTTCAGCGTCTGCGCCGGGGGCAGGGAGGCCACGGCGCGGGAGATTTCCGCCGCCGTGAACCGACGACCTTCCGGCACGGTGCGGGCGGGCTTCACCGCCAGCTCCAGACTCTCCACCCCGCACAGGCCACAGCCCGTCGGGCCGGCGATCTGGCGGCGGCGGGCAACCTGTTCACCGGCGCGGGCGGCGGTGAGCCAGAGGCGTACCTCGACGCCACTGACGCCGTCCTCCTCGCCGAATTCGAGCGTCTCGATCTGCTCGACATCGGCGAGGCTCTCGATGACGCCCTCGGTCAGGCTGAAGCCATAGCCGAAATCCTCGAGATCGGCCGGCGTCGCCATCATCACGGCATAGGTGGAGCCGTTATGGACGATGGCGACGGGCGTCTCCTCGGGGATCGCCCGCTCGCCCGCCATCACACCCGTGGAGGTGACGGCGCGGCGCGCAACGCGGGCGACCGGCGGGATCATGACCGCGAGGCCCCGCTCACTCCGCCGCGACCGCGATGCGGCGGCTCTGGCGGGTGAACTCGTCATAGTCCTCCTGCCACTCCGACGGGCCGTTGGAGCGGGCGATCTGCACCGCCGTCACCTTGAACTCGGGGCAGTTGGTGGCCCAGTCCGAGAAGTCGGTGGTGACGACATTCGCCTGCGTCGTCGGGTGGTGGAAGGTGGTGTAGACGACGCCAGGCGCGACGCGGTCGGTGATCTGCGCGCGCAGGGTGGTGGAGCCGGCGCGGCTGTCGATCCGCACCCAGTCGCCGTCGCGCACCCCACGCTGCTCGGCGTCGTGCGGGTGGATTTCCAGTACGTCCTCGGGATGCCAGGCCACGTTCTCGGTGCGGCGGGTCTGCGCGCCGACATTGTAGTGGCTGAGGATGCGGCCGGTGGTGAGCAGCAGCGGGAAGCGCGGGCCGGAACGCTCGTCGGTCGGCACATATTCGGTGACGACGAACTTGCCCTTGCCACGCGCGAAGCCGCCAATATGCATGATCGGCATGCCCTCGGGATTGGCGTCGTTGCAGGGCCACTGCACCGAGCCCATCTCGTCCAGCTTCTTGAACGACACGCCGGCGAAGCTCGGGGTGAGCGCGGCGATCTCGTCCATGATCTGGGCGGGGTGGCTGTAGTTCCAGTCGAGGCCGATGGCGCGGGCGAGCATCTGGGTCACTTCCCAGTCGCCATAGCCGTTCTTCGGCGCCATCACCTTGCGCACGAGCTGGATGCGGCGCTCGGCATTGGTGAAGGTGCCGTCCTTCTCAAGGAAGGTGCAGCCCGGCAGGAACACATGCGCGTAGGCGGCGGTCTCGTTCAGGAAAAGGTCCTGCACGATCACCAGTTCCATCGCCGCGAGGCCGGAGGCGACGTGATGCGTGTCCGGGTCGGACTGCAGAATGTCCTCGCCCTGGATGTAGATCGCCTTGAAGGTGCCGTCGACCGCGGCGTCCAGCATGTTGGGAATGCGCAGGCCCGGCTCGGGGTCGAGCGGACGGCCCCACATCGCCTCGAAAGTGGCGCGGGTCGCGTCGTCGGAGATGTGGCGGTAACCCGGCAGCTCATGCGGGAACGAGCCCATGTCGCACGAGCCCTGCACGTTGTTCTGGCCGCGCAGCGGGTTCACGCCGACGCCGCGGCGGCCGATATTGCCGGTCGCCATGGCGAGGTTGGCGATGGCCATCACCGTGGTCGAGCCCTGCGAGTGCTCGGTGACGCCGAGGCCGTAATAGATCGCGGCATTGCCGCCGGTGGCGTAGAGCCGCGCCGCGCCGCGAATCTGCTCGGCCGGCACGCCGGAAAGCTTTTCCACTTCCTCGGGCGAGTGGCGCGGATCGGCGACGAACTCGGCCCAGTCCTGGAATTCCTCCCAGTCGCAGAACTGGCGGACATAGTCCTCGTTCACCAGCCCCTCGGTCACGATGACATGGGCGAGCGAGGTGACGATGGCGACATTGGTGCCGGGCTGCAGCGGCAGGTGGAAATCCGCCTTGATGTGGGGCGAGCGCACCAGGTCGATGCGGCGCGGGTCGATGACGATCAGCTTGGCGCCCTCGCGCAGCCGCTTCTTCATGCGCGAGCCGAACACCGGATGACCGTCGGTCGGGTTGGCGCCAATCACCAGGATGACGTCGGAATCCTCGACCGAGTCGAAGTCCTGCGTGCCCGCCGAGGTGCCGAAGGCCTGGTTCAGGCCGTAGCCGGTCGGCGAGTGGCAGACGCGGGCGCAGGTGTCGACATTGTTGGTGCCGAAGCCGGCGCGGATGATCTTCTGGACGAGATAGGCTTCCTCATTGGTGCAGCGCGAGGAAGTGATGCCGCCGACCGACTTGCGGCCATAGGTGTCCTGGATGCGCTTCAGCTCGGAGGCGGTGTAGGCGATCGCCTCCTCCCACGACACTTCCCGCCACGGCTCGGTGACCTTGGAACGGATCATCGGCTTGAGGATGCGGTCCTGGTGCATGGCATAGCCCCAGGCAAAGCGGCCCTTGACGCAGCTATGGCCGCGATTGGCCTTGCCGTCCTTCCACGGCACCATGCGCACCACTTCCTGGCCGCGCATTTCCGCCTTGAAGGTGCAGCCGACGCCGCAATAGGCGCAGGTCGTCACCACCGAATGCTCGGGCGTGCCGATGTCGATCAGGCGCTTTTCGGAGAGGGTCGCGGTCGGGCAGGCCTGCACGCAGGCGCCGCAGGACACGCATTCCGAGGTGAGGAAAGCTTCCGACTGGCCGGGCGAGACGCGGCTGTCGAAGCCGCGGCCGGAAATCGTCAGCGCGAAGGTGCCCTGCACTTCCTCGCAGGCGCGCACGCAACGATTGCAGACGATGCACTTGGCCGGATCATAGGTGAAGTACGGGTTCGACTCGTCCTTCGGCATGGCGAGCTCGGAGGAGGGGGCGAAATGGTTCGCCCCTTCCATGCCGTAGCGCACTTCGCGCAGGCCGACCGCGCCGGCCATATCCTGCAGCTCGCAATCGCCATTGGCGGCGCAGGTCAGGCAGTCTAGCGGGTGGTCGGAGATGTAGAGCTCCATCACGCCCTTGCGAAGCTGGGCGAGACGCGGGGTCTGGGTGTGGACCTTGATGCCCGGCGCCACCGGCGTGGTGCAGGAGGCCGGGGTACCGTTGCGGCCCTCGATCTCGATCAGGCAGAGGCGGCAGGAGCCGAACGCCTCCAGCGAATCGGTGGCGCAAAGCTTGGGGATTTGCGTCCCCATCTCCATAGCCGCGCGCATGATGGAGGTGCCTTCCGGCACGGTCACTTCCATCCCGTCGATGGTGAGGGTCACCATCTTGTCGGTCTTCGGAGCCGGCGTACCGTAGTCGATCTCATGGATGAGAGACATGATGCGTCCTCCTCATTCGGCGGCTTCGAGGCGGCGCGGGGGTGCGCCGAATTCCTCGGGGAAATGGTTCAGCGCGCTCAGCACCGGATAGGGGGTAAACCCGCCAAGGGCGCAAAGCGATCCAAGCTTCATGGTCTGGCAGAGGTCGGTGAGCGTGGCGAGATTGGCCTCGACGCGCTCGCCGGCAATGATCTTGTCCATCAGTTCGACGCCGCGCGTCGAGCCGATGCGGCAGGGCGTGCACTTGCCGCAGCTTTCCACGGAGCAGAACTCCATGGCGAAGCGCGCCATCTTGGCGAGGTCGGCGCTCTCATCGAACACGACGATGCCGCCATGGCCGATCAGCGCGTCCTTGGCCGCGAAAGCCTCGTAGTCGAAGGGCAGGTCGAACTGCCAGGTCGGCACATAGGCGCCGAGCGGGCCGCCGACCTGCGCGGCCTTCACCGGCTTGCCGGTGGCGGTGCCGCCGCCAATGTCGTTGATCAGCTCGCCCAGCGTGATGCCGAAGGCGGTTTCGAACAAGCCGCCGAACTTCACATTGCCGGCGATCTGGATCGGCATCGTGCCGCGCGAGCGACCCATGCCGAAATTGGCGTAGAACTCGCCGCCATCGGCCAGGATATGCGGCACGGCGGTGAGCGAGAGCACGTTGTTGATGACGGTCGGCTTCTGGAACAGGCCCTTATGCGCCGGCAGCGGCGGCTTCGCGCGCACCGTGCCGCGCTTGCCTTCCAGACTGTCGAGCAGGGCTGTTTCCTCGCCGCACACATAGGCGCCGGCGCCCATGCGCACTTCCATGTCGAAGCTGTAGGCCGAGCCGGCGATGTTGACGCCGAGCATGCCGTGGGCGCGCGCCACCTCGATCGCCTTCTCCATCGCCCAGATGGCGTGGGGATATTCGGAACGGGTGTAGACATAGCCCTTGGTGGCGCCCACCGCGATGCCGGCGATGGTCATGCCCTCGATCAGCTCGAACGGGTCGCCTTCCATGATCATGCGGTCGGCGAAGGTGCCGCTATCGCCTTCGTCGGCATTGCAGACGATATATTTGCGGTCGGCCTTGGCGTCGGCCACCGTCTTCCACTTGATGGCGGTCGGGAAGCCGGCGCCGCCACGGCCGCGCAGGCCGGACTTCTTCACTTCCTCGATGATCTCGGCCGGCCCGAGCTGCAGCGCGCGCTCCAGCCCCTTATAGCCGCCATGAGCGCGGTAATCGGCATAGGAGGCCGGGTCGATGATACCGCAGCGGGCGAAGGTGAGGCGGGTCTGCTTGGCGAGGAAGGGGTGCTCCTCCGGCTTGCCGATGCGCAGCGCATGCGCGCCGCCGGTGAGGAAGCCCGCCGCGAACAGGCCGTCGACATCGCCGGCCTCGACCGGGCCATAGGCGATGCGGCCCTCGTCGGTGACGACCTCGATCATCGGCTCCAGCCACAGCATGCCGCGCGAACCGTTGCGCACGATCTCGATCGGCTGCTTACGGGTCAGGGCAGCGGCGGCGATCGCCTCGGCCACCTCGTCGGCGCCGCAGGCGATGGCGCAGGCATCCTTGGGAACGTAGATGCGGACAGTCCCGGTGGCGCTCACGACTGGGCCTCCTCGATCAGGGCGTCGAGCCGGCGCTCATTGAGCCGCGCGACGATGCGACCATCCAGCATGGCGGAAGGAGCGGTGGCGCACAGGCCGAGGCAATAGATCGGCTCGACAGTGACGCGCCCGTCCGCCGTGGTCTCGCCGAGCTTGCAGCCGAGCCGGTGTTCAGCGTGTTCGGCCAGCGCATCGCCGCCCGCCGCCTGGCAGGCCTCGGCGCGGCAGAGCTTCAGCACATGGCGGCCGGCCGGCTCGTGGCGGAAATCATGATAGAAGGTCACCACCCCGTGCACCTCGGCGCGCGAGACGTTGAGCTTTTCGGCCAGCATGGGCACGACGGCGTCGGGAACGTGGCCGAACGTCTCCTGCACCGCGTGGAGCATCGGCATTAGCGGGCCTTCAAGATGAGAGAACTCATCAATGACCGCGCGGGCGCGCTCGTCGCTCCAGGGCTCGTAATGCGGCATTTCTCCCGTAGCCTTCTTTTAGAATTTTCCAAAGGTAAGGATGGTACGGGGCGAAACCCAAATCAATGCAGGTGTTCCGTGCCACGATAGAATTTCTCTATCACCAATCTGGCGCATCGGCGCCCCGACCTTTCGGCGGGGTTCCCGCCGTTTGTTCCCTACTTGTTCTTGACCTGCGTACCTGAGGCCGTATTCTGCCACCAGCGGGTGCGGAAAGCCGCGCCGCAACGAACCCCGGCGGGGAGGGCGCGATGGTCCAGCGTGTGGCGACGGTGGCGTTCGAGGGGGTCGAGACCCGCCCGGTCGATGTTCAAGTTCAGGTGAGCCCGGGCCTGCCGGCCTTCAATCTCGTCGGCCTCGCCGACAAGGCGGTCACCGAAGCGAAGGAGCGGGTGCGCGCCGCCCTCACCGCCTCCGGCCTTGCGCTTCCCGCCCGCCGCATCACCGTCAACCTCGCCCCGGCCGACCTGCCGAAGGAAGGCAGCCATTACGACCTGCCCATCGCCCTCGGGCTGATGGCGGCGATTGGCGCCATCGGCCCGGACGCGCTCGACGGCTTCACCGTGGTCGGGGAACTCGCGCTCGACGGGCGCATCGCCGCCGTGTCCGGCGTGCTGCCGGCGGCCATCGGCGCCAATGCGCGCAGCCACGGCCTCATCTGCCCGGAAGCCTGCGGGCCGGAGGCGGCCTGGGCGAGCCCGGACATGGCGGTGCTGGCGCCGCACTCGCTGATCCAGCTCGTCAACCATTTCGCCGGCCGTCAATTGCTCTCCCGCCCGGAGCCCCGGCTGGAGGCGGGGACGGCGCAATTGCCTGATCTCGCCGATGTGAAGGGGCAGGAGACCGCCCGTCGGGCGTTGGAGATCGCCGCCGCCGGCCGTCACAACCTGCTGCTCAGCGGCCCCCCCGGCGCCGGCAAGTCGATGCTGGCGCAGCGCCTGCCCTCGCTGCTGCCGCCCCTCACCCCTTCCGAGCTGCTGGAAGTGTCGATGGTTGCCTCGGTGGCCGGCACGCTGCAGGGCGGGGCGCTGACCAGCCGGCGCCCGTTCCGCGCCCCGCATCATTCCGCCAGCATGGCGGCGATGGTGGGCGGCGGCATGCGCGCGCGGCCGGGCGAGGTGTCGCTGGCGCATAATGGCGTGCTGTTCCTCGACGAATTGCCGGAATTCACCCCCGCCGTGCTCGATTCGCTGCGCCAGCCGCTGGAGACGGGCGAGGCGGTCATCGCCCGTGCCAATCACCGCATTTCCTACCCCGCCCGCTTCCAGCTCATCGCGGCGATGAATCCGTGCCGCTGCGGCCGGGCCGGCGAGCCGGGGCAGAGCTGCCGGCGCGGGCCGCGCTGCGCGGCGGAATATCAGGCGCGGCTGTCCGGCCCGTTTCTCGACCGCGTCGACCTCCATCTCGACGTGCCGGCGGTGGCGGCGGTCGATCTCGTCCGCCCCGGCCCGTCGGAACCCAGCGCCGTTGTGGCGCGGCGGGTGGCGCAGGCACGCCTACTGCAGCGCGAGCGTTTCCTCGCCCTCGGCCGGCCCGATCTGTTCACCAATGCCGAGGCCACGGGCCCGATCCTGGAAGAGATCGCCACCCCCGACGCCGCCGGCACCGCGCTGCTGGCGGATGCGGCGCGGCTGATGCGGCTCTCCGCTCGCGGCTATCACCGCGTGCTGCGTGTGGGGCGCACGCTCGCCGATCTCGCCGGGGCCGAGACGGTGGGCCGGGCCCATCTGGCGGAAGCGCTGGCCTACCGCGCCGCGGCCGACCGCCACGCCGCCGCGGCGTGAAGGGCCGGGCGGCGCCCCCGGTTGCGTATGGAGCCGCCGCCGAGCCGCCTGAGCCGACGGCGAGAGGCCGGCGCCCTCCCCAGCGGCGCCGGCCATGCCACAAATAACATCGCCTCTCCGGCAAAGGGCGGGTCGGAACAGGAGATCGCGAAAGGCAGGCGCGAACCGGCATCGCGCGATGGGACGCGCGAAGTACAGAGCTCCGGCGCGGGGCGAGCGCCGTGCGCAGGCGCCGGAGCCCTCCCCGCCGCCGCGCCCGTCCCGATCCCCCATCCGGCGGGCGCGCGAGGGCCGGCTGCCGGCCGCTGCAGCGGCGCGAGCCGGGCCGGCGGCGTGCAATGGCGGCGCCCACGGCCCCTATGGCGGGCGGGTGCGCGCGCACCGGACTGTCACAAGAGCGTCCGAGAAATGTGATTCCTGTCACAAAACGCTATAGTGAAGGCAGCGGGGGGATCGGGCATGACGGAGCTATTCGCCGAAGAGAGTGTCAGGACGCCGTCGTCATCCCGCGCTGTCCCCTTCGCCGCGCCGGGCCTGTCGGCGCTGCGCAGCTTCTTCACCCCCAAGCCTGTCGCCGGAAAGCCCGTCGCCGACAAGCCCGTCGCCGGCAAACTCTTCACCGCCAAACCCGCCCCGCTGCGGCTCGTGCCTGCCGCGCTCACCCCCTCGCGTCTCATGCCGGCGCTGCGCTCCTATTCCGGGCTGCGGCACCGCGGCAGCCGGGGCGAAACCGGCCCGGCCACGCTGGGGCGCATCGGCGCGCTGGAAGTGCGGCTCGCGGTGACGGCGGCGGATGTACGGCGCGCCCAGCGCCTGCGCTACGAGGTGTTCTACGAGGAAATGTCGGCGACCCCGGCCGCCGCCATGCGGCTCGCCCGGCGCGATGTCGACGCCTTTGATGGCATTTGCGATCATCTGCTGGTGCTCGATCACGATTCCTGCCGCGTCGTGCGCGGCCGGCGCGTGCCGCGCGTCGTCGGTACCTACCGCCTGCTGCGGCAGGAGATCGCCGACCGGCACAATGGCTTCTACACGGCGGGCGAGTTCGACATCGGCCCACTGCTGGCGCGCCACCCGCACCGCCGCTTCCTGGAGCTCGGCCGCTCCTGCGTGCTCAGCTCCTACCGCACCAAGCGCACGGTGGAACTGCTCTGGCACGGCATCTGGGCCTATGTCCGCCGCCACGGCATCGACGTGATGTTCGGCTGCGCCAGCCTCGAAGGCTGCGATCCCCAGGCGCTCGCCCGGCCGCTGGCCTTTTTGCACCATTTCGCGCCCACCGATCCGGAATGGGCGGCGCAGGCGCTGCCGCAGCACGCCGCGCCGATGGACCTCGTCTCGGTCGAGGCGCTGGATGCCAAGGCGGCGCTTGCCGCGCTGCCGCCGCTGATAAAGGGCTATCTGCGCCTCGGCGCGCAGATCGGGCGCGGCGCCGTTGTCGATCGCCAGTTCGGCACCACCGATGTGCTGATCGTGCTGCCGGTGGAAAAGATCAACCCGCGCTATCTCGACCATTTCGGCGTCAATGGCGAGCGCCACGCCGCCTGAGCGCGGCGCCCCAGCCTCACGCTGAAACTGGCGCTCGACCCTTGCCCGGGGAGCGCAAGCGGCCCCGGCCGTGTTGACCGCCGGGAGGGCGCCTACCCGCCCCCTTGCCTCTCCCGCGAGCCTTTCACCGGCGCCGCCTGGGCGCGAAAGCCGTTCACTGGCGGCCCGCTGGCGGCAGAGGTCGCGCCGCCCTGTCTTGCGCGGCGGCGGGCGCCCTCCCATATCGCTTCCCAACGGGATGCCTCACGGGGTCCCATCACACAAAGTCGCTTCAGACGAGGACTTTGGGAGCATGTCGCGTATTCCCTCGCTGTCGAGCCCCTTCCTGCTCGGCTTTGACGAGGTCGAGCGGGCGCTCGACCGGGTCATGAAAGGTTCCGACGGGTACCCGCCCTACAATATCGAGCGGGTGGCCACGCCGGACCAGCCGGAAAAACTTCGCATCACTCTGGCCGTCGCGGGCTTCACCCGCGAGCAGCTCGACGTGACGGTGGAGGAGAAGGAACTCGTCATCCGTGGCCGCCAGAGCGAAGAGCCCGGGCGGGTCTTTCTGCACCGGGGCATCGCCGCCCGCCAGTTCCAGCGCGTCTTCGTGCTGGCCGATGGCATGATGGTGATCGGCGCCGAGCTGAAGAACGGCCTGCTCTGCGTCGAATTGGTGCGGCCGGAACCGGAACGCATCGTCCGGCGTATCACCATTGCGACGGATGAGTGACGACGTTCCCACGCGGTCCCGCCTGGACGCAGAGGAGTAGCCGACCATGACCAATGAGTTCCACATCGACCCCGCTTCCGCCGGTTCGGCGCTCGCCGGCGCCCTCACCGCAGAGGATTTTGCCAATCTCGGCGGCGGGCACATCGCCTATCTGCGCACCATCCGTTCGGAAGAGGCGGCGGAAATGTTTCCGCAAGCGCATCTCTCGCCCGGCCTCGTGCTGTTCACCCTGCACGCCGCCGACGGCACACCGATCATGCTCACCGACAGCCGGGAAGCGGCGATCGCCAATGCGATGCAGAACGAACTGGTGACGCTCAGCGTGCACTGAGCGGCCTGCGCTTGAAAAGACGGCACCGTCCCCACCGGGGCGGTGCCGTTTTCGTTTGATCCCCGTCGGCCCGGCCTCAGCGGCGCTTGGCCTCGATCATGTCCCACACCGTCACCGCGATGTCCGGCCCGCCCAGTCGCTTGATGGCGCGGATGCCGGTCGGGGCGGTGACGTTGATCTCGGTGAGATGGCCGTCGATCACGTCGATACCGGTGAGCAGCAGGCCGCGTTCGCGCAGCGCAGGCCCCAGCCGCTCGCAGATCTCGCGCTCACGGGCGGTGAGGTCGGTTTCCGCCGCCGCGCCGCCGCGCACCATGTTGGAGCGGACATCGCCCTCGCTCGGCACCCGGTTCACCGCGCCGGCGAACACGCCGTCGACCAGGATGATGCGCTTGTCGCCATGGCGCACCTCGGGAAGGAAGCGCTGCACCACCCAGGGCTCGCGGAAGGTGGTGGCGAAAAGATCATAGAGCGAGCCGAAATTCAGATCGTCGCGGGTGAGCCGGAACACCGAGGCGCCGCCATGCCCGTAGAGCGGCTTCATCACGATGTCGCCGAACTCGTCGCGGAACGCCTTGATCTCGTTGAGGTCGCGGGTGATCAGCGTCGGCGGCATCAAATCCGGAAATTCGGTGACGAAAATCTTCTCCGGCGCGTTGCGCACATGGGCGGGGTCGTTCACCACCAGTGTCTTCGGGTGAATGCGCTCCAAGAGATGCGTGGCGGTGATGTAGCTCATGTCGAAAGGGGGGTCCTGCCGCATCAGGATCACGTCGAACGTGTCGAGCCGCACCCGCCGCGCCTCCCCAAGCGTGTAGTGGTCACCCTTCACATCGCGCACCTCCAGCGGGTGAACGGTGGCGAACACCTCGCCATCGCGCATCGCCATGCGGTCGGGCGTGTAATAGGCGAGCGCGTGGCCGCGCGCCTGCGCTTCCAGCAGCAGGGCGAAGGCGGAATCGCCGGCAATATTGATGCGGTCGATCGGGTCCATCTGGACGGCGACGTTGAGGCTCATGGCAGTTCCGTCTGCGACAGGAGGGAGCCGGCCGGCGGCACATGTGCCCGGCGGCGTTTTCATCTTCCTGTTTAGTCGCTCGCGCGGCGCCGCGCCACGGCCTCGTTCCCCCGGCTCATTCCGCCTCGAAGGCGCCGGGAAGATGCAGCGGCGGACGATCCGGCGCCACCAGCACCACATCGAGCCGCATGTCGAGCCCGGCCAGCTCGGGGTGGCCGGCGAGATAGATTTCCGCCGCGCCGATGATGCGCCGGCGCTGGCGCGGCAGGATCGATTCGGCAGCGAAACGCAGCGCCGCCCGCGCCTTCACCTCAATGAACACCACCAGGTCGCCCCGCCGCGCCACCAGGTCGATCTCGCCGCGCGGGGTGCGCGCGCGCCGGTCCAGAATGACGAAGCCATCGGCCTCGAACAGGACGGCGGCGGCGGCTTCCGCCGCCATACCTCGGGTGAAAGCGGCCTGCCGGCGCTGAAGCGCCCGCGCGCGCCCCGCATCCGCCGGCGCGCCGCCCTCAGCCATCGCCGCCCTGCAGGGCCAGCGCGCGGGCATAGACGGCGCGGCGCGGCAGGCCGGTGGCGGTCGCCACCGCCGCCGCCGCATCCTTGACCGAGAGGCTCGCCAGCGCCGCCTTCAGCGCGGTGTCGAGATCGGCCTCGCTCGCTTCCGCCGCCGCTGGCGGGCCGATCACCAGCACGATCTCGCCCCTGGGCGGGCCGGCTTCGGCATAATGGGCGGCGAGGGCGTCCAGCGTGCCGCGCCGCGCCTCCTCGAAGGTTTTGGTGAGTTCCCGGCACACCGCCGCCGGGCGCGGGCCGAGCCCGTCGGCAAGGTCGGCGAGGCTGTCGGGCAGGCGCGGGCCGCTCTCATAGAGGATCAGCGTCGCCGGCAGCGTCTTCAATTCGCTGATGCGGGTGCGGCGCGCGCCGCTCTTGGCCGGCAGAAAGCCCTCGAAGAAGAAGCGGTCGGTCGGCAGGCCCGCCGCCACCAGCGCGGCAAGGCTCGCCGAGGCGCCCGGCAGCGGGACAACCCGATGACCGGCCTCGATGGCGGCCGCTACCAGCTTGTAGCCGGGATCGGAGACCAGCGGCGTGCCGGCGTCCGACACCTGCGCCACCACGCCGCCCTCTGCCAGCCGCGCCAGCAGACGCGGGCGCGCCTGCTCGGCATTGTGGTCGTGATAGGCCACAAGCTTTGTTTCGATACCGTAACGTTCCAGCAGCCGCCGCGTCACCCGCGTGTCCTCGCAGGCGATGAGGTCGGCGCCGGCGAGCGTTTCCAGCGCGCGCAGCGTCACATCACCAAGATTGCCGATCGGCGTGGCGACGATGTAGAGGCCGGGCTGCGGGCGCGCGGCGGGCAGGCTGTGCGCGCCGATGCGGAAGCGGCGCGGCGCGGAGGTCTCGGCGGAATCGCAGGTAGCGGGGGAAAGGGTCATGCGCGCATTGTAGAGAGCCGCGCGGCCCGCGTCATGCGCCGCGTGCCGGCCCGGCACGCCCGGCGATTGCGGGAAAAGACGGCCGAACGCGTGGATATTTAACGCTTTCGCGCGCCCGGCCTTGCGGAGAAGGTGACAGCGCGAGTCCCGCCGTCCTAAAAAGGGAGGGCAACGTCGGCCAGGGTGGCGGGCGCACAGCCGAGCCGAACGACCGGATGAACGCGAAGGAAACGGCCGCGATCCGCACAGCCCTCGCCCGCACCAGCCGGCGCGGCTTCCTCCTGATGGCGGGCGCCGCGGGACTGGCCGCCTGTTCCTCCGGGCCGGAGATGAGCGCGCCGCAGGCGGCGCTGCCCATGCCGGAGGCGCCGCCGCCCGACCCGAATGCCGGGCTCGGCTCCGGCACGCCGATCGGCCTCATCCTGCCGCTCGGCGCCAGCGGCAATGCCGGCGCGGTGGCGCTGTCGCTGCGCAATGCCGCGGAAATGGCGCTGTCGGAATTCTCAGGCGCCCGCATAAGGCTGATCATCAAGGATGATGGCGGCACCGGCCCCGGCGCGCAGGCGGCGGCCAACCAGGCGCTGGACGAGGGTGCGCGCGCGCTCATCGGCCCGCTCTTCGCCCATTCCGTCGCCGCCGCCGGGCAGGTGGCGCGCCAGCGCGGCGTGCCGCTGGTCGGCTTCTCCACCGACACCAATGTGGCGACGCAGGGCGTCTATCTCCTGAGCTTCCTGCCCCAGAACGATGTCGAACGGGTGATCCGCTACACCGCGGCGCAGGGCCGGCGTTCCTATGCCGGGCTGGTGCCGGACAATGCCTATGGCTCGGTGGTCGAGGCCGCTTTCCGCGAGACCGTGCCAATCGTCGGCGGGCGGGTGGTCGGGCTGGAACGCTACAGCCCCGGCCAGGCGGCGGAAGCCGCGCGCCGCCTCGCCGGCTCGGTGGCGCAGGCCGATGCCGTGTTCCTGCCCGATGCCGCCGATACCGTGCCGCAGATCGTGCAGGCGCTTACCGGTGCGGGAGCCAATCTCGCCGGCAAGCAGCTCATCGGCACCGGCCTGTGGGACGACGCCCGGCTGTTTGCCAATCCCGCGCTCAATGGCGGCCTGTTCGCCGCCCCCGACACATCCGGCTTCCGCGCCTTCGCCGCGCGCTACCGGGCGCGCTTCGGCAGCGAGCCAGTGCGCACCACCACGCTTTCGCATGACGCGGTGTCGCTGATGGCGGCGCTGGTGAACAACTATGGCGAGAACGGCATCACCGACGCGGCGATCCAGAATCCCTCGGGCTTTTCCGGCATTGACGGCATTTTCCGCTTCCGCGCCGACGGCACCAACCAGCGCGGGCTGGCGGTGATGCAGATTTCAGGCGGCACCAGCCAGATCGTCAGCCCCGCCCCGCGCAGCTTCGCGCAGGCGACGTAGCCGGTCGTCCTCACGCCGCGAGATCGGCGACGATCGCGTCCAGCACCGGCAGGCCGAGTGCGGTGGCGCGCAGGCGCTGGCCCGGCAGTTCCTCGATCATGCCGTCGTCCAGCAGCGTCGCCACCCGCGCGGGATCGAAACCGCGCCCGGCGAGGCGGGCGAAGCGGTCGCGGTCGATGCCCTCGGCGAGGCGCAGGCCCATCAGCAAATATTCGTCGGCCTGCTCGGCGCGGGTGAGCGGTTCATCAGTGATCACGCCGTGACCCTGCGCCTCGACCCGTGCCACCCATTGCTCCGGCCCGCGCTCGGTGGAGGTGGCGACGCGCCCCTCGGGCGTATCGAGCCGCCCATGGGCGCCGGGGCCGATCCCGGCATATTCGCCATAGCGCCAATAGAGCAGATTGTGCCGGCTCTCCGCCCCTGGGCGGGCATGGTTGGAAATCTCATAGGCCGGGAGGCCGGCGGCGCGGGTCGTCTCCTGCGTCACGTCCCACAGCGCGCGGGCCACCTCGTCCTCCGGCACGATCAGCTTGCCCGCGCGGTGCAGCGCGGCGAAGGGCGTGCCGTCCTCGATGGTGAGCTGGTAAAGCGAGAGATGCTCGCAGCCCTCGTCAATAGCGCGCCGGAGTTCGGCGGCCCAGTCCTGCGGCCGCTGCTCCGGCCGGGCATAGATGAGATCGAAGGAAACACGCTCGAAGGCGGCACGCGCCACCGCCACCGCCCCCAGCGCCTCGTCGGCCGTGTGCATCCGCCCCAGCGCCTTCAGCGCGGCATCGTCCAGCGCCTGCACGCCGAGCGAGACGCGGTTCACCCCCGCCGCGCGATAGCCGCGAAAGCGGCCGGCCTCGACGCTGGTCGGGTTGGCTTCCAGCGTCACCTCGGCGCCCGCATCCAGCGGCCATGCCGCATGGATGGCGTCGAGAATGGCGCCGACCGTCTCTGGCTCCATCAGCGAAGGCGTGCCGCCGCCGAAGAACACGCTGTGGGTGCGGCGCTGGCCGATGCGTTCGCGTGTGTGGGCGATCTCGGCGCGGAACGCCGCGACGAAGCGCGCCTGGTCGGGCGGCGCGTGACGCACATGCGAGTTGAAGTCGCAATAGGGGCATTTGGCCTTGCAGAACGGCCAATGCACATAGACGCCGAAGCCGGGATCCGCCGGCGGCGGCGCGGGCGAGCGCTCAGTCAAACGTCGCCCCGAGGCAGGCCTGCGCCAGCGCCATGAACGCCCGCGCCCGGTGCGACAGGCCGCGCCCCAGCGGCGGCAGGCCGTGCTTCTCGGCCCCGCTCATCTCGCCGAAGGTCCGCGGATGGTCGTCCGGCTGGCCGTCGGGCTGGAACATCGGGTCATAGCCGAAGCCCGCCGGCCCGCGCGGCGGCCATACCAGCGTGCCGTTCACCACGCCCTCGAATTCCTCGACATGCCCGTCCGGCCAGGCCAGGCACAGAGCGGAAACGAAATGCGCCCCGCGCAGATCGGGAAGTTCCGCCCCGGCCTCGCGCAGCTCTTCCTCCACCCGGGTCATCGCCGCCATGAAGTCCTTTTCCGGCCCCGCCCAGCGGGCGGTGAACAGCCCCGGCGCCCCGCCCAGCGCATCGACGCACAGGCCGGAATCGTCGGCGAAGGCCGGCAGCCCGGCGGCATTGGCGGCGGCGGTCGCCTTGATGCGGGCATTCTCGCCGAAGGTGAGCCCGGTTTCCTCCGGCTCCGGCAGGCCGAGCTCGCCGGCGGACACGGCGTCGACGCCATAGGGAGCCAGCAGGCCGCGCATTTCCTCCAGCTTGCCCGGATTATGGGTGGCGATGACGATGCGGCCTTCCAGCCGCCGGTGCGGGGCGGCGCTCATGCGACCGCCAGCTTCTGCAGATCGACCAGCTTGGCCACGCCCTTGCGGGCGAGGCCGAGCATGGCGTTGAACTCGTCCTCGGTGAACGGCGTCTTCTCGGCGGTGCCCTGCACCTCGACGAAGCCGCCCGAGCCGGTCATCACGAAGTTCACATCCGTATGCGCCTCCGAATCCTCGGCATAGTCGAGGTCGAGCCGTGGCTCGCCATCGACAATGCCGCAGGAAACGGCGGCGAGATGGTCGCGCAGCGGGATGGCCGGCAGCATGCCGCGCGCCTTCATCCAGCTCAGGCAGTCATGCAGGGCGATCCATGCCCCGGTGACGGAGGCGGTGCGGGTGCCGCCATCGGCCTGGATCACGTCGCAATCGACGGTGATCTGGCGCTCGCCGAGCTTTTCGAGATCGACCACCGCGCGCAGCGAACGGCCGATCAGGCGCTGGATTTCCTGGGTGCGGCCGGACGGCTTGCCGGAGGTCACCTCGCGGCGGGTGCGCTCATGGGTGGCGCGCGGCAGCATGCCATATTCCGCCGTCACCCAGCCGCGCCCCTGCCCCTTCAGCCAGGGCGGCAGCCGCTCTTCCAGCGTGGCGGCGACGAGCACATGGGTTTCGCCGAACTTGACGAGGCAGGAACCCTCGGCATGGCGCAGCACGCCGCGCTCGAAGCTCACGGCCCGCATCTCGTCGGGAAGGCGGCGGGAAGGGCGCATGCGAAAGGTCTCCTCAAGGGCGGCACCAGCCTGTGGCCGGACCTTGTAAGGGCGGCGCGGGCCGGGCGCAATCGCCGCCCCGGCTTGTAGATGGGCGGCGATTACCGAGATAATAGTCACCCATGACCGGGTAGACGAGACAAGGGACAGGCCCCGCGATGCCCCTCGATCCATTTCTGTCCGCCGCCGCACCCTCGCTGGCACGGCTCGATGAGCGCTCCCGCGAGATTTTCCGGCAGATCGTCGAGACCTATCTCGCCACCGGCGAGCCGGCCGGCTCGCGCAATATTTCCCGCCTCATCCCGATGACGCTGTCACCGGCCTCGGTGCGCAATGTCATGGCCGATCTCGAAGCGGCGGGGCTGATCTTCGCCCCGCACACCAGCGCCGGCCGGCTGCCGACCGAGCGCGGGCTGCGCTTCTTCGTCGATGCGCTGCTGGAAATCGGCGATGTCTCGGAAGACGAGCGCAATTCGATCGAGACGCAGGTGCGCGCCGCCGCCCGCGCGCAGACGGTGGAAGGGGTTCTGGCGGAAGCCTCCAACCTGCTCTCCGGCCTCTCGCGCGGGGCCGGCGTCGTCACGACAGGCAAGACCGATGTGCGGCTCAAACATATCGAATTCGTGCCGCTCGACCCCAGCCGGGCGCTGCTGATCCTCGTTTCCGAGGATGGCGAGGTGGAGAACCGGCTGGTGCCCTTGCCCAAGGGCCTGCCGTCCTCGGCGCTGGTGGAAGCGACGAATTTCCTCAGTGCGCTGACGCGCGGGCGCACGCTGGCGGAGCTGCGCACCGAGGTGGAGCGCACCCTCGCCGCCCGCCGCGCCGAGCTCGACGAGGTGACCGCGCGGGTGGTGGAAAGCGGCATGGCAAGCTGGTCCGGCGGCGACAAGGCCGAGCGGCGCCTCATCGTGCGCGGCCAGACGCGGCTGCTGCACGATCTGCGTGCCATCGAGGATCTGGAGCGCGTACGGCTGCTGTTCGACGATCTCGAAGCCAAGCAGGAAGTGGTGGACCTGCTGGGCCGGGCCGAGGACGCTCAGGGCCTGCGCATCTTCATCGGTTCGGAGAACAAGCTGTTCTCGCTGTCCGGCTCCTCCACCATCGTCGCGCCCTATCGCGACGGACAGGGAAGGGTGGTGGGCGTGCTCGGGGTGATCGGCCCGACCCGGCTCAACTATGCCCGCATCGTGCCGATGGTGGACTTCACCGCCCGCGTGGTCAGCCGCGTTCTCGCCGGTCCGGGGATTGACGCGGCTTGATTTTTGCCGCTTCCACCCCGATATGGCGATCGTCCGCGCGCGCTGCCGCCGGACACATTCATTCTTCGACGAGGTATTCATGAGCGACGAGAACCGCACCCCGGCTGACCAGCCCGAAACGGGCGATCAGACTGTCGGCGCCGAGGCCGGCGCAGCGGCCGCGCCGGACGACCTCGCTGCCGCCTTCGCCGCCGAGAAGGAACAGCTTGAGGCCGAGATCGCCGCGCTGAAGGACAAGTTCCTGCGCGCCTTCGCCGAGGCCGACAATGTGCGCCGCCGCGCCGAGCGCGAGGTGGCCGACGCCAAGGTCTATGGCATCACCGGCTTTGCCCGCGACATCCTTACCGTCGCCGACGATTTCGAGCGGGCGCTGGGCGCCATCGACGCCGAGGCGCGCGCGAGGGCCGACGGCACGCTGAAGACGTTGCTGGAAGGCATCGACCTGACCAGCCGGGCGCTGCTGCAGGCGCTGTCCAAGCATGGCGTGGCGCGCATCGAGGCGGAAGGCGCCCGGTTCGACCCCAACATGCATCAGGCGATGTTCGAGGTGCCCAATACCGAGGTGCCGTCCGGCACCGTGGTTCAGGTCATCCAGCCCGGCTACAAGCTCGGCGAGCGGGTGCTGCGCCCGGCGCTGGTCGGCGTGTCCAAGGGCGGCCCGAAGGCGGCGCCGGCCGAGGCGCCCGCCGCGAACTGAACGCCGGCCGGCCAGAATGTCGCGTGAAAAAGGGCCCCGCGGGGCCCTTTTTTGTCGGGGAATGGCGCCGGATCAGCGCAGCGTCACGCCGTCGCGCACGGCGCGCATGGCGGTGTAATCGGCCTCGAAGGTTTGCGCCGGCGCGACGCCGACCATGCGCAGATAGCCGTTGCGACCGAAGCTCAGCCATTGCGCCACCTTCACCGGCTGGCCGGTCTGCTGGTCGACCGCATTGGCGATCAGCTCATAACCGGGCTGGCCGCCGACACGCAGCGGCCCGCCGCGCTCGACGCGCAGCTCCTTGATGCCCGGCACGCTGGCGATCGCCCGCTTGGCCACCGCCTCGCGCTCCTCCTCGCGAATATCGCCCGGACCGACGGCGACGATGAAGAAGGACTGGGTCTGCGGCGCGTCCTTGCCCTCGCCCGCCGGCTTGTCCGCATCGGGCTTGGTGAGCAGCACGGCATTGCTGCCGATCACCTTCATCACCTGATAGCCGCTGAGCTGGTCGAGAGTGAAAGGCAGCTTGGCCAGCATTTCCTCGGGGCTCGGCGGGGCGCGGAACACCACCGTCTTCAGCGCCGCCTCCACCTTGGCGTCGGGGTAGCGGCTGGCGGCGGCCTCGGGGAACTGCACCGTGATCATGCCGGTCTGGTCCTTGCCGCCGGCGATGAGGATCCACTTCTTCAGCGCACCGGCACCCACGGTCTGGAAGCCCTTGAGCAGCACCGCCGGCACGCCGTCGGCCAGGGTGAGGTCGCGCCGCTCCTCCACCGTCACGCCCTGCTTTTCCAGCTCCTTGGTGGCGACATTGGTGGTGATCTCGGCATAGGCGGGCTTGGGCATTTCAAGCACCAGGATCGACGCCTTGGCCGCCGGGTCCTGGAAACCGGGCACGCCGGGAACCGGCATCATGCCGTCCGGCGGAACGAGGCCGATCGTGCCGTCATTGGCGAAAATGGTCTGGGCGGTGGCGGGAAGGGCGAGGGCCGCAAGTGAAACCGCAAGGGAAAAGGCGGCGGCGGCAAAACGGGCAACAAGGCGCATTCGCAATCCTTCGGGCTTTAAGGAAGCTGTAACTTCGCCCTTTCTGCGCGTTCATCAAGGCCGAATTTCGCCGGCCCCCGCCTGGCGTACCCGCCGTAACGTCAGATTGATGCGCCCGGGCTGCTTCAGCAGGGTTGATGTGCCGGGATAGAGCCGGTCGATCCCGTGAAAGGCGAGCCGCGCCGGGCCGGACAGCAGCAGCGCGTCGCCGGAGGCGAGGCGGAGCGAGCGGGTCGGGTCGCTGCGGGTGGTGCCGCCGATGCGGAACAGCGCCGTGTCGCCGAGCGAGAGCGACAGCACCGGGGCGGAGAACTCCTCCTCGTCGCGGTCCTGATGCAGCCCCATGCGCGCCTGCGGCCCATACCAGTTGATCAGGCACGCCTCCGGGGCCGGCGCGCGCCCGGCCAGTTCCTCCCAGGCGCGGCTTAGCATCGGCGGGAAGGGCGGCCAGGGCCGGCCGGTCTCGGGATGGGTCTCCTGGTAGCGATAGCCGCCGACATCCGACACCCAGCCGAGCGGCCCGCAATTGGACATGCGGACGGAAAAAGGCTTGCCGGTGCGCGGCATGAGCGGGGTGAACAGCGGCGCCTCGGCCAGCACATGGCGCAGTTCCTCCGCCAGCGCTTCCTGCCCCTCGCGGTCGAGCCAGCCGGGCCAGTAGAGGCAGCCAGGCACGATCGCGACCGGCGAATTCATCTTTCACCCGTCATCCCGGACGGCCTAAGGCCGATCCGGGATCGTCCGCCTCCACGCGAGCCCAATGCCCGCGATCCCGGCTCTGCGCTTCGCTCCGGCCGGGATGACCGCACGTTTTGGCGTCCGGGCAGCAGAGGGCCCATTCACAGCTTCCTCAGCGCCACCGCCTCGACCTCATGGTCGCCGCCCTTGCGCAGGATGAGGTCGGCCCGCTGACGGGTAGGCAGGATGTTCTCGCGCAGATTGACGAGGTTGATCGAGCGCCAGATGGCGCGGGCGGTGGCGTCCGCCTCCGCCCCCGTCAGGCTGGAATAGCGGTGGAAATAGGCTTTCGGATCGCGGAAGGCGGTCTCGCGCAGCCGCATGAAGCGCTCGACATACCAGCGCTCCAGAATGGTCTCGTCGGCGTCGATATAGACCTTGAAGTCGAAGAAATCGGAGACGAAGGGAATGCCCTTGCCATCCTTGGGCGGCCGGCTGGTCTGCAGCACGTTCAGCCCCTCGACGATGAGGATGTCCGGCTGGTCGACCTCGATCATCCCGTTCGGGGTCACGTCATAGTCGAAATGGCTGTAGACCGGCGCCCGCACCGGCCGCCGCCCGGCCTTGATGTCGGTGAGGAAATGCAGCAGCGCCGGCAGGTCGTAGCTTTCCGGAAAGCCCTTGCGCCCCATCAGCCCTTCCTGTTCGAGAATGGCATTGGGCAGCAGGAAGCCGTCCGTTGTGACCAGCGCAACCTTCGGCGTGTTCGGCCAGCGCGCCAGCAGCGCCTGCAGCACGCGGGCGGTGGTGGATTTTCCCACCGCCACCGAGCCGGCGACGCCGATGATATAGGGCATCTTGCCGTTCTGCTCGGGCCCGAGAAATTTCTGCATCTGCCGGAACAACTTTTGCGTCGCCCCGACATAGATCGAGAGCAGGCGCGACAGCGGCAGGTAGATTTCCTCGATCTCGGGGATCGACAGCCGGTCATTGAGGCCCTGCAGCCGCTGAATCTCGTCCGGCTTGAGCGGCTGGGGGGTATCGGCACGCAGAGCCGCCCATTCGGCGCGGCTGAAATTACGGAACGGCGACAGCATCGCCCCGTCGAGCTTCAGGTCCATGGTAGCGTTTCCCGGCTCGCCCGGACATTCAAAGCGCCAGGCGTTGGTCGACCGTATACCACTTTAGCAGGGGACGTGATACCACCCGGCCCGTGCCCTCCGGCGACGCGCCCTGCAAGCCTCGCGGCGCCCTCACCCCCTGGGCCGGGACGCCTTTTCCTCCAGGCCGGACTGGTTCGTCCGGCGGCCGAGCTCCGCATACACGTCATCCAGCGACACGCCGCGCGCCTGAAGCAGCACGGCGAGATGGTAGAGAAGATCAGCGCTTTCGGAAATGACCGCTTTGGTATCGGTGCCGACGGCGGCGAGCGCCGTCTCCACCGCTTCCTCACCGAGCTTCTGGGCGCATTTGGCGACGCCCTTGGCGATGAGCGTGCGGGTATAGGACGGCTCGCCTTCCGCCGCCGCGCGGGCGGCGACGATGGCGGCAAGGTCTTCCAGCGTGACGCGGGCGGGCGCTGCCTTCATCGGCCGGTCTCCTCAATGTCGCCGCCGCCGTGCCGGACCGGCAGGCCGGCTTGCGCCAAGGCTTCCTTGGCGGCGCCGATGGTGAAGGTGCCGAAATGGAAGATCGACGCCGCCAGCACGGCGGAGGCCCCGCCCTCGCGGATGCCGTCGACCAGATGGTCGAGCGTGCCGACCCCGCCCGAGGCGATCACCGGCACCCGCACCGCGTCGGAAATGGCGCGGGTCAGCTTGAGGTCGAAGCCCTCGCCAGTGCCGTCGCGGTCCATGGAGGTGAGCAGGATCTCGCCAGCGCCGAGCGCCACGACCTCTTTCGCATAGTCCACCGCGTCGATGCCGGTGCGGTTGCGCCCGCCATGGGTGAAGATTTCCCAGCGGTCGGGCTCGCCCTCGGCGGAGACCTTCTTGGCGTCGATGGCGACGACGATGCACTGCTCGCCGAACTTCGAAGCCGCCTCGCGCACGAACTCGCGCCGGTTCACCGCCGCCGTGTTGATCGACACCTTGTCGGCGCCGGCGTTGAGCAGCGCGCGGATGTCCTCCACCGTACGCACCCCGCCCCCGACGGTAAGCGGCATGAAGCACTGTTCGGCGGTGCGGCTCACCACGTCGATCAGCGTGCTGCGGGCCTCGACGCTGGCGGTGATGTCGAGAAAGCACAATTCGTCGGCGCCGGCCGCGTCATAGGCCTTGGCCGCTTCCACGGGATCGCCGGCATCGCGCAGATCGACGAATTTCACGCCCTTGACGACGCGGCCGTCCTTCACGTCGAGGCAGGGGATGACGCGGACCTTGAGCATGGACGCCTCACCTTTCCCGTTCATGTCGGCAGGCCCGCCACCAGCGCCAGCGCGGCGCGCGGATCAAGCCGGCCATCATAGAGCGCGCGGCCGGTGATGGCGCCTTCCAGCTTCGCCGCGCGCGGCTCCAGCAGCGCCTTCACATCGTCGAGCGAGGCGAGCCCGCCCGAGGCGATGACCGGAATGGATATGGCATCCGCCAGCGCGATGGTGGCCTCCATGTTGAGGCCCTTCAGCAGCCCGTCGCGGGCGATGTCGGTGTAGATGATGGCGGCGACGCCGGCATCCTCGAAGCGCTGCGCCAGTTCCAGCGCGGTGAGGTCGGAAGTCTCGGCCCAGCCTTCCACCGCCACGCGCCCGTCCTTGGCGTCGAGACCCACCGCCACCCGGCCGGGGAAGCGGCGCGCCGCTTCCTTGACGAAAGCCGGATCGCGCACCGCCGCCGTGCCGAGAATGACGCGGGTGATGCCCTTTTCCAGCCAGTCCTCGACCCGGCCGATGTCGCGAATGCCGCCGCCGAGCTGCACCGGCATGGTGACGGCTTCGAGAATACGCTCCACCGGCGCCGCGTTCACCGGCGCGCCGGCAAAGGCGCCGTCGAGATCGACGATATGCAGGTAGCGGAACCCCTGCGCCTCGAACTGCGCCGCCTGCTGGGCGGGGTCGTGGTTGAAGATGGTGGCACGCGCCATGTCGCCCTGCTGCAGGCGCACGCACTTGCCGTCCTTGAGATCGATGGCGGGAAAGAGGATCACGGCGCCCACGTCAGGAAATTGGCGAGAAGGGCGAGGCCGAGGCGCTGGCTCTTCTCGGGATGGAACTGCGTTCCGGCGATGTTGTCGCGGCCGACCATGGCGGTGATCGCCCCGCCATAGGAGGTGGTGGCGATCACGTCGTCGGGGCGCGCGGTCTTGAGGTGGTAGGAATGCACGAAATAGGCGTCGAGCCCGTCCTCGCCGGTGGGTATGCCGTCGAGCAGCGCATGGGTGCGGGCGACGGCGAGCGAATTCCAGCCCATATGCGGGATCTTCAGCGACGGATCGGCCGGCTCGATCTTCACCACGTCGCCGGCGATCCAGCCGAGCCCGGCGGTCTCGCCATGCTCCAGCCCGCGCGTCGCCATCAATTGCAGCCCGACGCAGATGCCGAGGAACGGGCGTCCCCGGACCATCACCGCCTCGGTCAGCGCCTCCACCATGCCGGGAATGGCGTCGAGCCCACGCCGGCAATCGGCATAGGCACCGACGCCGGGCAGCACGATGCGGTCGGCGCGGCGCACCACATCCGGGTCGGCCGTCACCAGCACGGCCTTGCCGCTGGCGCCCTCGCGCGCGGCGCGCTCCAGCGCCTTGCCGGCGGAATGCAGATTGCCGGAACCGTAGTCGATCAGGGCGACGGGCGCGGGAGGAATCATCGGGCGGCCTCCGGAAACAGGCCGAGCACGCCGGCCTCGGCTGGCCGCGCCCCGGCATTGGCACGGGCGCCGCCGAGCGGCGGCAGGAAGGGACGCGGCGCGGCCACATCGCCGAGCCGGGCATGGAAATAGCGCTGCTCGGCGGCTTCCAGCGTCGGCGCCACCACGCAGCCGGCTTCCTCATAGCCCTGCGCGAGCAGCTTCGACCGCCGCAGGCCCGGCAGGCCGACCGCCACCGCAACATTGCCGACCAGCAGAAGAAGGAAGGCGCGGTCGGGAAGGTCGAGCAGAAGCATGACCGCGAGGGCCGCGCCCTGCGCCAGCACATAGGCGAGCAGGGCCAGCCAAAGCCGATGGCGCAGCAGCACCAGCGCGGCGAAGGGCAACGCGCTCCAGGACAGCCGTTCGGGTATCAGGACGACGCCGTCCGCCCAGGTGAGGGTGCGCGGCTCCTCCGTTTCCTCCGGCTCGAAAACCGTCCAGACTGCCATCAGATGCCCGATCCCGCTTCTTCAGCCGCCGAGGCTGCCCTTGGTGGAGGGGATTTCCCCCGCCGCGGCCGGGTCGATGGCCACCGCCGCGCGCAGCGCCCGTGCCAGCCCCTTGAAGCAGCTCTCCGCTATATGGTGCGCGTTGGCGCCATAGAGAGTCTCGACATGCAGGGTCAGCCCGGCATTGATGGCGAAAGCCTGGAAGAACTCGCGCACCAGCTCGGTGTCGAACTCCCCGATCTTCGCCACCGCGAACTCGGTGCGGAACACCAGGAAGGGCCTGCCGGAAATGTCGAGCGCGACGCGGGTCAGCGTCTCGTCCATCGGCAAATGCAGGCTGGCATAGCGGGTGACGCCGCGCATGTCGCCGAGCGCCGCCTTCACCGCCTGGCCGAGCGCGATGCCGACATCCTCCACCGTGTGGTGGAAGTCGATATGCAGGTCGCCCTTGGCCTCGATCTCCATGTCGATGCGCGAATGGCGCGCCAGCAGGTCCAGCATGTGGTCGAAGAAGCCCACGCCGGTGGCGATCGTCGCCTTCCCCGTACCGTCGAGATCGACGGAGAGGCGGATCTGCGTTTCCTTGGTGGCGCGGGTGATGCTGGCCGTGCGCATGGCGAGAGGCTCCCGAAAGAGCGCGCGTCTTAGCAGCTAACGTGTTGCAATGCCATATGCGCGGCGGCGAGCGGCCCGACGGCGCACGCGGCGAGTTGCGCCCCGGCTTTCAGGCCTTAAGTAAGGAGCCTCGACCGGAGCCCTTCATGACCCATTCCCCCGACACGATCTACGGCACCACCATCGTCTCCGTCCGCGCCGAAGGGCGCGTCGCCATTGGCGGCGACGGGCAGGTGACGCTCGGCAACACGGTGATGAAATCCAATGCCCGCAAGGTGCGCCGGCTGGGCAAGGGCGATGTGATCGGCGGCTTCGCCGGCGCCACGGCGGACGCCTTCACCCTGTTCGAGCGGCTGGAAGCCAAGCTGGAGCAGTATCCCGGCCAGTTGCAGCGCGCCTGCGTCGAACTGGCCAAGGACTGGCGCACCGACCGCTATCTGCGCCGGCTGGAAGCGATGATGATCGTCGCCGACGCCCAGGTGACGCTGGTGCTCACCGGCACGGGCGATGTGCTGGAGCCGGAGAATGGCATCGCCGCCATCGGCTCGGGCGGCGGCTTCGCGCTGGCGGCGGCGCGCGCGCTGGCCGACAGCGGCAAGGACGCGGAGACCATCGTGCGCAAGAGCCTCGCCATCGCCGCCGATATCTGCATCTACACCAACCAGAATGTGGTGGTGGAGACGATCGGGTGACGATCTCGGAACGCACCGTCCTCATCGCCACCGAGCGCGGCCTCATCACGCGGGACCAGGCCGAGCGCCTGCGCGCGCTGGAAGCGGAGCTGGCGCCGAGCGCCAGCGCCATTCTCCCGCCGCCGCAGGATGACGAGCGGCTGCGCTTCATCACCGGCTTCGGCGACATCTTCGTCACCATCGGGCTGGCGCTGTTCCTCGGCGCGCTGGGCTATTTCGGCGAGACGCTTGGTCCGGCCGGCATGTGGGCGACGGTCGGCGCGGCCAGTTGGCTGCTGGCGGAATTCTTCACCCGCATGCAGCGCATGGCCCTGCCCAGCATCGTGCTGCTGGTGGTGTTCTGCGCCTCGGTGTTCATGGCGTCGTCCGCATGGTTCGGCGTCATCGCCCCTCTCGTCCCGAGCCTCATGTCGCTCAGCGAGGATCCGCTGGTGCTGGCGCTGGCCGGTCTGGCGACGCTGGCGGCCGCGACGCTGCATTACTGGCGCTTCCGGGTGCCGATCACAATCGCCGCCGGCGCGGCGGCGCTGGTGGCCATTGTGGTCGGCTTGGTGGCAGCCATCGCCCCGGGCGGTCTCGACGCGGCGATCAATCCGGTGCTCATGCTCTGCGGCCTCGGCGTCTTCGGTCTCGCCATGCGCTTCGACATGAGCGATCCGCAGCGGCTCACGCGGCGCACCGACATCGCTTTCTGGCTGCATCTGCTGGCGGCGCCGCTGATCGTGCACCCGCTGATCCGTGGATTCATCTGGCCGGACGGCGCGCCGGGCGACGGAAACGCGCTGCCGATGCTCGCGGTATTCGCCGTGCTCGGCGTGGTCGCGGTGCTGATCGACCGCCGCGCCCTGTTGGTCTCCGGCCTCGCCTATGCCGGCCTCGCCTTTGCCTCGCTCATCAAGGTCAGCGGTTTTGCCGGTAGCACCACGCCGCTGACCGTCTTCGTGCTCGGCGCCTTCATCCTGCTGCTCAGCGCCTTGTGGCATCCGCTGCGCCGGGCCGTGCTCGCCGTGCTTCCGGCCCGTTTGGCGCGGCGCCTGCCGCATCCGAACGCCCTTCCCACCCCACATATTGCATCATCATCATGACCAGCTTCTCGCCCCGCGAAATCGTCTCCGAGCTCGACCGCTATATCGTCGGCCAGCACAAGGCCAAGCGGGCGGTGGCCATCGCCCTGCGCAACCGCTGGCGCCGCCAGCAATTGGAGGGCCAGCTCCGCGAGGAGGTGCTGCCGAAGAACATCCTCATGATCGGCCCCACCGGCGTCGGCAAGACGGAAATCTCCCGCCGCCTCGCCCGGCTCGCCGGCGCCCCCTTCCTCAAGGTGGAGGCGACCAAGTTCACCGAGGTCGGCTATGTCGGCCGCGATGTCGAGCAGATCGTCCGCGATCTCGTCGAGGTCGGCATCGGCCTGGTGCGCGAGGTGCGCCGCAAGGGGGTGGAAGCCAAGGCGCATCTCGCCGCCGAGGAGCGGGTGCTGGACGCGCTGGTCGGCGCCACCGCCTCGTCCGGCACGCGCGAGAGCTTCCGCAAGAAGCTGCGCGACGGCCTGCTGGACGACAAGGAGATCGAGATCGAGATCGCCTCCGGCAATCAGGGCATGCCGATGTTCGAGATTCCCGGCATGCCCGGCGCGCAGATGGGCGCGGTCTCCATCGGCGACATGCTGGGCAAGGCCTTTGGCGGACGTTCCAAGCCGCGCCGGGTGACGGTGAAGGACGCCCATCCGCTGCTGCTGTCGGAAGAGGCCGACAAGCTGATCGACCAGGACGCCATCGTGCAGGAGGCGATCCGCTCGGTGGAGGAAAACGGCATCGTCTTCCTCGACGAGATCGACAAGATCGCCGGCTCGGAGCGGCGCGGCGGCGCCGACGTGTCGCGCGAGGGCGTGCAGCGCGATCTGCTGCCGCTGATCGAGGGCACCACCGTCTCCACCAAGCACGGCGCGGTGAAGACCGACCACATATTGTTCATCGCCTCCGGCGCCTTCCACGTCTCCAAGCCGTCAGACCTGCTGCCCGAACTTCAGGGCCGGCTGCCGATCCGGGTCGAGCTGGAAGCGCTGACCCGCGAGGACTTCACCCGCATCCTCACCGAGACCGAGGCGAGCCTCGTCAAGCAGTCGGTGGCGCTGATGGGCACGGAAGGGGTGGAACTGACTATCACCGAGGACGCGGTGGCAGCCATCGCCGACATCGCGGTGCAGGTGAATGCCAGCGTCGAGAATATCGGCGCCCGGCGGCTGCAGACGGTGATCGAGCGGGTGCTGGACGAACTCTCCTTCACCGCCCCCGACCGGGCGGGCGAGACGGTGGTGGTGGATGGCGACTATGTCCGCGCGCGGGTTTCCGACCTCGCCGGCAACACCGATCTCAGCCGGTATATCCTCTGATTCGGGGCCGGAACGAGCGCTGAGCCGGCTCAACGTTTCACGTGAAACGGGGGGAGAAGGCGTCATCCCGGACGGCCGTAAGGCCGATCCGGGATCGCATGCTGGAAAGCGGAAGACGATCCCGGCTCTGCGGCTTGGCCTTCGGCCGGGATGACAGACGACCGATGCTTTGGGCTACCCCGGCCTTCCCAAGATCTTGAGCCGGCCAAGCAGTTCCGCCACCGCTTCGGGCGGGAGAGTGGCGATCTCGCGGGCCAGCAGATTGGCCAGTTCCGTCGCCTCGGGCGAGAGGCCGGACGTGTCCACCACCACGCGCGGGTCGGAAAGCTCCGCCAGCGCCTGCAGCGCCTCGGCCTCGTCCCAGATCACGTTGAAATAGGCGATGATGCGCTGGAGCATCAGCCAGGTCGGCTGTCCGCGCTTGCCATGTTCCAGGGCCGAGAGATAGGCGGCGGAAACCCCGATCGCCTCCGCCATCTGGCTCAGCGTCACCCCGCGCTCGGCGCGCAATTCGCGCAAGCGCCGGCCGAAGGGGGTCACGGCCGGCCTCCGCGCAGCCGCCGCACCCGGACATAAAGCGCGCCTTCCCCGCCATGGCCGCGCCCGGCGGTCTCGAAGCCGAGCACGATAGTGCGCAGTTCCGGCGCGCCGAGCCATTGCGGCACCAGCCGGCGCAGCACGCCGCGCCCGCCTTCGCCGGCCAGCATGCTCATCGCCTCGCCCTTGCCCGTTATGACCAGCACGAGCCCATGACCCTGGCCCTGCGCCGCGCGCAGAAAGCCGATCAGCCGACCATGCGCCGCGGCCTGGGTCATGCCGTGCAGGTCGAGACGGGCATCGACCTCCGCCCCGCGCGACAGCCGGCGGCGCAGCTTCGGCTCCAGCGGGGCGAGCGGTGGCGGCGCCGGCGGCTTTGGCGGGGCTTTGGCAACCACGGCAACCGACGTGGCGGCGCGGGCGGGCTTTTCCGCCGCCGGGTCAGCCGCCGGCTCGGGCGGCTCCGCCGGTGCGAGGCTGGTCCGCTTCACCGGCCGGATCGGCGTCACCGAGCGGGTGACATGCTCCCACAGCGCCTTTTCCTCGGCGTCGAGCGGCCGGCGGCGGCGCGAGCGCCCGCCCGGAGGGGTCGGCGCCGTCATCACCGCGTCTCCGACACGGCGGCGGCAAGCGGCGGGCGGGGTCTCGGCAATGGCGCATGCCCGCGCGCGGGGTCGAGCGCGCGCGGCAGCAGCAGCACGAAGCGGCCGGGATGCTGCACCCGCCCCGCCGTCGCGCCGGCCTCCTTGCCAGCGCCGAAGAAGATGTCGCCGCGCGCCGGGCCGATAATCGCCGAGCCGGTATCCTGCGCGATCATCAGCCGCTCGAAGGGCTGGCTCGCGCCGTCCGGCCCGGTCGGCAGCTCGGCGTCGAGGAAGATGGGCGTGCCATAGACATGGATCGCCTTGTCCACCGCCAGCGAGCGCCCGGCGGTGAGCGGCAGGCCCTGCGCGCCGACCGCGCCGTCCTCGGGGCCGAGTTCGCGGGCGACGCGGAAGAAGACATAGGAACGGTTCTGCCGCATCAAGTCGCGCCCCTCTTGCGGGTGAGCGGCGATATAGGCGCGGATTGCGTCCATCGACATCTGTTCGCGCGGCACCAGCCCGCGCTCGATCAGCAGCCGGCCGATTGGCGTGTAGGGCTGGCCATTATGGCCGTCATAGTTGAGCCGCAGCACCTCGCCATCGGGCAGGCGCACGCGCACCGAGCCCTGAATATGGGCGAAGAAGGCATCGGCGGGGTCGCGGACCCAGGCCACCACCTCGGCCCGGTCGCCCAGCGCCCCGTCCTCGATGGCGGCGCGGTCGAAATAGGGCACGCGCGCGCCGTCGACCTCGCGGAAGGCGCCGCTCTTGTTGGTCGGCGGCCCGCCGCCGGGCGGGGTCTCGATGATGAGATCCGTCGGCCGGGCATAGAGCGGCGTGGCGAAGATGTCGGAGCGGGTGCGCGATCCCTCGACTTCCGGCTCGTAATAGCCGGTGAGGAACCCTTCCGGCCGGTCCAGCGCGGCGATGATGTAGGGGCGGAATTCGCGTTCGAAGAAGCGCCGCGCCGCCGCGTCGCCCGGCTTTTTCGGCAGCCGCACTGCCCGCGCGCAGATCGGCCGCAGCGCGGTGAAGAGCGGGCGGGGCGGGGTGACGAGATCGGGCTTTTTCGCCAACACCGCGCAGCTTCGGCGAAAGGTGGCGAGAGCCTTTTCGTGGTCGTCGCCGGCCCAGCCGGGAAGAGCGGCGAAGGCGATCGGCTCCAGCACAGCCTGCGGAAACAGCGGGGGAGGCACGAAAGCGCGCGCCGCCCCTGCCTCGCCGGCGAGGGGGGCGGTCAGAAGGGCGGCGAGAACCGGGATGACGAGAAAGATGCGCACCCCGTCATCTTCTCACGAAGCCGCTTCGGTGGCGACCAGCTTCCAGTTCGGGTCGCGGGCGCCGAGTTCGCGCGCGAAGGTCCACACATCGGTCACGTCGGCGACCTGCTCGGGATCGCCGTCGATCACCCCGCCCTGGCGGTCGCGGGTGACGGAAATGAGCTGGGAGAGGAAACGGACGGTGATCTGGGCGCTGCGCCCGCGCGCCTCGGCCTCGATGATCTCCGCCTTCTCGATGCCGACGAATTGGGTGTCCATCTTCTCGCCGCGCTGCTCGCGCTCGGCGATGGCGGCGCTGAAGCCGTCGAACACGTCGCGGGCGAGAAGATCCTTCAGGCTGGCGCGGTCGCCATTGGCGAAGGCGACGATGATCATCTCATAGGCCGCGCGCGCACCGGTGAGGAAGTGCCGGGCGTCGAAGTCACGCTCCTGCGCGGCGATGGCGTCGAGCCCGTTGGCGACGGCCGAGCCGACCTCGGCGACGCCCGCCCAGCGCGCCGGCGCGGGATCGGCGTCCTCCTCCAGCGGTTCCACCGGGGCCGGCACCGCCGGCTTGTCGCTCGCCGTGCCGGGGAAATTCACCACCTTGTCGGTGGCCCCCGCCGGGGCCTTGGCGGCATCGCGGCGCGAATAGGGGTCGTAAGGCGGCCGCTCGCGCCCGGTACGCTGCCCCAGCACGCTCCGCAGCCGTATGAAGATGAACACGGCGAGGGCCAGGAAGATGATCGTATAAATGTCGAACACGTCGCAGTTCGCCGCTGTTGGCCCCGCCGGAGCCGTTCCGGCGCGGGACTGTTCATCATGTGGTGTCCGCGCGGCGCCTGCCAAGGACGCGCCATCCGGTTCCCATGACCTATTTACGACGTCTGGCCGATTTCGCCACCCCGTCCCTGCCGCAGGGTCATCACATCGGCGCCACGGCACGTCGGGGCGGAACGGCGCGGCCGGACCTCGGAGCCTACAGTAAATCACCGCCCCCGCTTCCGCCAAGCGTTGTGGTTCGAGGCGCCGGAGGCCGGCGCGGCACGCCGCGCGCGCTTGTGAGCTTCATCCAACCGTGTTAGCGACACCCGCCCTTTGAAAGACCGGCTGAGGCGGGATCGCCGACCCAGCGGCCATCGCCGGCGCCCCCTTGGCGGTGGCCGGCGAACCCCACGGAGAAACCTATGGCTGACACCGACAACGCCCAGATGCCGACGCTTCAGGTGCTGACGCAGTACACGAAAGACCTGTCCTTCGAAAATCCGGGCGCGCCGGAATCGCTGGTCGTCAAGGGCCAGCCGCAGATCGGCATCCAGATCAATGTCGGCGCCAAGCCGCTGCGCGAAGGCTCGGAATATGAGGTCGAGCTGAAGGTGGAAGCGAAGGCGGAGCTGAACGGCAAGACCCTGTTCGCGCTCGAACTGGTCTATGCCGGCATCTTCCGCGCCCAGAACGTGGCGCAGGAGACCATCCACCCCTTCATCCTGATCGAATGCCCGCGCATGCTGTTCCCCTTCGCGCGGCAGATCGTCGCCGATACGGTGCGCAATGGCGGCTTCCCGCCGCTGATGATCGACCCGGTCGACTTCGTCACGCTGTATCGCCAGCGCATGGCCCAGCAGGCGCCGAGCAACGTGCTCGCTTCCTGACGCGCCCGCCGCGACCGTCCAACGCTTTACGACACGGCCGGCGGCGTCAGCTTCCGGCCGTGTAGTCGTTCCAGATGGCGTTTTCGCCCAAAGTAGCGATGAAGGCGGCATGCGCCGCCGCCTCTTCCGCGCTGCGGCGCGGGGCCAGCGGGCGCGGGCGCTGCAGCGGCGCCGCCACCTGCCCTTCGACCACCACGACGGTCGTTTCCGAAACGGTCAGGCTCAGCGCCGTCTGCTTGCCGCCGCACAGTTCGGCATAGACTTCCGCCAGCAGTTCCGAATCCAGCAGCGCCCCGTGCTTGGTGCGGCGGGAGGAGTCGATGCCGTAGCGGTTCATCAGGTCGTCGAGACGATTCGACGCACCGGGGTGCCGCCGGCGGGCGAGGGCGAGCGTGTCGACCACGCGGTCGAAGCTCAGCGCCGGCCGGCCGACCTTGGCCAGTTCCGCATTGAGGAAGCCGATATCGAAGGCGGCGTTGTGAATGACGAGCGGATCGCCGGCGATGAAGGCGAGGAAATCGTCCACCACCTGCGCGAAGAGCGGTTTGTCGGCGAGGAATTCGGTCGAGAGGCCGTGGACGTTGAACGCCTCCACCGGCATGTCGCGCTGGGGGTTCAGATAGACATGGTAGACCTGCCCCGTCGGGATGCGGTTGTAGATCTCGACGCAGCCGATCTCGACCAGCCGATCGCCGGTCAGCGGGTTGAGCCCGGTGGTCTCGGTGTCGAGCACGATCTCACGCATCGCTTTTCCCTTCCTCGTCGCCGCGCATCGCCCGCAGCTCGTCCAGCAGAGCCGCCACCGCCGCACGGGCCCGCTCCAGCCCGTGGCCGGTGTCGATCACATGGTCGGCCCGCCGCCGCTTTTCCGAATCGGGCACCTGCCGGGCGAGGATGGCGGCGAATTTCTCCGCCGTCATGCCCGGCCGGGCCAGAACACGGGCGCGCTGCACCGATTCCGGCGCGCTGACGACCAGCACGGCGTCCACCCGTTCCTCGGCACCGGTCTCATAGAGCAGGGGAATGTCGAGCACGGCGATCGGCGCGCCCGCCTGCGCCGCCGCGTCGAGAAACGCCTGTTCGCGCGCGCGCACCAGCGGATGGACGATGGCTTCCAGCCGTTTCATCGCGGCGTCATCGCCGAGCACGCGGGCGCCGAGCAGGCTGCGGTCGATCCGCCCGCCCTGGGTCACGCCGGGAAACGCCGCCTCGACCGGGGCGACACCCTCGGCGCCATAAAGCGCATGAACGGCCGCGTCGGCATCGTGCACCGGCACGCCAAGCTCGCGGAAAATCTGCGCCGTGGTGGATTTGCCCATGCCGATCGAGCCGGTGAGGCCGAGTCGGAAGGGAGGGCGACGGCTCACGCGAACGGACCCTTCACGCGAATTGCCCCTTGGCCTTGAGGTCGGCGATGGCGAGGGCGCGCAGTTCCGCTGTCACCTGCGGGCGCACGCCGAACCAGCGCTCGAAGCCCGGCACGGCCTGGTGCAGCAGCATGCCGAGCCCGTCCACCGTGGCGAGGCCGCGCGCCTTGGCGGCCCTCAAAAGCGGCGTTTCCAGCGGCACATAGACGATGTCGGTCACCAGCGCGTCGGGCGAGAGGGCGGAAAGGTCGAGATCGAGCGGCGGCTGGCCCTTCATGCCGAGCGAAGTGGTGTTGACCAGCAGACGGCACCCCATGAGCCGCCCGCCGAGATCGCGCCACTCCACCGGCAGCACGCGCGGGCCGAACTGGTCGCGCAGCGCCTGCGCCCGCGCCAGGGTCCGATTGGCCACCACCACGCGGTCGACCCCGCGCTGCAGCAGCCCGTAGACAATCGCCCGCGCCGCCCCGCCGGCGCCCAGCACCACCGCCTCGCCCAGCGCCCGCGCCCAGTCCGGCTCGGCGGCGTCGAGATTGGCGAGGAAGCCGTGCACATCGGTATTGGCACCATGGAGAGCACCGTCCTCAAGCCAGATCGTGTTCACCGCGCCGAGCGCCTGCGCCACCGCGTCCCGCGCCGCGCAGGCGCGGAAGGCGGCTTCCTTGTGCGGCACGGTGACATTGCCGCCGACAAGGCCGGAGGCGGCGAAATCGGCGAAAAAGCCGGCAATATCGCCGGGCGCGACATCGCGCACGCCATAGGAGCCGTCGATGCCGTGCTGGGCCAGCCAGTAGCCATGGATGAGCGGCGAGCGCGAATGGGCGACGGGATGGCCGATAATGGCCACGTTGCGGGTCACAGCAGAAGTCCTTCGGAGCGCAGAAAGTCGAGCAGCGGCAGAAGCGGCAGACCCAGTATCACCGAATGGTCGCCCTCGACACGGGTGAACAGGTGAATGCCCAGCCCCTCCAACTGATAGCCACCGACGCTGGAGAGCACGGCCGCGCCGGCGGCATCGAGATAGGCGTCGATCGTCTCCTCTGTGAGCGGGCGCATGGTGAGATGCGCGCTCTCCACCGCCGCCCACAGCACGGCGCCCTCACGCGCCACCGCCACGGCCGAGTGCAGGCTATGGGTACGGCCCGCCAGCCGGGCGATCTGCGCCTTCGCCGCCGCACGGTCGGCGGGCTTGTGGAAAGCGTCATCGCCCAGCGCCAGCGTCTGGTCGGCGCCGATGACGAGCCGGCCGGGATAGGCGGCCGCTCCCGCCAGCGCCTTCGCCCGCGCCAAAGTGAGGGCGACGGCCGCCGGGCCTTCGCCGTCACCCACGGCCTGCGCCTCGACGGCGCGCTCATCGACCTCCACGCTCATCGCCTCGAAGGGCAGGCGGGCGGCGTCCAGCAAAGCGCGACGCGCGGCGCTCTTGGAGGCGAGCAGGAGCGGCGCCCCACCGCGCCACAGCGGATTTCCCGGTGCGGTCTCAACCATTCGGATTCTCGGTCTGCTGGCGCCGGCGCTCCTGCAGCAGGGCGATGATCGCCGCCGCCGTCTCCTCGATCGAGCGGCGAGTCACGTCGATCATCGGCCAGCCATGGCGGGCGCAGAGCCGGCGGGAGAAGGCGATCTCCTCCGCCACCGCCTCGCGGTCCGTATAGGTATCGGCGGCTTGGGCAGCGTTGAGCCCGAGCAGCCGGTTGCGGCGGATTTCCACCACCCGGTCGGCGCTGGCGAGCAGGCCGACCACCAGCGGGCGCTTCAGTTCGGCGAGGCCCGGCGGCACCGGCAGGCTCGGCACCAGCGGGATATTGGCGGTCTTGATGCCGCGATTGGCGAGATAGATGCTGGTCGGGGTCTTCGACGAGCGGGAAATGCCGAGCAGAACCACGTCGGCGGCTTCCAGCCCGTCCACATGCTGGCCGTCATCATGCATGACGGTGAAGTTCATCGCGTCGATGCGGCGGAAATAATCGCCGTCGAGCTGGTGCTGGCCGCCGACACGCGGCTCCGGCGCTCCGCCGAGATAGGCCTGGAACAATTGCACCACTGGCGCCAGCACCGAGAGCACCGGCACGCCATGCTCGCGGCAATAGGTCTTCAGCCGGTTGCGCAGTTCCGGATCGGTGAGGGTGTAGAGGACAATGCCGGGGCATTCGTCGATCGCCTGCACCACCTTGTCGAGCTGCTTGTGCGAGCGCACCAGCGGATAGATGTGCTCGATCGGCTTGAGATCATACTGCGCCGCCGCCGCCCGGCCGACGCTGATCAGCGTCTCGCCGGTGGAATCCGAGACGAGATGCAGGTGGTAGTAGCTCTCCGAGGCGCGGGGGGCGTCAGTCACGCCGGTCATCCACAGGGCTGTGCATGGGATGGGAACAAGCCATGCCCTTTGCCCGTTCGCAAGGGGAGCCCTGGGGATAGCGGGCTTTTTCCTCCACAGGCGAGACCCTGTGCGCTGAATCAACGCGCCTGCGGCGAACTGCGTGGATAAATCCGTACGCCGCGTGTAACTGCCTCACGGCACTCAAATTTGCCGCACACGCCGGCCCGCGCGGAAGCGACGCGGCTGGGGGCGTGTTGTGGGGAACGAGGAAGATGTCTAATCCCCTGCTCACTACACAGACAACCTTCTATTCAAAGTGCTTAAAGAAGTATGAAGAGGCAGGGGACAACGTGACGGAAAGCGCCGGAATGGAAAGTTCCCCCCAGGGGGCGAGCGTGCAGGACGAGCCGATCCTGCTGCAGGCGCTGGACGGGCGCGTGCCCTCCCGCACGCCGATCTGGATGATGCGCCAGGCCGGCCGCTATCTCCCGGAATATCGCGAGGTACGGGCCAAGGCCGGAGATTTCCTCACACTGTGCTACACGCCGGATCATGCCGTCGAGGTGACGCTGCAGCCGATCCGCCGCTTCGGCTTTGATGCGGCGATCCTGTTCTCCGACATTCTCGTCGTGCCGCACGCCCTCGGCTGCCCGCTGACCTTCGCGGCCGGCGAGGGCCCGCGCCTTTCCCCCGTCACCACCGGCGCGGAACTCGCCGCGCTGCGCCAGACGCTCGACCCGGACAAGATCGACCGCGTGCTGGAAGCGGTCAGCCGCATCCGCGCCGAATTGCCGCGCGAGACGGCGCTGCTCGGTTTCTGCGGCGCGCCCTGGACGGTGGCGACCTATATGATCGCCGGGCGCGGCACGCCGGACCAGGCGCCCGCCCGCCTCGCCTCGCTGACCGATCCCGCCTTTTTCACCGCGCTGATCGACCTGCTGGTGGAAACCTCCGCCCGCTATCTCGTGGGCCAGCTCAAGGCGGGCGCCGATGCGGTGCAGATTTTCGATAGCTGGGCCGGGGTGCTCGATCCCGAGAGCTTCCGCCGCTGGTCGATCGACCCGATCGCCCGCCTCGTCGCTGCCGTGCGGGCCGAGGTGCCCGGCGCGCGCATCATCGCCTTTCCCAAGGGGGCGACGCTGTCCGGCCTCACCGAGATGGTTGAGGCCACGGGCGTGAACGCGGTGGGCCTCGACTGGACCGCCGACCGCAAGGCAACGCGTTATGCGCTGGGAGCGAAATGCGCGCTGCAGGGCAATCTCGACCCGCTCACCCTGATCGCCGGCGGCGCGGCGCTCGATAACGCCATAGACGCGATCCTGGCGGATTTCCGCGGCGCCTCGCATGTGTTCAATCTCGGCCATGGCATCCGCCCGGAAACGCCCATCGCCCATGTCGAACGGATGATCGCGCGGATTCGCGGCGGTTGAGGCAGGCCACGCGCACGGGCCGTCATGCCCGGCCTTGAGCCGGGCATCCACGACCGGGCCGGCGCAAGACGTGGATGGCCGGGCCAGGCCCGGTCATGGAAGCGTTGGAAACGGAGCGATTGTAGTCTCGATGCTCTATGAGTGGATCAAGGTGCTGCATGTGCTCGCCATCATCTCGTGGATGGCCGGCATGCTCTATCTGCCGCGGCTGATGGTTTATCACTCCGACGCGCCCAAGGGCTCGCCGCAGTCGGAAACCTTCAAGGTGATGGAACGCCGCCTGCTCAAGGCGATCATGAACCCGGCGATGATCGTCGCCTGGCTCGCCGGGGTGTGGCTCGCCTGGGACGGCGGCTGGTTCGCCTCGGGCTGGTTTCACGTGAAACTGGCGCTGGTGCTGGGGATGAGCGGTTTTCATGGCGCGCTGTCGCGCTGGGTGAAGGATTTCGCCGCCGACCGCAATGTCCGTCCGGCGCGCTTCTACCGCATCATGAACGAGGTGCCGACACTGCTGATGATCGGCATTGTCATCATGGTCATCGTAAAGCCATTTTGAGCGGTTCAAAGCGTCACGCGGCGCACTTGCGCCGAATCGTGCCTTTGCCTATGGTGCGCGAACTCCACGAAGCTGGCTGTCGCTCCGTTCAGGCGGGCATCTTCCCCGATGCCGCACGGTGTGCCGGATAAGAAGCCGATCCCCTCGGCCTGGGTCCGCAGACCAGCACTTCCCACCTTTTGTCGTTTCGGCGGGTTTTTCCGGCCGGGTACGCCCACATTTAGATATCGAGGCCTTTTCCCATGGGGGAAATGAAGCTCCAGGACCTCAAGTCCAAGAATCCCGCCGAACTTCTGGTGTTCGCCGAGGAACTTGAGGTCGAGAACGCCAGCACGCTGCGCAAGCAGGAGTTGATGTTCGCCATTCTCAAGCAGCTCGCCGCCCGCGACACCGATATCATCGGCGAGGGCGTGGTCGAGATCCTCTCCGACGGGTTCGGCTTCCTGCGCTCCCCGGACGCCAACTACCTCCCCGGCCCCGACGACATTTACGTCTCGCCCAGCCAGATCCGCCGCTTCGGCCTGCGCACCGGTGACACGGTCGAAGGCCAGATCCGCTCCCCGAAAGATGGGGAGCGCTACTTCGCCCTCCTCAAGGTCAATACGATCAATTTCGAGGACCCGGACAAGATCCGGCACAAGATCAACTTCGACAACCTCACCCCGCTCTATCCCGATGAGCGGCTGAAGCTGGAAATCGAAGACCCGACCCGCAAGGATTTCTCGGCCCGCGTCATTGATGTCGTGGCGCCCATCGGCAAGGGCCAGCGCGGCCTCATCGTTGCGCCGCCGCGCACCGGCAAGACGGTGCTGCTGCAGAACATCGCCCAGTCCATCACGACAAATCATCCCGAGTGCTACCTCATCGTGCTGCTCATCGACGAGCGGCCGGAGGAAGTCACCGACATGCAGCGCTCGGTGAAGGGCGAGGTGGTGTCCTCCACCTTCGACGAACCAGCCCAGCGCCATGTGCAGGTCGCGGAAATGGTGATCGAGAAGGCCAAGCGTCTGGTCGAGCATAAGCGCGACGTTGTCATCCTTCTGGACTCCATCACCCGCCTCGGCCGCGCCTACAACACGGTGGTGCCGTCGTCGGGCAAGGTGCTGACCGGCGGTGTCGATGCCAATGCGCTGCAGCGGCCCAAGCGCTTCTTCGGCGCGGCGCGCAACATCGAAGAGGGCGGCTCGCTCACCATCATCGCCACCGCGCTGGTTGATACCGGCTCGCGCATGGACGAAGTGATCTTCGAAGAGTTCAAGGGCACCGGCAATTCCGAGGTCATTCTCGACCGCAAGGTGTCGGACAAGCGCGTCTTCCCGGCGATCGACATCACCCGCTCGGGCACGCGCAAGGAAGAGCTGCTTGTGCCGGCCGACGTTTTGAAGAAAATGTACGTCCTGCGCCGCATTCTCAACCCGATGGGCACGGTCGACGCGATCGAGTTCCTGGTCGACAAGCTGCGCCAGACCAAGACCAATGGCGACTTCTTCGATTCAATGAATACCTAAGGCGCAAAGCCGAAAGCAGACCGCGGGGAGGCGGGCATGAGGGCAGGGCAGTTCTACCGGCTTTCCGTCATGGCGCTTCCCCTCACCCTGCTTCTGGTGAGGCCGGTGCAGGCCGGCGTCGCGGAACGCGAGCCGCCGACAGCGGAACTCTGGCTGTTCGTCATCGGCATTGCCGCGCTGAGCTGGGTCATGGCCTGCCGGCGCTGGTGGCTGCCCCTCGCCGTGTGGCTGCCCACCGCCCTGTTCGTCGCCAGCCTGATCGCCGATTTTGCCGACCCGGTCATCGGGCCGGCGGTGCGGGAGGAACTCGGCCTTGGCTATGTGCTGCAGGCCGATCTTGCCGGGGCGCTGATGCTGGTGGTGCCGCTGATGCTGGCCAATGTGAAGTTCAGCCGGCTGGACACGGATAATCGTCCCGGCATGCGGCGTCAGCGGCGCTGATTGCCCGTCTGCAATAACGAGGGCAAATTCGCCAGTATTTCTTGCTAATTTGCCAAAGACGCATCATTTCGCTTACGAAATGATGGCCCTCAGAAATGACTCAGGGCAGGCGAAAGGCGTGTCGTCCGATCCATCCATCGTAAAAGCCGAAACGCCCGCCAGCGGCCATTTCTGTTGATTTGCGCGGGGGTGGGGCTTTTTCTCCCCGGATTATCCACAGACTTACTCACAAAGGCTGTCGCGCGGCGCGGTTTGACCTAAAGACGCCGCAGGCGCAGCGAACACCGTCCGCCCATGCGAGCCAAGCCGGGAGAACTCCCATCGGCCGCCGCGCTTCAGCCGCCGCGCAGCAACTCCTCCAGTCGATTCACCTCCGTAACGGGGAGCGAGCAACTACCGCCGGCGCAGACAAAAGCGGCCGTCGGTCCGCTGGTGCCGACGCTTCCGCTCAGCACGCTTTCGGCCTTTGCCCGCGCCGGGTGATCGGCGGGCAGGGTGGAGGGGCCGGCCACGCGCTGCACGTTGATATCAACCAGCGGCATCCGCCGGGCGGCGTCCGCCAGCGCGTCCGCCTCCGCGCCTGCGCCGATCACCACCACCTCGCGCGCCCGCAGCCTTGTGTCGAGCGCGTTGAGCAGGCCGGCATGACCATAAAGATTAGGCGCGGCGCGCGGCAGCAGCGCGTCGAACAGGCGATCGGCGCGGGCCCGATAGGTGTCATCGCCGGTCAGCGTCGCCAGCCGCACCAGGTTGCGGGCGATCAGCGCCTGCGGGTTGGTCACCGCATCATCGGCGGTGGCGTCCGGGCGCAGGATCAGCCCTTCGGCGTCGTCGGCGGTAAGGTAATAGCCGCCGGTCTCGGCCGCATGGTGCCGCTCCAGCATCCCCTGCCACGCCACCGCCTGGTCGAGATAAGGCCGCTCGCCCGTCGCTTCCGCCAGGGCCAGCGCGGCGCCGATCATCGTCGCGTAATCCGAGGCAAGACCGGGGAACACCAGCCGCCCCGCGCGCCAGCTATGGCCGAGCCGCCCGTCCTTTACCATCGATTCGGCGATGAAACGGAAGGCGTCCGCCGCCAGCGTCACCCATTCCGCCCGGTCGAAGCGCGGCGCGGCGCCGACCAGCGCGGATATCATCAGCCCGTTCCAGTCCGCGAGCACCTTGTCGTCGCGACCGGGCGGCACGCGCTTTTCCCGCACGGCGAGCAGCTTGTCGCGCAATAGGGCGAGCCGCATCTCGTCGGCGCCGGAGCGCTCCATCTCCTTCAGCCGGTTGGGGATCGACACGCCCTCCCAATTGCCGAACGGGGCGATGTCGTAATGGCGGGCGAAGAATTCCGCGTCCTGCGCCCCCAGGGCGTCCAGCACCTCCTTCAGCGTCCAGACATAATAGCGGCCCTCATGGCCTTCGGAATCGGCGTCGAGGCTGGCGGCGAAGGCGCGGCCCTCGGTCATCATCTCCCGCTGCAGCCAGCCCACCGTCTCGATGGCGCGGGCGCGAAAAAGCTCGGCGCCGGTCTCGGCATAGGCGAGGCCGAGCAGGTCGAGGATCTGCGCATTGTCGTAGAGCATCTTCTCGAAATGCGGGACCAGCCAGCGGTCATCGACGCTGTAGCGGGAATAGCCGCCGCCGATATGGTCGTAGATGCCGCCCTCGCTCATGCCGTCCAGCGCGTGCAGCGCCGCGTCGCGCAGCTTTTGCCGGCCGGTGCGTTCCCAGCCGCGCCACAGAAGTTCGAGAAACGGCGTGTTGGGGAATTTCGGCGAGCCCTGCAGCCCGCCATGCTCGGTGTCCATGATGCCGAGAATGCGCCCGGCGATGTCGTCGAGCTCATTGGTGCCGATCACCACCTGGCCCGCCGGCCGCGCCTTCTGCCGCAGCCGCTCCAGCAGGGCGACGCGGTTCTGGGCGATGCGCGGATCGCCTGAGGCATAGGCGTTCGCCATGGTCCTCAGCACATCGGTGAAGGCGGGCTGGCCATAGCGCGCCTCCTTGGGGAAGTAGGTGCCACCCCAGAAGGGCGCGCCCTCGGGGTCGAGGAACATGGTCATCGGCCATCCCCCCTGCACGCCGAGCTGCTGCAGCGCCGCCATGTAGATCTGGTCCACCTCCGGCCGCTCCTCGCGATCGACCTTGATGTTGACGAACAGCTCGTTCATCACCGCCGCCGTCGCCGCGTCCTCGAAGCTTTCATGCGCCATCACATGGCACCAATGGCAGGCGGCGTAGCCGATGGAGAGAAGGATCGGCCGGTTGCTGCGGCCCGCCTCCGCGAAGGCCTCCGGCGTCCATTCCCACCAGTCGACGGGGTTGTCCTTGTGCTGGAGCAGATAGGGGCTGGCGGCGGCGGCGAGCTGGTTGGGCAAGATGACGCTCCGGCTTGGGACGGGGTATCGTGGCGGCCGGTCACGGCGGCCGATTCAACAGATAGGGCGTAGCGGGTGGACGTGCAGAAAAATAGCGCAATCGCGGCCGACGCAAAGGCGACCGGTCTTGCCGGCGGGGCGGGGGGCGGGACGCTGGGCGATACCATCGCGGCGGTCTCTTCCGGCACGGGCGGGGCGGTGGCGGTCATTCGCCTCTCCGGCCCGCAGGCCGGGGCGGCGCTCGCAGCGCTGGCGGGGCGGGTGCCGGAGCCGCGCCGCGCCCAGCTCGCCCGGCTTCGCGATCCTGCCACCGGGGAGGTGCTCGACCAGGGGCTCGCCTTGTGGTTCCCGGCTCCGCGCAGCGCCACCGGCGAGGACATGGCGGAGCTGCAGATCCATGGCGGCCGCGCCGTCGTCGCCGCGGTGCTCGCCGCCGTGCTCTCCGTGCCGGGGGTGCGGCCGGCGCAGGCGGGGGAGTTCACCCGTCGCGCCTTTCTCAACGGGCGGATGGACCTGACGGAGGCCGAAGGCCTCGCCGACCTCATCGCGGCGGAGACACAGGCGCAGCGCCGGCTCGCCTTCGCCCATGCCTTCGGCCATCTCGGCCAGCAGGTGGAAGCCTGGCGCGCCCGGCTCATCCGCGCCATGGCGCTGGTGGAAGCCGGCATCGACTTCGCCGATGAGGACGATGTGCCGGCGGGGGCGCGGGCTCTGGCGAAGCCGGAAGTGGCCGCGCTTCTGGAAGAGCTCACCCGCGCGCTGGCGGACCGGCGCGGTGCGCTGGTGCGCGAGGGCGCGCTCATCGCCATTGCGGGCCTGCCCAATGCCGGCAAGTCCTCCCTGCTCAACGCGCTCGCCCGGCGCGAAGTCGCCATCGTCTCCGACGAGCCGGGCACCACGCGCGACCTGCTGGAAGTCGCGCTCGACCTTGACGGCCACAAGGCGACGCTGGTCGACACGGCCGGGCTGCGCGAGGCGGAAAGCCGCGTGGAGGCCGAGGGCATTCGCCGCGCCCGCGCCCGCATGGCGGAAGCCGACCTCGTGCTCTGGGTGCACGATCTGACCGACGGCCCCGCGCCGGCGGAGGCCCCCGTGACGGCGGAGGCGCCGCTCTGGCTGCTGGGCAACAAGGTCGACCGGGCGGAGGGTTCCCCCGCGCTCGACGTTGCGTGGGCCAGCGATCATCTCACGCTGTCCGCCGCGCGCGGCGAGGGGCTGGAAGAACTCACGGGCGCCCTCGGCCGCTTCATCGCCGCGCGGGCGGCGGGGGAGCATCCGGCGTTGCTGCGGGCCCGCCATCGCGCCAGTGCGGAGGAAGCGCGCGGCCATCTCTTTGTGGCCCTGGAACGCTGGGACGATCTCGACGACGAATTGCTCGCCGAGGAACTGCGCCTCGCCGCCCGCGCGCTCGGGCGGATGACCGGCGCCATCGGTGTCGAGGATCTTCTCGATGTCGTGTTCCGCGAATTCTGCATCGGCAAATAGGCGCTCGCGCAGCCGGGGGATTCACGTGAAACACCGGCCGCACCGGGGCCGATTCGTAAACGAAATGTTTCACGTGAATCAGCCCAGCCCGTTCTCCACCGCGAAGACCGCCGACTCCGCGACTTGACGGAACGGCGAAACGCTGGCTCAAACAGCGCTCTCCCTTTGCCGGCCGATCCGTGCGCGTGCTTTCAGCGACGCGGCAGAAATTCGCGAGCCCATGACCAGCGCTTCCGTATCTCCCGATCTTCGCTTCGACGTCGTCATCGTCGGTGGCGGGCATGCCGGCACCGAGGCGGCGGCCGCCGCCGCCCGGCTTGGCGCCCGCACCGCGCTGGTGACGCACAGCCACGCCACGCTCGGCACCATGTCGTGCAATCCGGCGATCGGCGGGCTCGGCAAAGGTCATCTCGTGCGCGAGATCGACGCGCTGGACGGGCTGATGGGCCGCGTCGCCGATCAGGGCGGCATCCAGTTCCGACTGCTCAACCGGCGAAAGGGGCCAGCGGTGCGCGGGCCGCGCGCCCAGGCCGACCGCAAGCTCTACGCGCAGGCGATGCAGCGCGAAATCGATTCGCAGCCGAACCTATCGGTGGTCGAAGGCGAAGCCGACCGGCTGATTCTGCGGGACGGCCGCGTCGCTGGGCTGGTGTTGGCGGATGGCCGCCATGTCGCGGCCGGCACCATCGTCATCACCACGGGAACCTTTCTCAACGGGTTGATCCACATCGGCGGCCGGCAGATCCCGGCCGGGCGGATGGGGGAGGCGCCGGCGCGTGGCCTTTCCTCGTCGCTGGCCGCGCTCGGTCTGCGGCTTGGCCGGCTGAAGACCGGGACGCCGCCGCGTCTCGACGGCCGTACCATTGATTGGGCCGGCCTGGAGATGCAGGAGGGCGACACGCCGCCGGAGCCGTTTTCCGCCCTCACCACGGCAATCACCAACCCCCAGGTGATGTGCGGCATCACCCGCACCACGCCGGAAACCCATGCGGTGATCCGTGCCAATATCGCGCGTTCGGCCATGTATTCCGGCAACATCCAGAGCGTCGGCCCGCGCTACTGCCCCTCCATCGAGGACAAGATCGTCCGCTTCGGCGAACGGGACGGGCACCAGATTTTCCTGGAGCCGGAGGGGCTGGACGATCCCACGGTCTATCCCAACGGCATTTCCACCTCGCTGCCGGAAGAGGTGCAGCGCCAGTTGCTCGCGACCATTCCGGGGCTGGAACGGGTCGAGGTGCTGCGTCCCGGCTATGCCATCGAATATGACCATGTCGACCCGCGCGAGCTGGAGCCGACGCTGGAGGTACGCAAGGCGCGCGGCCTGTTCCTTGCCGGTCAGATCAACGGCACGACGGGCTATGAGGAAGCTGCCGCGCAGGGGCTGGTCGCGGGGCTCAATGCCGCGCGCCGCGCCGGTGGCCAGGACGGCGCGACCTTCGACCGGGCCGAGGCCTATATCGGTGTGATGATCGACGATCTCGTCACCCGCGGGGTAAGCGAGCCCTACCGCATGTTCACCTCGCGCGCCGAATACCGCCTGTCGCTGCGTGCCGACAATGCCGACCAGCGGCTGACCGGTAAAGGCGAAGCCCTGGGGCTTGTCGGCCCGGCCCGCCGCGCGCATTTCGCCGCCCGGCACGAGGCGCTTGGCCGGGTGACGCAGTGGGCGCGTTCTGTTTCCATCACCCCGGGGGAGGGGGACCGGCACGGTCTCAGCCTCAACCGCGACGGCCAGCGGCGCAGCGCCTTCGACCTGCTATCCTATCCGCATGTCGGCTGGGTCGATATTTGCCGCATCTGGCCGGAGGCGGGCGCCGAAGACAGCCGTATTGGCGAGCAGGTCGAGATCGACGCCAAATACGCCGTCTATCTGCATCGGCAGGAGGCCGACATCGCCGCCTTCCGCCGGGAGGAAACGGCCGAATTGGCGGAGATGGATTACCGTGGGCTGGCCGGTCTCTCCAATGAGATCAAGGCCAAGCTGGAATCGATTCGGCCCCGTACCATTGGCCAGGCGGGTCGCATTGACGGTATGACCCCGGCGGCGCTGGCGCTGCTTGCCGCCCATGCCCGGCGTGTGTCGTAAAGCGGTGTGGCGGTGGCGCGGGGCGGCTGATCCCGCCGCCCGGCTGCGTTAGACTGCGGCATGTCCCAGAGCGATTCGTCCGACCGTGCCCGCGCCTTGAGCCTGATCCCTGTTTCACGTGAAACAGAGGCGCGGCTCGACACCATCGTCACGCTGCTGGAAAAATGGCAGCGCACCATCAACCTCGTCGCCCCGGCGACCCTGCCGGTGATCTGGACCCGCCATGTCGCGGATTCCTTGCAGCTCGTGCCGCTGGCCGGGACGGTGCGGCGCTGGGTCGATCTCGGCTCGGGCGGCGGCTTTCCCGGCCTGGTGGTGGCCGCCGCTCTGGCGGAGCGGCCGGAGTCCGATGTGACGCTGGTGGAAAGCGACAGCCGCAAGGCGGCGTTTCTGCGCGAGGCGGCGCGGCTGGCGGATCTTCCCGTCACGGTGATTCCGTCCCGCATCGAGCAGGTGGCGCCGCGCATCGCCGCGGGTGTCGAGGTGGTCTCGGCGCGCGCGCTTGCGCCATTGCCGCGCCTGCTCGACCTCGCCGCGCCCTTCCTTGCACAGGGAGCGACCGGGCTGTTCCTGAAGGGACAAGATGTTGATAACGAATTGACCGAGTCAGCTAAATCTTGGAGAATCGACGCTGACATTACGGCTAGCCTGACGGGTGGCGGCGGGCATGTCCTGATCGTCCGCCGTGCCGTCCCGCTTGCCGCCGACGCTGGTGCCGGAACCCCGTTTGGCACGAACTTCTCGCAGGGTGACCATCATGAATGAGGCCTCGCTCGCTCCCGCCGCGCCCCGGCCGGTGCCCCGCGTACTCGCCCTCGCCAATCAGAAGGGCGGGGTGGGCAAGACCACGACGGCGATCAATCTCGGCACGGCGCTCGCCGCCATTGGCGAGACGGTGCTGATCATCGACCTCGACCCGCAGGGTAACGCCTCCACCGGCCTCGGCATTGATCGCCGTAGCCGCCGCGTCTCGACCTATGACGTGCTGACCGGCGATATCGAGCTGCGCGAGGCGGTGCTGGAAACCGCCGTGCCGCGCCTGCACATCGCCGCCTCGACGCTGGACCTGTCGGGCATCGAGCTGGAACTCGCCAGCCAGCGCGACCGCGCCTATCGCCTGCGCGACGCCATCCGCCGGCTCAACGCGCCGGCCACAGGGTCCGAACGGGAACGAAACGATCCCGAATACACCTATGTGCTGATCGACTGCCCGCCCTCGCTGAACCTGATCACGGTCAACGCCATGGCGGCGTCGAACGCCATTCTGGTGCCGCTGCAGTGCGAGTTCTTCGCGCTGGAAGGGCTGTCGCAGCTCCTGAAGACGGTGGAGCAGGTCCGCACCACGCTCAATCCGGAGCTGAGCATCCATGGCATCGTGCTGACCATGTTCGACGCGCGCAACAATCTCTCCACCCAGGTGGTGGACGACGTGCGCCAGTTCATGGGCGCCAAGGTCTATGACACCATCATTCCCCGCAATGTGCGGGTGTCGGAGGCGCCGTCCTATGGCAAGCCGGTGCTGCTCTACGATCTCAAATGCGTGGGCTCGCAGGCCTATCTTCGTCTCGCATCCGAAATAATCCAGCGCGAGCGCAGCCTGCGCGTCGCGGCGGCGTAAGGGGAGGCGGCAATGGCGATGGCGGAAGATGGCGGCGGACGCTCGCGTCTCGGGCGTGGCCTCGCCGCGCTGATCGGCGATATGGGCGAGGATGCCGGGGCGGCGAATGACCGCAACCGGACGCCCGGCGGCGCGCGCAAGGTGCCGCTCGCCTTCCTGCGCGCCAATCCGCGCAACCCGCGCCGCAGCTTCGCCGAGGCCGACCTCGAGGATCTCGCTGCCTCCATTCGCGAGCGCGGCATCATCCAGCCCATCGTCGTGCGCCAGGTGGCGGGCGAGCGCGACTCCTATGAGATCGTCGCCGGTGAGCGCCGCTGGCGCGCCGCCCAGCGGGCGGCCATTCACGAGGTGCCGATCGTCGTCGTCGAGGTCAATGACCGCGAGGCGCTTGAGATCGCCATCATCGAGAATGTCCAGCGCGCCGATCTCAACCCCCTGGAAGAAGCGGCGGGCTATCAGTCGCTGGCCGACCAGTTCGGCTATTCGCAGAACGATCTCGCCCGCGTCATCGGCAAGAGCCGCAGCCATGTCGCCAATACGATGCGGCTGCTGCGCCTGCCGGAGCCAGTGAAGGCGTATCTGGCCGATGGCCGCCTCTCCGCCGGCCATGCCCGCGCGCTGCTGACGCAGGACGATCCCGAAGCGCTGGCGCGGGCGATTGTCGACCAGGGCATGAATGTGCGCGCCATCGAGGCGCTGGCGCAGGAACTCAACGTCGCCAAGGCGGAAGCCGCCGGCAAGCCGGCGAAGAAGCCGAAGCATCCCGCGCTCGATGCCGACACCGCCGCGCTGCAGCGTCGGCTGTCGGACGAGCTGGGGCTGGCGGTCACGCTCAAGCATGATGGCGAGGCGGGCGAGATCCGCATCCGCTATTCCTCGCTCGATCAGCTGGATGAGGTCTGCCGGCGTCTCGCCGGCGGCTGATCTTCAGCCGCGCCGCGCCTGCGCCGCCATCTGCAGCAGAACCCGCTCGGCAATGGCCGGGCCGAGGGCGGCATTGCGCCGCGCGGCCAGCAGCGCGTCGTCGAGCGCGAACAACGCTGTCTCCAGCCGTGCCGTGTTCCAGCCGCGCAGCGCCTTCTCGATCAGCGGCTTGCGGCGGAAATGGATGGTGGGGCGCGCGCCTTCCACCGCCCGCTCGACCGAACCGCCGGCCTCGATGGCCAGCCGCATCTGGTGCAGCGTCTGCGCCGTCCGGCACACCGCCCCCAGCACGATATCGGCGCGCATGCCCTCGGCCGTCGCCTTGGCGAAGGCGGCGGCCATGTCTGCCGGCTGGCCGGCGAAAGTGGCGTCGGCGATCTCGTCCAGGGCGAGGCTGGAGGCGTCGCCGACAATGGCGCGCACATGCGCGCTGGTGATGCGCGGCTCGCCGGCGGCGTAAAGCAGCAGCTTGGCGATCTCGCCGCGCGAGGCCATGCGGTCGCCGCCGAGCAACGAGAGCAGCTCGCCGCGCGCGTCGCGGTCGATCTGCTGGCCGGCCTCCGCCACCATCGTGTCGACCAGCCGGCTAAGATCGCGTTCCGTATCGCTGTAGCAGGCAATGGCGAGAGCATGCGGCGAGGCTTCGCACAAGGCCCGCAGGCCCTGGCCGCGCTTGAGGTCGCCGGCCTCGATGACGACGATCGCCTGTTGCGGCGGGGAGGCGAGCAGCGCTTCCACCGCCGGCAAAACATTTCGGCTGCCCACGCGCAGCGACACCACCCGGCGCCCGCCGAACAGCGCCACCGTGCCGGCTTCGTCGACCAGCCGGCCGGGATCGCCGGAAATCTCGTCGCCGTCGAGCCGGACGAGACCGAACGGATCGTCGGAGCCGGCGCTGGCGCGGGCGAGATAAGACTTGGCGCGCTCGCGTACCAGCCCGCTATCAGGCCCGAACAACAGCAGGACGGGGCGCAGCGGATCGAGCCGGCTCAGCGTCGCCTCGACATCGCCCGGCCGCACGGCCACCATAGCCGGCTCAGCTCTTGGCGGCCGGAGCGAGCGGCGCGGCGGTGACGGGCGCAGCGCCTGCAGGGGCAGCACCCGTGGTGGCAGCACCCGGCGCGGCCGTCCGCGGGCCGCCGGTGTAGAAATAGGAGGCAAGCTGGCTCTTGATCGAATCAGCGGCCACCGAGGCGGAGCGGTTCTCCGCGTCGCGAATGGCGCGGGCGCGGGCGAAGCGCTGATAGCCGCTGTCGAGCGAGGCCTTACCGCTGGCCTTGCCGGTACGCAGCGGGGTCTTGGTGTTGCCTGCCTCGAAGAGCTGCCAGCTCACATCGACCGAGACGATCTCGACTTCCGGCAGGCCGGTCAGCGGGCTTACCACCGAGGCCTGGGTGGTGCGGCTGTTCACGTTCAGCACCAGCCGGTAGGGAGCGCCGGCCGGGTTGCCGGCGCCGCCGGTGAGGGCGAAAATCAGGTCGTTGCGCACCTCGTCGGCGACGCGGCCCTGCGCGAACACCACTTCCACCTGGCTGAGGCTTTCCTGCAGGGACGAGCCCTGGCCGGGGGTCGTCTCCGCATACATGGGCTGGAAGCAGCCCGCCGTGGAAAGGGCGAGCAGGCCCGCCCCGGCGAGACCGATCAGGCGGCGTCGCGGGTGGCTTCGTGCGGGCATCGTGTTCCTCCGGTCAGGCGACGACATTCACAATCCTTTGCGGCACGACGATGATACGCTTCGGGGCGCGTCCGTCGAGGGCCTGGGCGATCAGATCGAGCGCCAGCACCGCCTTCTCCACCTCGGCGGGGCTGGCATCCTTCGCCACCACGATTTCGCCGCGGCGCTTGCCGTTGATCTGGATCGGCAGCGTCACGCTGTCGTCCACCAGCAGAGCGGGCTCCACCTGCGGCCAGCCGGCCTCGGCGATCAGCCCGCCCGTGCCCAGCACCTCGCCGCATTCTTCCGCCAGATGCGGCACCATCGGCGCCACCACCGCGACGAGGAAGCCCGCCGCCTCGCGCAGGGCGAAGGCGAGGTCGGGCGCCAGCGCGCCGGCCGCGCTCTTGCGCACGGCGGCGAGGGCATCGCCGAACTCATTGGCGAAAGCGTGCACCCGCGCCACGGCGACGTTGAAGCGCAGCCGCTCGATATCCTCGGCGACCTGCGCCGCCAGCCGGTGCGCGGCACGGCGCAGCGCGAGCGATTCGGCACCGAAATCATCCGGCCGCGCCGCCGCCTCGGGCACGAGCGCGACGGTGTCGCCCACAAGGCGCCACACGCGCTGCACAAAGCGCCAGGCGCCCTCGATGCCCTTGTCCGTCCATTCGCTGTCGCGCTCGGGCGGGGTATCGGAGAGCATGAACCAGCGCGCGCTGTCGACGCCATAGGTGTCGGCCACCACTTCCGGCGGCACGACATTCTTCTTCGACTTCGACATCTTCTCCGGCGCGCCGATGGTCACCGGTTCGCCGGTGCCGATCTTCACCGGCCGGCCGTCGGCGTCGCGCTCCACCTCTTCGGGGAACAGCCAGCGCCCGGCCGCATCCTTATAGGTCTCGTGGACGATCATGCCCTGGGTGAACAGTCCGGCGAAGGGCTCGGCGATGGAGACGCGGCCGAGCTTCTTCAGCGTGCGGATGAAGAAGCGGGAATAGAGCAAATGCAGGATCGCGTGCTCGATGCCGCCAATATACTGGTCGACCGGCAGCCAGTGATCGGCGGCGCCCTTCTCCAGCGGCGCGGCGCCGGGTTCGGCGGCGAAGCGGGCGAAATACCAGGAGGAATCGACGAAGGTGTCCATGGTGTCGGTTTCGCGCCGGGCCGGCGCGCCGCAGCGCGGGCAGTTCACATGCTTCCATGTCGGGTGGCGGTCCAGCGGGTTGCCGGGCTGGTCAAAGGACACGTCCTCCGGCAGCTTCACGGGAAGCTGGTCGTCCGGCACCGGCACCGGGCCGCAGGAATCGCAATGGATGATCGGGATCGGGCAGCCCCAATAGCGCTGGCGCGAAATCCCCCAGTCGCGCAGGCGGTAATTCACCGCCCGCTCGCCGACGGGGGCGGTGCCGAGAATCTCGTTCTCCAGCCGCAGCGCCACCTTCTCCTTCGCCGCCGGCACGGTGAGCCCGTCGAGGAAGCCGGAATTGAACAGCACGCCCTCGCCCTCATAGGGCGCCTCCGCCACCGAAAAGCTCGCCGGGTCGACATCGGGCGGCAGCACGACCGGGATGATCGGCAGACCGTATTTGCTGGCGAAGTCGTGGTCGCGCTGGTCATGCGCCGGGCAGCCGAAAATGGCGCCGGTGCCGTATTCCATCAGCACGAAATTGGCGACATAGACCGGCAGTTCCGGCCCGCCCAGCGGATGGCGCACCTTCAGCCCGGTGTCGAAGCCCATCTTCTCCTGGGTCTCGATCTCGGCGGTCGAGGTGCCGCCGCGCCGGCATTCCTCGACGAAGGCCGCCAGCGCCGGGTTGCCGGCGGCAAGCCGCTCGGTCACGGGGTGGCCGGGGGAAAGCGCGAGGAAGGCGGCGCCAAACAGCGTGTCCGGCCGGGTGGTGTAGACCTTGATCTCGCGGGGCAGGTTTTCGGCGACGCCGGCGGGCGCGTCGGCCAGCGCGAAGCGCACATGTAGCCCTTCCGAGCGGCCGATCCAGTTGCGCTGCATCAGCCGCACCTTGTCGGGCCAGCGCTCCAGCGTGTCGAGCCCGGCGAGTAGTTCCTCCGAGGCGTCGGAAATGCGGAAGAACCACTGCGCCAGCTTGCGCCGTTCCACCAGCGCGCCGGAACGCCAGCCGCGCCCGTCGATCACCTGCTCATTGGCGAGCACGGTGTTGTCGACCGGATCCCAGTTGACCTCGCTCTCGCGGCGATAGGCGAAGCCGCCCTTGAGGAAATCGAGGAAGATGCGCTGCTGCTCGCCATAATAGGCGACATCGCAGGTGGCGATCTCGCGCGACCAGTCGAGCGAGAGACCGAGCAGCTTGAGCTGCTCGCGCATGGTGGCGATGTTCTCGTAGGTCCACTCGCCCGGATGCGTCTTGCGCTCGATGGCGGCATTCTCCGCCGGCAGGCCGAAAGCGTCCCAGCCCATGGGGTGGAGCACGTTGAAGCCCTTCATCCGCTTGAAGCGGGCCACCACGTCGCCCATCACATAGTTGCGGCCATGGCCGATATGGATGCGCCCCGAGGGGTAGGGGAACATTTCGAGCACATAGTATTTGGGACGCGGATCGTCATTGCGGGTGCGGAAGATGCCGCGTTCGTCCCAGATCTTCTGCCAGCGGGGCTCGGCCTCGCGGGCGTTGTAGCGCTCGGTGCTCATGGACAGGCTTCTTGGATAGGCGGACGTGGGAGAAAGTGCCGCAAGGGTTCAGGTAATGGCGCCGGACTAGGCACCAAGTCGCGTTCCCGGTCAACCTTTCGCTGCGCTGCGGGGTTTTCGCCGGCCCCGCGTTTGCGCGCGGGCGCGATTGGCGTATCTGGTCGGGGTCCGAAGCAGGAGACCGCCATGGAACCCACCCGCGAGGAAGCCGCCGCCGCCCAGGCGATCACCGCCCGTCTGGACGAGGTGCGCGCGCGCATCCGCGAGGCCTGCCGCGATGCCGGGCGCGATCCCGCCTCGGTGCAGTTGATCGCGGTGTCGAAGACCTTCGGCCCGGAGGCTATCGCCCCGGTCATCGCCGCCGGCCAGCGACGCTTCGGCGAGAACCGGGTACAGGAGACGGCGGGCAAATGGCCGGCGCTGCGCGCGGCCCATCCCGGTCTCGAACTGCATCTCATCGGCCCGCTGCAGACCAACAAGGTGCGCGAGGCGCTCTCCCTGTTCGACGTGATCCAGACGCTGGACCGCCCCTCGCTCGCCGCCGCCCTGGCGAAGGAGCTGAAGCGCGAGGGCGCCCCGCCGGCCCCGCGCCTCTTGGTGCAGGTCAATACCGGCGAGGAGCCGCAAAAGGCCGGCGTCGCCCCGCACGAGGTCGACGCCTTCCTCGCCGAATGCCGCGACGCGCACGGGCTGGCGATCGAGGGGCTGATGTGCATTCCCCCGGCCGACGAGCCGGCGGCGCCGCATTTCGCCCTGCTGGCGAAAATCGCCGCCCGCCATGGGCTGAAGATCCTCTCCATGGGCATGAGCGGCGATTACGAGACCGCCATCGCGCTCGGCGCCACCCATGTGCGGGTCGGCAGCGCCATTTTCGGCCACCGCTAGAGCCGCTGGCGTTCCGCCCCCGCCCCCGCCCCCGCCATGTCGAGAAAAGCCTGCGCCGCCCGGGTGGCGTAGCGTTCGCGGTGGCGCAGCGAGAGGAAGGGGCGCGAGGGCAGGGGGTAGTCGATCAGCGCCATGGTGCCGGCGCGGATGGCGCCTTCCACCACCCGGCGGGAGATCACCGTCGCCCCGCTGCCCGCCTCCACCGCCGCCCGCACGGCTTCGTTGGAGGGGTATTCCAGCACGACGCGCAGGCCGGCGGGGGCGATGCCCGCCTGTTCGAGATAGGATTCGAAGATGGCGCGCGTGCCCGAGCCCGGCTCGCGCAGCACCCAGGGGCCCTCGCTCAGTTCGGCCGGGGAGGCGGGTGCCCGCCAGTGCCAGGGATGCGTCACCGGCGCCACCAGCACCATTTCGTCGTCCGCCACCGGCGTCGCCGCCAGCACCGGCGCCTCGATCCCGCCCTCGATGAAGCCGAGATCGGCGGCGCCCTCCTGCACTCTTGCGGCGACGAAATCGGTATTGCCGATGGTCAGGCTCACCGCCACGCCGGGATAGCGGCTGCGATAGGCCTCGATGAGCGGCGGCAGCCAGTAATTCGCCACGGTCTGGCTGCCCGCCAGCGCCAGCGTGCCATGCACCAGCCCGGCGAGGTCGGCCAGCACCTTCTCGGCGGCGCTGGCACGGGCGAGCACGGCGCGCGCTTCCGGCAGGAACAGCCGCCCCGCCTCGGTCAGCACGATGCCCCGGCCGACCCGGTCGAACAGCCGTGTGGCGTGGCGCGCCTCCAGCGCGGCGATGGCGGCGCTGGTGGCGGAAGGCGTCAGGTGGATGGCGCGCGCGGCCCGGGTAATGTGCTCACGTTCCGCCACCGCCACGAAGATGCGTAGCTGTTCCAGGGTCATCCACCGTCCTCGCCTCGCTCAGGCGGTCATCTTTACCAGAGCGAGGCTGAACAGGGCGATGAAGACGAAGGCGGCGAGGCCGAGCAGGAAGGGGCGCACGCCCTTGGCGCGCAGCTTGGCGATGTCGGTTTCCAGCCCCATCGCCGCCAGCGCCATGGAGAGCATGAAGGTGGTGGCGAGAACCAGCGCCGCCTTCATCTCGGCCGGCATCGTCACCACGCTGTTGAGCGCCACCATGGCGAGGAAGCCGAGCACGAACCAGGGCAGGGGCGGGCGGGCGTGGCCGGCCTCGTGCCCGCGCCGGCGGGCCTGGCGCGCCGCCATCAGCCCGAGTGCGATCACCATCGGCGCCAGCAGCATCACCCGCGACAGCTTGGCGATGGTGCCGAATTCGCCCGCCGCCGGCCCGCCCTGATAGGCGGCGGCCACCACCTGGGCGATTTCGTGGATCGAGGCGCCGGCCCACAGCCCATAGGCGTGCGGGGAGAGGCCGAGCACCACGGGGAGCAGCGGATAGAGGAACATCGCCACCGAGCCGAACACGGTGACGCAGGCCACCGCATAGGCGACATCCTCATCATGGGCGCGCGTCACCGTGTTGGTGGCGATCACCGCCGAGGCGCCGCAGATCGAGGTGCCGGCGGCGATGAGCTGGGCGAGCCCGCGCTCAACCCCCATCAGCCGGCCGAGCCAGGTGGTGAACAGGAAGGTGGAGACAAGGGTGAGGGCGATCACGGCGAGGCCCGTGGCGCCGACTTCCGCCACCTGCGCGGCGGTGAGCTGCAGCCCCAGCAGCACGATCGCCGCGCGCAGGATGCGCCGCATGGCGAAGGTGACGCCGGGCTTGGCCCGGACCGGCGTGCCGATCAGATTGTGAAAGCCGATGCCGATCATGATGGCGAGGATCATCGGGCTCAGCACCCCGACCATGGGCAGCTGGCGCAGCCCGAAGGCGAGGCCGGCGATGCCGGCGGTGAGCGCGAGGCCGGGCAGGATCGCGGTGTGGTGGGCGCGGACCGTGCGGTGCGGTTCGGCCATGTCGGCATGCGCAACCATGATGCGTCTCCCCTTTGGTAACCGCCCTCTGATCGCAGCGGATGATCATTCGATCCAGCGGATTATATCGCACAAATCATCCGACATAATTGGATGATCGAGCCGTCGTCGTCGTCAGCCCGCGAGCTACGAAGATCAGGCGTGACACTCACTATTGGCGGCGAGGGACATCTGCGGCGCAGTCCATGCTGGGCGCTGCCTGCGACGCACCTCTCCCTGTTGGGGAGAGCTGGCCCACGAAGCGGGTCGGTGAAGGGTGGGGGGGGGGGGGGTGAACCGCCCGCCGAGTCCCTGATGCCGGCAGTGGTAGCGAAGGTGATCCGGACCCAGCGCAGGGCCCCCAAGGCACTTTACCGAGCGGGGTTGTGCGCAGCCTGCGGCTGTTCTGGAGCCCTCATGGCCGGGTTTGACCCGGCCACCCCGCCTTCCCCGGCGCACCAGCGGAAACGCTGGGTCCCCGGGTCAAGCCCGGGGATGAGGGCTCGGGTGGTGCGCAGCGCGCTCCCGGTCCTTCTGGCGGGAGGAGGAACCCTTATCGAGCGAAGCGGAGGCGCTCCCGGCTCATCCTCACAACGTAACGCCCCCTCATGGCCGGGCTTGACCCGGCCACCCAGATTTTCCCCCGCGCGCATGCGCAAACAAGGCATCGCGGCTCACGCCCCGGGATGAGGGCGTGCGGGAACGCGGAACGAACGACTGAAACGGGGAAAGGGGTGCGGCCGGGGTTTCAAAGCCGGGGCGTAAGGAATGGTGCCGCTTGTCAGACTCGAACTGACGACCTCCGCATTACGAATGCGATGCTCTACCAACTGAGCTAAAGCGGCACGCGCGGCTCTGATAGCGGCGAAGCGCGGCTTTTTCAAGCGCCACGGCGGCAAAGCGGACGCGATGCGCGCGCGATCGACGCGCAGGGCGGGAAAACAGCGGCCGCCGGCGCCCGGCCTGCGCGGCGCGGCGCCCGAAACGGCTCCCGCGCTCAGCCCCAGGGGCCGCGCCGGTCGCGGTCGCCGCTGCGTCCCCAGGGATTGCCGGTCGGGCGGCTGGCCGGTCGCGAAGCCCCGCCCCTCGCCCACGGCCCGCCCTGCGGGGCCGAAGCGGCGGCGTTGTCATAGCCATAACCGCCCGAACCCATCTGCTGCGCCAGCGCCTGCAGCGCGGCGATGCGGTTCTCCGTGGCGGGGTGGGTGGAGAACAGATTGTCCATCCGCTCGCCCGACAGCGGGTTGATGATGAACATGTGCGCGGTGGCCGGGTTGTGCTCGGCCGGCATGTTCGGCACCGCATGGGCGGCGTTGGAAATCTTCGCCAGCGCCGAGGCGAGCCACATCGGCTGGCCGCAGATCTGCGCGCCGAGCTTGTCCGCCTCATATTCGCGCGAACGCGACACCGCCATCTGCACCACCATGGCGGCGAGCGGGGCGAGGATCACCATCGCGATAGTGCCGATGATGCCGAAGCCGTTAGTGTTGTTGCGGTTTCCGCCGAAGAACATGGCGAAGTTCGCCAGCATGGAGATCGCGCCCGCCAGCGTGGCGGTGATGGTCATGGTCAGCGTGTCAAAGTTTTTCACATGCGCCAGCTCATGCGCCATCACGCCGGCGACCTCTTCGCGCGAGAGCGAATGGAGCAGGCCGGTGGTGGCGGCGACCGCGGCGTTCTGCGGGTTGCGGCCGGTGGCGAAGGCGTTGGGCTGCGGATTGTCCATGAGGTAGACGCGCGGCATCGGCAGTTGCGCCCGGGCGGCGAGTTCCTCCACCATGCCGTAGAATTCCGGCGCGCTGGCCCGGTCGACCTCGCGCGCGCCATACATGGACAGCACCATGCGGTCGGAATTCCAGTAGCTGAACACATTCATGCCGGCGGCGACCATGAGCGCGATCATCATGCCGCCCTGGCCGCCGATCATGAAGCCGACGCCCATGAACAGCGCGGTCATGCCCGCGAGCAGGATCGCCGTACGGAAATAGTTCATCGTTCCCTCATGCGCCGCCGGTTGCGGCATGTCGGTGGGGAAATGGGAGCGGCCGGCCGCGCGCGCAAGATTGGCCGGGGGGCAGGGGCGTCGCGCGCTCGTGAGCGGACCTGTCTTGACGCGGGCGCGCGGCGGGTGGTTCCAATGGCGCATGAGCCAGAGCGATCCCACCGCACCGATCGGTCACACACTCCACCCCACCGGCCTCACCGGTCAGGCCGCGGAGAGCGCTGCGCCAGCCCCGCGCCGCCCGCTCACCCCCGCCGCCGAGCGGGCGCTGGCCGAGGCGGAGGCACGCCGCGCCGCCGCCGCGCCCTTCGCCGGGCCGCGCGAGATCGACGGGCGCGATGGTCCCGAGCCGGTGCGCTATGGCGACTGGGAAGTGAAGGGCATCGCCACCGATTTCTGACGCCGCCCCAAGGCCGGATACCTCTTTGTCAATTAGCGGTTCAACTGGTTGAAATCCCGTGCTCTTGTGCGGCAGGCCCAGAGCGTCCGGATGGCGGAAGCATGGTGCCGGCCTGGAGGCCGAGATGTCGACCCTGCTGAGCTGTGGCTGTACGACGGCGCATGGATCCGGTTGCCATGAAGCGCGCGGCGTCAACCGCCCCCTGTTCATGGCAAGTGCTGTTGCCGCCGGTCTCGCCGGTCCTGCCGGTTTTTCACTGTCCAGCGCCCAGGCCGCCACGGACCTGCCGCCCGGCAAGGCGGTATTCATGGAAGAAGCGACGCGCCTTGCGATCGAATCCGTTGAGAAGGGCTGGGGCGGGCCGTTCGGCGCGGTGATCGTCAAGGACGGCGAGATTATTGGGCGCGGCCAGAATCGGGTGCTGCTCACCGGCATTCCCGTCTTCCATGCCGAGATCACCGCCATCATGGATGCGTCCGCGCGCCTCAACCCCAAGGCGCTGCTCGGCAGCGACTACGGTGCCGGCACCATTGAGGCTCACTCCTCGGGCGCTCCGGGCCGGTCGCGGCGCAGCGACTTGATGCCGGAGCGCTTGGCCTTGCCCTCCAGCCGGCGGATTTTCGAGCCCAGCGTCGGCCGGGTCGGGCGGCGCGTGACCGGCACCACCGCCGCCTCGCGCACCAGCTCGACCAGCCGTGCCAGCGCATCGGCGCGATTCTGCTCCTGCGTGCGGTAGCGCTGGGCGACGAGAACCAGCACACCCTCCTTGGTGAGGCGCCGCCCGGCGAGCCGCTCCAGCCGTTCTTTCACATGGTCCGCCAAGGTCTTGGAGCCGCGCACGTCGAAGCGTAGCTGCACCGCGCTGGAGACCTTGTTGACGTTCTGCCCGCCCGGACCGGAGGCGCGGATGAAGGTTTCCTCGATCTCGTCCTCGTCCAGCCAGACCCGGGGCGCGACCGGAATCATCGCCGCCGCACGTCCTCGATCGCCTCCAGCCGCTCGCGCACCCGTTCGAGATCGGCAAGGGTGGCGGAAACGCGCTCGCTCAGCCGGCGGGTCAGCTCGCGCGCGGCGTCGGGATAGCTTTCCAGCGTGCGCAGGAACACGTTGCGGGGAATGCGCAGCACTTCCGCCGGCTCCAGCGCGGTGGCGGTGGCGGGACGGCGGGTCTCGGTCAGCAGCGCCATCTCGCCGATCAGCGCGCCTTCGCCGGCGCGGGCGCTGTGGCCGGGACGCATCGCCAGTTGCGGGTCTTCCGGCGCCACGCGCAGGCTGCCTTCCTGCACGACATAGGCGCAGTCCGCCGCTTCGCCTTCATGGAACAGCGTCTGGCCGCGCGTCAGCGTGTAATGCTCGACGCTGATGGCGATGACGCGCAACGCCTCACGCCCCATCAATGCGAGCGTCGGCACACGTTCCAGAAAGGCGATGTCGTCCTCGATGGACATTCGGCGGGCGAAACTCCAAGGCAGGACGAATCAATCGGCCTGTCAGGGCAGCAATTTGTACCCGCCAGCCTCGGTGGCAAGCAGGCTGGGGTGGGACGGGTCTTTCTCGATCTTCTGGCGCAGGCGGTAAATATGCGTCTCAAGCGTATGGGTGGTCACGCCGGAATTATAGCCCCACACTTCCTGCAGAAGTATTTCGCGCGCCACCGGTTTCTTTCCAGCCCGATAGAGGTACCTCAGTATGGCGGTTTCCTTCTCGGTCAGGCGAATCTTCGAGTTGCGCTCGGTCACCAGCATCTTGGCACCGGGACGGAAGGTGTAGGGCCCGATGGTGAACACCGCGTCCTCGCTCGCCTCATGCGAGCGCATCTGCGCGCGGATGCGGGCGAGCAGCACGGCGAAGCGGAACGGCTTGGCGACATAGTCATTGGCGCCGGCTTCCAGCCCCATGATGGTGTCGCTGTCGGTGTCGTGGCCGGTGAGCATGATGACCGGCGCCTTGAAGCCGTTCTGGCGCATCACCCGCACCGCCTCGCGCCCGTCCTTGTCCGGCAGGCCGACATCCATCAGCACCAGATCGACGCGCGTCGATTCGACTTCGCTGATCGCGGCATTGGCACTATCGACGGAGACCACCTCGAATTCGTCATAGAGCGAGAGCTGTTCGACCAGCGCCTCGCGCAGATCCTTGTCGTCGTCGACCACCAAAACTCGCAGAGCGTTCGCCATATCGCTTTCCCGAATATCCGCGTTCCCGAGAGCGGCCGCTGGTCGAAGCCCTTGTCCCAGGTGCCTCGCGCGTCCACTCTCACGCAAGGTTGGAGTGAAATGCCGTATGCCCCGAGTAGGCAGGCAGAACGCATTCGGCAAGCGTCGAGGAGTCACGGGACGAAGGTGCTGACGGTTCGTGACGTGATCGTGAACGGAAATGGCGTGAAGAAGAAGACCCTTCGCACAGAATCACACCGAAAATCCCGCATCGTTTCCGAGCTGCGCGTCGCCCGCCAGCCTGCCACTCGCGCGCCTTTCCCGTCGCGCGGCGTCCTGCTGCTGGACGGGCGGCCGGTCCCCGTCGCCCTGGGCCGGACCGGAATCCGCGCCGACAAGAGGGAGGGCGACGGCGCCACGCCGCGCGGCGTCTGGCACCCGCGCGAGGTGCGCTACCGCGCCGATCGCGGCCCGCGCCCCGTCACCCGGCTCCCGGTTCTGCGGCTGAGCCGCGAGGACGGCTGGTGCGATGCGCCGCGCGACGGGCGCTACAACCGGCTGGTGCGGCGGCCGTTTTCCGCATCACACGAGGAAATGTGGCGGGCGGACGGGCTGTATGATCTCGTCGTGGTGCTCGACCACAACAGCCGCCCGCGCCGCGCCCATCGCGGCTCGGCGGTCTTCATGCACATCGCGCGCGGTGCCCTGGAGCCAACCGCCGGCTGCGTCGCCTTCCGCCCGGCCGATCTGCGCCGCCTGCTCGCCCGGCTCGGCCCACGCACCGCGATCCGAATCGTCTGAACCGAGCCGCGACGGGCGGGCACCCGTCGCGGCGTCAGCGGCGCCAGATGCGCTCGAAACGCTCTTAGCGGTAGACATACCAGCAGCGACGTACCGGACGGCCCCAGCGATTGCGCCGCACCGCGCAGACCCGGCGCCGCCGGCGCCGGCGGCGCCAGCCCGGAGGGGGTGGGCCGGGCGGACCCCATTGGGCGTCCTCGATCGCCGTGCCATCGGGTGTCCGGGCCGCGGCGTCGATCGCGTCCGGTGCGCGGGTCCCGCTATCGCGCAGCGGGCCCAAAGGGGCTGCCTCCGCCGAGGAAGCCAGCACCGTGCCGGCGGCGGCGCCCGCGCCCAGCACGCCGGCAAGGCCGAGCAAGAAGCCTCGTCTGTCCATGTTCGTCTCCACACTTCACCTGTGCCCGAGGGCTGCCGACGCCCGACAACGCGGCACGGGGAAGATGGTTCGCGGCTCCGCGACGCGCCCTTGGAGCGCCTTTCGCGGCCATTGTGCGCGCTTGCCGCCGGCGGGGCCGCGCGCGATAGTCAGGTCAGCGAATCGCAGAGGTCGGACATGAATGTCTTCGGCACCACATCCCGCAGCCTGCTGGCCCTCGGCGCTAAGGCCGCGGGCTGGGTGATCCGGGTCACGCTCGCGCTTGCCGTCGCCCTGCCGCTGCTGGCGGCGAGCCGGCCGGCGCAGGCGAGCAATTCCACCGGCGCGCTGATCGGCGGCCTCGTCGCCGGCGCCCTGATCGGCTCGGCGGTCACCGCCGCGGCGAACCAGCCCAAGACCTATTACTACGCGCCGCCGCCGCCCCCGCCGCCGGCCTATTACCCGCCGCCGCCGCGCCCGGTCTATGGCCCCGGCTATTGCGGCGCGCCGCCCTATCCGCCGTGCCGCACGCCGGTCTATTGAGACGCGGCGCTCCGCTCCTTCCGGTCACGTACCAGGGCACTCCCATGTTGAAGTCGGCCGCTACCGCGCTCTGCCTCATTCTCGGACTCGCTGCCGCGCAGGCCCCGGGGTCCGCACTGGCTCAGGCGCCCGCACAGTCTCAGGACGCGCCGGTTCAGCCGCCGCAGGCGCTCGATTCGTCCGGCGCCCCCACCGGGCCGTCCGACGCCGTGCCGCCCGCAGCCCCGGCCGGCGACACGCTGCCCGACGCGATTGCCTGCACCTTCGACAAGGTGTTCATCTGCGCCGCCGCCGGCTGCAATCCCTCGCCCGAGCTCGGCACGATCGACCTGCCGGCGCATTTCCTCATTCATTTCGGCGAGCAGATCATCGCCAGCGTGTCGGATGACAAGCGCCCGCATATCAGCTCGATCCAGAGCGTCATCGGCAATGGCGAGACGCTGATGCTGGACGGCAATGATGACATGGCGGCCTGGGCGATCGAACTCTCCCCCACCGCGCCGGAGGCGACGCTGTCGACGCTGGCCGGTGGCAAGGTGCTCAGCGCCTTCGGCACCTGCCAGAAGGCGGAGTGAGCGGCGCGGCGGCGCGCCGGACGGCAGAGTGGCCCGGCATCCCCGGCCGAGGCGTCGGCGCGTCGGCTTTTCGCTTGGCTCCGCCCGCCGTTTCGTTATAGACACCCCACCGCGCGGGCGTGGCGGAATCGGTAGACGCGGCGGACTCAAAATCCGTTTCTGGTGACAGAGTGTCGGTTCGAGTCCGACCGCCCGCACCAGCTTCTCTTAAAATCGGACCGAACGTTTCCACGCCGCTCCCGGCGGCGTGCACTCGTGGGGCGATGCCTAGCTGAGATAACCCTTCTCCAGCAGATAGGCGAAGATGCGTTCCGCCGCCGCTTCGGCCGCCAGCGCCCCGCTCGCAATGGTGATTTCCGGGTTCAGCGGCGGCTCATAGGGGCTGTCAATGCCGGTGAAATTGCGGATCTGTCCGGCCCGCGCCCGCTTGTACAGCCCCTTCACGTCGCGCTGTTCCGCCACCTCGAGCGGTGTGTCGACGAAGATCTCGACAAACTCTCCCGGCTCCAGAAGCTCGCGCGCCATCTCGCGTTCGGCCCGGAACGGCGAGATGAAGGAGACGAGCACGATCAGCCCGGCATCCACCATCAGCCGGGCGACTTCCGCCACGCGGCGGATATTCTCCACCCGGTCGGCATCGGTGAAGCCGAGATCCTTGTTCAGCCCGTGGCGGACATTGTCGCCGTCGAGCAGATAGCTGTGTCGGCCCAGCGCGTTGAGGCGCTTCTCCACCAGATTGGCGATGGTCGACTTGCCCGCCCCGGAGAGGCCGGTGAACCACAGCACCGCGGGCTTCTGCAGCTTCAGCCCGGCGCGGCTGGCCTTGGACACGTCCAGCGCCTGCCAATGTACATTGGTCGCCCGCCGCAGGCCGAAATCGACCATGCCGGCGCCGACCGTCTGGTTGGTCATGCGGTCGATGACGATGAAGGCGCCGGTCTGGGGAATGTCGGCGAAGGGGTCGATGGCGATCGGCTCATGGGTGGCGACATTGACCACCGCGACATCGTTCAGCGCCAGCGTCTTGGCGGCCAGCTTCTGGAAGCTGTTCACGTCGATGCGGTGCTTGATCTCGGTCACCGACATGACGACGGTGCGCGTGCCGATCTTCATGAGATAGGGCCGGCCCGGCAGCAGCGCCTCCTCATGCATCCAGATGAGATGCGCGGCGAACTGGTCGGTGACTTCCGGTCGGGCATTGGCCGCCGCGATCACATCGCCGCGCGAGGCGTCGATTTCGTCGGCAAGGGTGAGCGTCACCGCCTGGCCGGCCCCGGCCTCGGGCAGTTCCCCGTCGGCAGTGACGATGGCGGCGACGCGCGACGTGGCGCCCGATCCGGCGACGACCACCGCCTCGCCCACCCGAACCGTGCCGGAGGCGATGGTGCCGGAAAAGCCGCGGAAATTCAGGTTTGGCCGGTTGACCCACTGCACCGGCAGGCGGAACGGGCGTGTATGGGCGCCATCCTCCACCTCCAGCGTGTCGAGATGGTCGAGCAGCGAAGGGCCGTCATACCAGGGCGTGTTGGCGCTGCGGGCGATGACATTGTCGCCATGGCGGGCGGATATCGGGATCGGCACCAGTGTGCGGAAGCCGAACTGCGCGGCGAAGGCGCGGTATTCGGCGACGATCTGATCGAAGACCGCCTGCGAATAGTCCATCAGGTCGATCTTGTTGACCGCCAGCACCACATCCTTCAGCCCCAGCAGCGAGACGATGAAGGAATGCCGCCGCGTCTGGGTGAGGATGCCCTTGCGCGCATCGACCAGAATCACCGCCACATCGGAATTGGAGGCGCCGGTGGCCATGTTGCGGGTGTACTGCTCATGGCCGGGCGTGTCGGCGACGATGAATTTGCGCCGCTCGGTGGCGAAGAAGCGGTAGGCAACGTCGATGGTGATGCCCTGTTCGCGCTCCGCTGCCAGTCCGTCGACCAGCAGGGCGAAATCGAGGTCCTCGCCGGCGGTGCCGTGCTTGCGCGAATCCGAGGCGAGCGTCGCCAGTTGGTCTTCGAACAGCAGCTTGGTGTCGTAGAGCAGCCGGCCGATGAGGGTGGACTTGCCGTCATCCACGCTGCCGCAGGTGAGGAAGCGCAGCAGGCCCTTGCCCTCGTGCCGTGCGAGATAGTCGGCGGCGCCGAGGGAGGCGATGGTCTCGTTCATCAGAAATAGCCCTCGCGCTTCTTCTTCTCCATCGAGGCGGCCTCGTCATGGTCGATCAGCCGTCCGGCGCGCTCGGAGGTGCGGGCGAGCAGCATCTCGCCGACAATGGCTTCCAGCGTGTCGGCGTCGCTCTCGATGGCGGCGGTGAGCGGGTAGCAGCCGAGCGTGCGGAAGCGCACCCGCTTCATCTGCGGCACCTCGCCCGGCGCCAGCGGCAGGCGCTCGTCATCCACCATGATGAGTTGTCCGCCGCGCTCCACCACTGGCCGCTCGGCGGCGAAATAGAGCGGAACGATGGGGATGTTCTCGGCGAGGATGTATTGCCAGATGTCGAGTTCGGTCCAGTTGGACAGCGGGAACACCCGGATCGATTCCCCGGGCCGGACGCGGGCATTGTAGAGGTTCCACAGTTCCGGGCGCTGGCTCTTGGGGTCCCAGCCATGGCTGGCGGTGCGGAAGGAGAACACGCGCTCCTTGGCCCGGCTCTTCTCCTCGTCGCGCCGCGCGCCGCCAAAGGCGGCGTCAAAGCCGTGCAGGGTCAGCGCCTCTTTCAGCGCCTCGGTCTTCATCACATGGGTATAGAGCGATGAGCCGTGATCGAACGGGTTGATGCCGCGCGCGAGCCCATCCTGGTTGGTATGCACCAGCAGCTCGAAGCCAAGGCGCTTGGCCATGGCGTCGCGGAAGGCGATCATCTCGCGGAACTTCCACGTCGTGTCGATATGCATGAGCGGGAAGGGCGGCGGCGAGGGATAAAACGCCTTGGCCGCCAGATGCAGCATCACGGCGGAATCCTTGCCGATGGAATAGAGCATGACGGGATTGGCGAACTCGGCCGCCACCTCGCGCATGATGAAGATGGATTCCGCTTCCAGACGCCTGAGATGCGTCATCCGTTCAGACGACATCGAACCCGCCTATTTCTGGTGATGGCCGCCGCCTGTCGGACGCGCGGGTGCGGACATCCCGCGCCGCGGCGCGCGGGCGAGCCCTGCCATCCGCTCCGGAGCGACGCCGTCGCGGCCATGGATAGCGGCCATGGCCAGCGTGCGCGGAACCGGGTCGGATGACCGTGCCGGATTGAACCTCACACGCCGTTCTTAGACAGGCGAGGCAAGCGGGTCAATATCTCACAGGCAACATTCGGCATCATCGAAAATATACGGAAACAATATGTTCTTTGTCGGCTCGCGCCCCGCCGATCCCCCCTGCGCGTCCCGCGGGCCAAGACAGCCGGCATCCGCACCTTAGATAAGCTCTAAACTATTGATATTGCACGTTTATTCGATTTCACGTAGGTGTGAACGCGGATGAGGGTCAACGCCCGCGCGGCGTATGAGGTAGGGCAACGGTGACTGGCGACCTGAAAGTGGCGTTCCACACCCATGGGCCGGAGCTGCGCAACTATCTTCGCGGCCGCCTCGGCGATGCGCATATGGCCGCGGACCTCGTGCAGGACACGTTTCTGCGGGTGATCGAGCGTCCGGAAACCCGGGTGCAGGATCTGCGCGCCTATCTCTACACCGTCGCGCGCAATCTTCTGCTCAATCATCGCAAGCAGGAGGCCCGCCGGCGCACCGATGCCATGCCGCATGAATGGCTCGGGGACATCGCCGCCGATGCGCCCTCACCGGAAGACGCCGCCGACGCCACGCTGCAGCTTGAGCGCCTTCAGCGTTTCATTGGCGAACTCCCCGCGCGCACCCAGCAGATTTTCGTCCTGAACCGCGTCGACGGCCTGACCCAGCCGGAAGTGGCGCGTGCGCTGTCGATTTCGGAGAGCTCGGTGCAGAAACATCTGGCGATGGCGATCCAGCACGTGACGCAGCGGCTGCGCGCCCGCTAGACCTGTACAGGTTTACGGGTTTTGGCCGTGCCAGTTGTCTTCCCTTCTGGGAAGTCGGCAGGCGACGCGGTTGAGTGGGATGACGGCGTGAACGAGGATCAATCGTCGGAGACCGACCAGCGCGCGGCGCTGTGGGTCGCCCGTCTCGATGGCGGGCCGCTGGACGCGGCCGAACGCGCCGCCTTCCGGCACTGGCTCGCCGCCGACCCGGATCATCGCGCCGCGTTCGAGGAAGCGCACAGCGCCTGGCGCAGCCTCGATCTTCTGCGCCGCGAACCCGGCCCGCTGCGGGCGGTGCCGCGCCCCCGGGGCCGCAAGCCGCTCGGCCGGGCCGGGATGGCGGGCGCGGTCCTGCTGCTGCTTGCCGTGGGACTGGCGGTGCTGCGCTATCAGGTTGGCGATCCCTGGATCGCCCTCGCCGCCGACTGGCGCACGGCGCCCGGCCAGACCCTGCAGGTGACGCTGGCCGATGGCAGCCTCGTCGATCTCGGCCCGGAAAGCGCCATAGCGGTCGCCTTCACCGCGCGGGAACGCCGTGTCACCCTGCTGGCGGGCGAAGCCTTCTTTCAGGCGGCGCCGCGGGCAGGCGTGGAGGGTCGCCCCTTCGTGGTCGCCGCCGCGCAGGGCACCACCACCGCGCTCGGTACCCGCTTCCAGGTGGAGCATTGGGAGTCGGGCGCCCGGGTCACCGCCGTCGAGCACCGCATCGAGATCGCGCTCGATATGCCGGGGCGTGGCGACGAGCGCGTCGTGCTCTCGCCGGGCTCGGTGGTGGAATATGACGAGGCGGGCGGCATCGGCCCGATCGGTGCCGCCGATGTGGAGGAGGCGACCGCCTGGCGGCGGGGCCTGCTGGTGTTCGATTCGCTGCCGCTGGAGCAGGTGGTGCACCGGCTCAACCGCTACCGGCGCGGGCGCATCGTCATCGCCAATCCCTACCTTGCCCAGCGCAAGGTCAGCGGCGTGTTCGCCAGCGCCGATCTCGACGATGTCATTCGCACCATCACCGCCGAGCTCGGCGCCCATGCGTCTTCGCTGCCGCCGCTGGTCACGGTCCTGTACTGAGGCAAATTATTTTTACGGGGTTTGGCCGTCACGGTTGTCTTCCTTCACCAGAGACCGATCGCTGGCACGAGGGGATGGACCGCATGGCGGAGAATGGCGATTTCACGGGTGTTGGCGCGCGCCGCCGGCTGGCGGCGGGCCTGGTGGCGGGGCTGCTCGCCTCGGTCGCGCTGCCCGGCAGCGTGTCGGCCCAGCAATCCGTCGGCACCGCGGCGACCCGCATCGCCTTCGACATTCCGGCGCAGGATCTCAATCGCGGCGTGCTGAAATTCGCCCAGCGGGCCGGGGTTCAGGTGTTCTACGACACGGCGAAGCTCAAGGGCCGCCGCTCCTCCGCCGTCTCCGGCACGCTGACGCCGCAGGAAGCGCTGACCCGCCTGCTGGCCGGCACCGGCCTCGTCTACCGCTTCACCGGCCCCAGCCAGGTGACGATCGTCGATCCCACCGCCACCAGCGCGGTGGCTCCCGGCCCGGACGGCGCCATCGAACTCGGCACGATCGACGTGCAGGGCAATGGCACGGTCGGCTATGTCGCGACGGAAAGCACCGTCGGCACCAAGACCGACACGCCGCTGATCGAAACGCCGCAGTCCATCTCCGTCGTCACCCGCGACGAACTCGATGATCGCGACGTGCAGTCGCTGACCCAGGCGGTGGCCTATACGCCGGGCGTGCGCACCGGGCAGAGCGGCTTCGATCCGCGCTTCGATTCCTTCTCCATCCGCGGCTTCGACACCACCTATAATGGCATCTACCGCGACGGGCTGCGCTGGCCGGGCGCCAACATGTCGGTTTTCAAGATCGAGCCCTATGGGGTGGAGAGCGTCACCGTGCTGCGCGGCCCGAGCTCCGCGCTCTATGGTCTCGGCTCCCCCGGCGGCCTCGTCGATGTCACCTCCAAGCGCCCCACCGAGGAAGCCTTCGGCGAGGTGGAGCTTCAGGGCGGTAATTATGACTGGTGGCAGGGCCAGTTCGATGTCGGCGGTCCGATCGACAAGGACGGCCAGTTCCTCTACCGGCTGACCGGCCTGCTGCGCGACGCCGGTTCGCCGAATACGCTGGGCGGCGGCGTCAACGACATGGCGTTCATCGCCCCGGCGCTGACCTGGAAGCCGACCGACCAGACCCGCATCACCTTCCTCGGTGAGTACCAGCAGTCGGAGACTCCGGCCTCGCTGCCCTTCTATCAGTGGCAGGGAGGGGGCGGGACCTTCAGCCGCGCACCCGGCGACTATAACAGCCAGCCTCAGGAGCAGTGGCGTATCGGCTATCTCGCCGAGCACGACATCAACGACGTGTTCACCGTCCGCCAGAACCTGCGCTACGGCTCCGCCGACACCACGGTCCGCTATACCAGCGTCTACGATATCGACCCCGCCACCAACATCGCCACCCGCGGCACCGGCTATGTGCATGACCTGCTCGACTCCTTCGCCGTCGACAACCAGGTCCAGGCCGATTTCGTCACCGGCCCGGTGACACACAAGCTGCTCGTAGGTCTCGACTACACCTATCTCGCGCTGGACGGCGGCATCGGCTTCGGCACGGCGGCGGATTTCAACTTCAATACCGGCCAGCCGCTCGGCCCGACGTTCGACCCGCCGTTCAACTATGCCCGCTACAAGCAGACGCAGAGCCAGACCGGCATCTATGTGCAGGAACAGGCGACGTTCGACCGCTGGATCGTGACGCTGACCGGCCGCTACGACTGGGTGTCGTCCACGGATGACGACCTGCTGACCTTCACCACCGAGAACACCGACGACAACGCCTTCACCGGCCGAGCCGGCCTCACCTATCTGTTCGACAACGGCATCGCCCCCTATGTGAGCTACGCCACCTCTTTCGCGCCCACGCTCGGCGTCGATGCCAGCGGCAATGCTTTCGTGCCAACCACGGCGCGGCAGATCGAGGGCGGCGTGAAATATGTGCCGCCGGGCTTCGACGGCTATTTCACCGCCGCCGTGTTCCAGATCAACCAGGAGAACGGGCTCACCACCGATCCCATCAATCCGCTGTTCCAGGTGCAGACGGGCGAGGTTCGCGCCCGGGGCTTCGAGCTGGAGGCGGTGGCAAATCTCGGCAACGGGCTCAAGCTGCGCGGCGCCTACACTTATCTCGATCTCACCAATGTGGCCGGCGATCCCGACACGGTCGGACTCACCCCGTCCGGCCAGCCACAGAACGCCTTCGCCATCTGGGTGGACTACCAGTTCCAGGAGGGCAGCAAGCTGGCCGGGCTGGGTGTCGGCGCCGGCGTGCGCTACACCGGCGCCACCTGGGGCGACTCGCTCAATACCTTCCAGAACAGCGCCTATACGCTGGTCGACGCCAAGCTGAGCTATGACTTCAGCTATCTCAACGTGGCCCTCAAGGGTTGGAGCCTGCAGGTCAACGCGCAGAACCTGCTGGACGAGGAATACGTCACCTGCGATGCCGGCTATTGCTACATGGGGGCTCCCCGTACGGTCCTCGCCGGGCTGAAATATCGCTGGTAGGCGGTGCTCGTGCCCGCTCTCGACGCTGTCCCGACGCGGCGCGGCCTGGTGGCTGCCGCCGCGCTCGGCCTGGTGCTGGCGTCCTCGCGCCTGCGCGCCGAGCCGGCGCCGACGCCGAGGCGGATCGTCTCGCTGGATTACGGCCTCGCCGAAACCCTGCTGGCGCTGGGTGTGACCCCGCTCGCCATCGCCGAGGCGGATCAATGGGCGACCTGGGTGGTCGAGCCGCCCATGCCGCCGGATGTGGTCAATCTCGGCGCGGCGCAGGAGGCCAATCTCGAGCTTCTGTCCGTGCTGAAGCCCGATCTCATCCTCTCCACCCCCTATCTCGATGCGCTGCGCCCGACCCTGCAACGCATCGCCCGCACCGAGATCTTCGCCATCAACACGCCCGAGCCCGGCACGCCCTATGTGCGCAGCGTCGACGCGACAAGGCGGCTCGGCGGGCTGATCGGGCGGGCGGGCGAGGCGCAGGCGCTGATCGCCGCCAGCGCCGCGCAGATGGCCGCCACCCGCGCCGCGCTCGCCCCGCAGGCCGGGCCCCCTGTGTTTCTCGTCAGCTTCATGGACACCCGTCATGTCCGCGTCTATGGCGCCAAGAGCCTGTTCGACGATGTGCTGACGCTGTGCGGCCTCACCAATGCCTGGCAGGGCCACGCCAATTACTGGGGCTTCGCCACGGTCGGCATCGAGCAACTGGCGCGCGCGCCCGAGGCGCGGCTGATCTATGTCGAGCCGATCGCCGCCGATGTGCGCGCGGCGCTCGCCCGCTCGCCGCTGTGGAACAGTCTCGGCTTCGTCCGCGCGGGACGAGTGCACGCCATGCCGCCGGTGCTGATGTTCGGTATGCTGCCGTCCGCCATGCGCTTCGCCCGGCTGCTGCAAAACACCCTTGCCGGGGACGAACGCATATGAATAGCCGGCTCTCGATCAGTGCCGGTCCTCTGGTCGGCGTGCTGGCGCTCGCCGCTTTCGGCCTGACGCTGGCGACCCTGGCCAGCCGGCTTCCTCCCGCCCTGTGGCTGGAGGCGCTGACGGCGCCCGACGCCGCGGACATCGGCCAGATGCTGGTGCACTACAGTTTCGCGCCGCGCCTCGTCACCTCGCTGCTGTGCGGCGGCGCGCTCGGCCTCGCCGGCGCCCTCCTGCAAATGGCGCTGCGCAATCCGCTGGCTTCACCCACCACGCTGGGCGTGTCGGCCGGCGCCAATCTCGCCCTTGCCGCGGCGATGCTGTGGGCGCCGTCCCTGCTGGCCGCGGGGCGGGAATGGACGGCGATGGCCGGCGGGCTTCTCGCCGCGCTCATCGTGCTCGGCCTGTCCTGGCACCGGCGGCTGTCGCCGCTCACCGTCGTTCTGGCCGGCATGGTGGTCAGCCTCTATTGCGCCGCGCTGGCGGCGATGCTGGCCCTGTTCAACAGCCATTATCTCGCTGGCCTGTTCATCTGGGGCGGCGGCTCGCTGAGCCAGCAGGACTGGGAAATCCCGCTGTTCCTCGCCCCCCGTCTCGCTCTCGCCGGCGTCGCCGCCGCGCTGCTGGTGCGCCCTCTCACCCTGCTGACGCTGGACGACGATCAGGCCCGCAGCCTCGGCCTCTCCGTGCCGCTGATCCGGCTGGCGACGCTGGCGCTCGCCGTCGCCCTCACCGGCTTCGTCGTCGGCACGGTCGGCGTCATCGGCTTCATCGGCCTCGCCGCCCCGGCGCTGGTGACGGCCGCCGGCACCCGCCGGGTCGGGCCGCGGCTGCTCGGTTCCGCCCTGCTCGGCGCCGTGCTGCTGTGGCTGACCGACCAGGGCGTGCAGAGCCTCGCCGGCGACTCCGCCGAAATGGTGCCGACCGGCGCCGTCACCGCCCTGTTCGGCTCGCCTCTGTTGCTGTGGCTGGTGTCCCGCCTGCGGCTGTCGCTGCAAAAGCCCGCCGGGCCGGAGGAGGCCGTCCGCCGCGCCGGGCGTCCGCTTGTGGTTCTCGGCGGGCTCGGGCTCGTTCTGCTGGTTCTCGTCGTTCTGTCGCTCAGTCTCGGCTATGGCCCGGAGGGCTGGAGCCTCGCGCCCGATCTCCTGGAATGGCGCTGGCCGCGTGCGGTCGTCGCCCTTGCGGCCGGCGTGATGCTGGCCTGCGCCGGCGGCATGCTGCAGCGTATGACCGGCAACCCGATGGCGAGCCCGGAGGTGCTGGGCGTCAGCGCCGGCGCCGCCTTCGGCCTGATCATCGCCATGTTCGCGCTCGACGCGAGCGGCCGCGCCGAGCAGCTCGGCGCCGCCTCCCTCGGCGCGCTGCTCGCCTTGCTGGCGATCCTGGCGCTGGGCCGGGGCCGCGCGGCGGCGCCGGAGCGGGTGCTGCTGGCCGGCGTCGCGCTCGGGGCGATGTTCGATGCGCTGGTCACCGCGCTGATGGCGGGCGGCGATCCGCGCGCCATGCTGCTGCTCAACTGGATGACCGGCTCGACCTATGCGGCGAGCGCCGGCGATGCCGGCGTGGCGCTCATCGCCGCCGTGGCGAGCCTTGCCGCGTTGCCGCTGCTCGCCCGCTGGCTGGATATCGCCCCGCTCGGCGGCATCACCTCCACGGCGCTCGGCCTGTCGCCACGCCGCAGCCAGGCCGTGCTGCTCATGGCGACGGCGGCGATGACGGCGGTGGCCACGCTGGTGATCGGTCCGCTGACCTTTGTCGGGCTGATGGCGCCGCACCTCGCCCGGTTTCTCGGGCTGCAGCGGGCATTGCCGCAACTGGTCGCGGCGGCGCTGGTCGGCGGCATCATCATGGTGACGGCCGACTGGCTGGGCCGCACCCTCGCCTTTCCCTGGCAGATACCGGCGGGGCTGACCGCCACCTTCATTGGCTGCCCGGCCCTGATGTGGCTGCTGGCCCGGAGACAACGCGCATGACGATGCCCGCCCACATCCCCGGTACCGTATGGTTCGACCTTGCCTCGCGGGCGGGCGGCGAGCCGCATCGCATCTATCTCTACACCCCACCGGGCGAGCCGCCCGCCGGCGGCTGGCCGGTGCTGTACCTGCTCGACGGCAATGCGGTCATCGCCACGGCGGTGGAGGCCCTGCGGGCGCAAGCGCCCTATACGCTGGGCACCGGCATCGGCTTCGGAGTGATCGTCGCCATCGGCTATCCCACCGAGGAGGCCTATGACAGCCTGCGCCGCTCCTGGGATCTCGGCCCGCCGCCCGGCCAGACCTACCCCCCTTTCGTCGAGGGCGGCCCGCCGGTGCGCACCGGCGGCGCGGACGAATTCTTCGCCTTCATCGAGAACGAGGTGAAGCCCGAGATCGCCCGCCGCGTGCCGGTCGATCCGGGCCGGCAGGCGATCTTCGGCCATTCCTTCGGCGGGCTGTTCGTGCTGCACGCGCTGTTCCGGCAGCCCGACGCCTTTTCCGCCTGGATCTCGGCGAGCCCGGCGATCTGGTGGGAAGGCGCCGGCATCGTGGCGCGGGCGCAGGCCTTCGTGATGGATGGGAAGGGCGGGGGTGGGCGGCTGCTGCTGCTGGTCGGGGAATATGAGCAGAAGCTCGCCCCGTTCCAGATCGGCGCGGTGGATGCCGAGAAGCGGCTCGCCAGCTTCCTTGAGAGCCGCATCGTCGACAACACGCGGGAAATGGCCGAGCGGCTGGCGCCGGTCCCCGGTCTCGCGACCGCCTATGAATTCCTGCCGGGCGAAAACCACATGTCGGTGCTGCCGGCCGCGATCAACCACGCCCTGCGCGTCGCCTTCGCGGCCAAACCCGACGAGTAAGTCCGGCGGGTGGCGAGTGTCAGCCCCCGCCGCCTCGCCTCAGACCGCCACTCCGAGCCGGCGCCAGAGCGGAACGGGCCCCGCGCGCAGCTTCTCGATCAGCTCGCCGAGTTCCCCGGCATCCGCCGCGCCGAGCGCCCGGCCGTTCCGCCGTATCTTGTGGCCCGTGCTCTCGGTCTGGCCGATGACCCGGGCGGCGATGTCCGCGGAGGGCGCGTCCGGGTTGGCGAGCAGTGCCGGCAGTGCGAGACGGTCGAACTGGGCGGTGGCGATGGCCGAGCCGGCAACGGGCGCGGCAAGGAAGCGATGGGTATCCGTGGCGCCGGCCATGGCGCAGACGGCGGCATTGAGCCGCCGGGCCGCGCTCTGGTCCTGCGCGCCGCCATCACGGCGGCAGGGAAGCGCCGCGCCGTTCTCCACCATCAGTTCGATCACGATCGGCACATCACTGGCGGCGAAGCCCTCGGCACCGGCCCGCTCGATGATCTCCTGCCCGGTCGCGGTGCCTTCGCTCAGAAGCGAGACGACGGCGTCCACCAGGCCCGGCCGGGGACGTGCCTCGCCGGCGGGAACCTTCCAGCTCTCCTTTTCCGTCGCCGCCACGGCCGTGAGGGCGAAGCGACTGCGCGCGAAGCTCTGCCATTGCTCGGCCGGAGTCAGCGCGATCGGCCCCTTCACATAGACATCGCGGCGGAACTGCTTGTTGGCGACGAAGTCCTTGATCTGCTCGCGCATATCGAGGTCGGTCGCGGAATTGACCAGCTCGTGCATGTCTTTCGGCACGGCGAGCGACAGGCGGTTTTCGCCGATGGCGGCCGAGCCGACATAGGTGAGCTTGGCCTCGCGGAACTGCGCGAAGGCGTCCGTCACATAGATCGGCGACCAGAAATCGTTCAGGAACTCATGCGCGAGGTAGTTCACGTCCTGCTTGGCAATGATGTCGAGCCGGTTTCGCGCCGTCGGGTTCTGCGCCGTATAGGCGCAGTTGGGCTGCGCCAGCCGCAGGATCATGTCCCGCGCCTGGGCGACGCGGGCCGCGCTGTCGCCGGTGGACCGGGCAGCCACTTGGCGGATCATGTGCTGCAGCGGGGCGACCGCCGCCCAGCCGGGATAGGTGTTGTAGCTGACATAGGCGATGCCGCCCGGCCGCAACCGCGTGCGCAGGAAGGCGACGATGTCGCGTCGCGCCTCGGGGCTCACCCAGGTGAACACGCCGTGCAGGGTGACGAAGTCGAAATCGTCCAGCCCCGGATCGCCCGATGTCACCGCGTCGCCGAAGCTCGCCTCGACGAAGCTGAGATTGGCCAGGCCGACCTTCTCGGCGAAGGCGCGGGCCTCGGCGATGTGGGTCGGGTTGAAGTCGATGCCGACCACATCCATGTCGGCATTGGCGGCGGCGAGCAGGGCGGTGCCGTAGCCCCGGCCGCAACCGAGTTCGCAGTAACGCAGCCTGCGCCCCTCCGGCGGGCCCTTCACCCCGTTGGATTCGCAGACATAGTTCAGAAAGGCGGGAGAGAGTTCACGATAAAACCCCAAGGTGTAGGCAATGTCGCTGACATAGCCGCCCATCCAACGCGCCGACATGATATCCCCCCGGAAGACCCCGCATGAGCCTGTCCGGCTACATAGGGGGGCGAGCCGGCCCGGATCAAGCGGCGGTCGCCGGCGACGCCATGCGCCTTACCCCGCCCGGCGCGAGGGAAAAGGCGATAAAGGTCTTCCGCTCCGAAGCCGCATTGGCGGAACGTGGGAAAGAAAGCGCCAAAAGCGTTTGAAGTTCAGTGCCTTAGAAAAGACGTGGCCTCCCGGAAGGGAATCGAACCCCTGACCCCAGGTTTAGGAAACCTGTGCTCTATCCTGCTGAGCTACCGGGAGTGACCGCGCGTACATGACCCGAATTGGGTGCGGCGATCAAGGGGGTAGGGGCTCGTCGGAAGGCGTCGCCGCCGGGGAGGTTCGGCCGTGGGCGCTTCCTGGCCGGGGCGCGCTGGCAGGGTGGGCGCGGGCCGGGCTTTGCGCTAGGCTCTCGCCTCATGCCCAGGTGAGCTGTCGGCGATGGCCGGTCGCGGCGGCGGGCGCCGCAATCACTCTCGGCCGCGCGATTTCGTGAGGACCCATGGCGCCGCGCCTGCCTCCCGCGCCTGCTCCGCCGCTCCGGTCTCCCGCCGCCGGATGTCGCCTTGCGGCGCTGGTGGCCGGCCTGCTGGTGCTGCTGCCGGTGGCCGGGACATCGGCCGAGGCCGGCCCGCCGGTCGGCCGCGAGGTCGCAGCCGTCCCCTGTCCGAACCCGGTCGAGGAGCGGGGCCATGTGTCGGAGGTGACGGCGGCCGGCGACCTTGTCCTCGCCGATGGCACGGTGCTGCGCCTCGCCGGGCTTGCCGGCGGCGGTTCGGGCGCCGACGTGGTCTGGCGCGCCGAGCTTGCGGCGCGCGTGAAGGGAGGCGAGATCACTTTCGCCGCCGGCCCCAGGCGCGACCGCTATGGCCGCCGTGCGGCGCTGGTGCGTGATCATACCCCCGCCGGTGGGGCCGGACCCGCCGCGGCGCCGACGCTGCAGCAGGAGGTGCTGCGCGCCGGTCTGGCGCTGGTGCGGCCGGAAGACATGGTAGAAGCCTGTCTTCCCGCCTGGTTCGCCGCCGAGGCAGCGGCCCGGCGCGCGGGGCGCGGGCTGTGGCGCCGCCTGCCGGTGGCGGCAGCGAATATCGAGGCTTTGCGCGCCGCGCAGGGGCGCTTCACAATCGTGGCAGGCCGCATTGTTGACGTTGGAAAGACACGCCGCGTGGATTACCTCAATTTTGGCCGGGTTTGGCGTCAGGATATGACCGGCAGGGTTGAGGCCGAAGGGCGCGCGGCGCTGGAAGCGCGCGGGCTCACGGCCGACGAGCTTGCCGGACGGTGGGTGCGGCTGCGCGGCACGCTGTTCGAGGCCGGCGGCCCGGCGATCACGCTGCGCCGGGCGGAGCAGATGGACATCATCCTTGAGCGCGGGCAGGCTCCGCGCGCGGAGGATGGCGACAACGAGGTTTCCGGCCGGCAGCGGCCGACAGGGGGCGAGTGACGGCGGTGAGGGGCAGGAACAGGATGCAGCGCGCCGCGCCCTTCGGGCGTGCGCTGGCGCGCGCCTGCCTGCTGGGCGTGGCGCTGTTCGTCGCCGGCTGCGCGGCGGTCGACGACAAGCAGGCCACTGCCCCCTCGATGAGCCAGCCGCTGGACGCGCTCCCGCCGGCGCAGCGCAAGGAACATGAGCGCCTCGTTGCCTCCTATGGCGGCGCCTATAACGATCCGAAGCTGCAGAAGCAGATCGAGGTGGTGGTCGCGCGCCTCGTCGCCGCCTCCGAGCGGCCGGATCTGCATTACCGCGTCACCATCCTCAATTCGCCCGCGGTCAACGCCTTCGCCTTGCCCAATGGCTCGCTCTATGTGACGCGCGGCCTGCTGGCGCTCGCCTCCGACAATGCGGAACTTGCCTCGGTGCTGGCGCATGAGATGGCGCATGTCATCGCCAACCATGCGGCGACGCGCGAGGACCAGATGAAGCAGGCGGTGCTGGTCAGCCGCGTCATTTCCGATGTGGTGAACGATTCCGATCTCGGCGCGCTGGCGCTGGCGCGCAGCCGGGTGTCGCTCGCCAGCTTCTCGCGTGGGCAGGAACTGGAGGCGGACGCGATCGGCGTCGGCATCAGCGCGCGGGCCGGCTACGACCCCTATGGCGCGGAGCGCTTCCTCACCACCATGGGGCGGCAGGCCGGCATGCGCTCGCTCTCGGTCAACCAGAACGCCAGCACGGACTCGCCGGATTTCCTCGCCAGCCATCCGGCGACGCCCGAGCGTATTTCCATCGTCATGGCCAATGCGCGCGAATATGCGGCGCCGGACAAGCCGGGCGAGCGCGACCGCAAGCAATATCTCGAGGCGATTGACGGCCTCGTCTATGGCGATGACCCGAAGGAAGGCTTCGTCCGCGGCAGCCGCTTCTTCCATCCCAAGCTGGGCTTCACCTTCACCGCGCCGCCGGGCTTCACGCTGGAGAACACCTCGCAGGCGGTGCTGGGCGCCAGCGCCTCCGGGCGCGAGGCGCTGCGGCTCGACGCGGTGCGCGTCGCCGGCGACCAGTCGCTGGGGCAGTATCTGTCCTCGGGCTGGATCGAGGGGGTGGAGATTTCCACCGTGGAAAGCCTGGTGCTCAACGGCTTCCCCGCCGCGACAGCCGTGGCGCGCGGCGACCAGTGGTCGTTCCGCATGTTCGCCATCCGCTTCGGCAGCGATGTCTATCGGCTGATCTTCGCCGCCCGGCAGTTGACGCCGGAACTCGACCGCGCCTTCCGCGCGGCGGCGGAAACCTTCCGCCGCGTGTCGATCGAGGAGGCGGAGAACGTCAAGCCGCTGCGCCTGCGCATCGTCACCGCCGGGCTGACCGACACGCCGGAGCGGCTGGCGGCGAAGATGGATGTGCAGGACAAGGCGCTGGAGCGCTTCCTCATTCTCAACGGGCTCAATCGCGGCGACAAGCTCGGCTATGGCGAGCCCTACAAGATCATCGCGGAATAGGCCGAGGTCGGCTACTGAGGCTGCGCCTCGGGCCTGCTTCAGGCAGTGAACGCCCCGCGCGGCACGTCCGGCCCGTTGGTCAGCGCGAAGCGCAGTTTCTCGATGGCGCGGCTCTCGATCTGCCGCACCCGCTCCTTGGAAATGCCGAGCCGGGCGCCCAGCACTTCCAGCGTCTCGCTCTCATCATTCAGCCGCCGGGCCTTGATGATGCGGAATTCGCGCTCGTTCAGCCCGCGCAGCGCCCGCACCAGCCAGCGGCGCTGGCGCTCGCCGTCGATCTCGCGGCTCACCTGCTCGTCGGGCAGCGGATCGGGAGCGACAAGCTGGTCGAGCCGCTCGCCGCCGTCCTCCTCGCCAACGGCGAGCGGCGCGTTGAGCGAGAGGTCGGGAATGTTCAGCCGCGCATCCATGCGCGCGACCTCGGTGGGGCTGACGCCGAGCTTTTCGGCGATGGAGCGGTGCATCTCCTCGCGGGTGGGCATCGCGCCGCCCTCACTGGCGCGCTCCAGCCGCGCCCGCACCCGGCGCAGGTTGAAGAACAGCGCCTTCTGGCCGGAGGAGGTGCCGCCGCGCACGATCGACCAGTTGCGCAGCACATAGTCCTGGATCGCCGCGCGGATCCACCAGGTGGCATAGGTGGAGAAGCGCACATCGCGTGCCGTCTCGAAGCGGGCGGCGGCTTCCATCAGCCCGATATGGCCTTCCTGGATCAGGTCCGGCATGGGCAGGCCGTAATTGCGGAAACGGCGGGCAATGGCCAGGGCGAGGCGCATATGGGCGTGGATCAGGGCGTGCAGCGCCTTCTGGTCGCCTTCCTCGCGCCAGCGACGGGCGAGCTCGGCTTCCTGCTCGCGTTCAAGCAGCGGCGTCGCCATGGCGGTGCGCGCCATCAGGGTGCTGCGGCTGGCCGGGTCGCTCATGCGCCTCTCCCCTCTCTGCCGGGGGATGGCGTCAAGGCGGACATGCCGCCGGACACGCCGCCCCGGGCCCGATCGGGCTATCAACGCGCGCGCGGCCGGGAAGTTCCCGCGCGGCGGGTGCGAGATAGGGCGGGGGAGGCGGATGTCAACGAAAAGGCCCGGCAGGAGCCGGGCCTTCGGGAGTCGGGGCACGCCGCGCGCAGCGGGGCCGGGAGCGCGAGGCTCAGGCGGCGGCTTCCTCGGTATCGGCCTCGTCGTCGGCCTCCACCGCGTCGGCTTCCGCCTCGCCCTTGCCGGTGCGGCGCGGGCCCTTGAGCAGGTTCTGCTCGATGAGCTTGATCGCCTCGGTCTCGGTCAGGTTGTCGACGGCGGCGAGTTCGCGCGCCATACGGTCGAGGGCGGCCTCGTAGAGCTGGCGCTCGGAATAGGACTGCTCGGGCTGCGCCTCGGAACGGTAGAGGTCGCGCACCACTTCCGAGATGGCGACCAGGTCGCCGGAATTGATCTTGGCCTCATATTCCTGCGCGCGGCGGCTCCACATGGTGCGCTTCACGCGGGCGCGGCCCTTCAGCGTTTCCAGCGCCTTTTTCATCACCGTCGGCTCGGAGAGCTTGCGCATGCCGACCGAAGCGATCTTCGGCACGGGCACGCGCAGCGTCATCTTGTCCTTCTCGAAATGGATGACGAACAGCTCAAGCTTGAAGCCCGCAACTTCCTGGTCCTCGATCGCCATAATACGCCCGACGCCATGGGACGGATAGACGATGTGCTCGCCCGTCTTGAAACCCTGGCGGATGTTGCTGGACGGCTTCTTGGTCGACGTCATTCTGTGCCTGCTCCTGGGTCTCGGTTCATCCGGCGCCGCGTCGCCCTCGGCGCGCTGCCGCCTGCGGCCCGGCCGCAGGGAAAAGAAACACCCCGGCACCCCGCGGATGCGGGAGCCGTCTTTCAGCCGTCGACGGAAAATTCAGGGATGCTCTTCCCGCGGCGTGCGCCGCACGAGGAGCGAAGACCCGACATTGGTTCCGGGAGGGGCGCTCCGGGACGGGAGCGTTGCGCCATGGCAAACCCAATCGACTGCACGAAAGGCTTTATAGCACAAATCGGGGGAGAATCAAAATACTGCCGCATTGCAGCGCGTAACAGCGCGCTGCCGCCGGCAGCAAGAGCCGCGGCGAATCACAGGGCCGGCAGGCTTCCGCTGGGGCCGCCGCTCAGTCCTGCTTACCCGGTTCGGGCGAGAGATACTGTAGCTTGTCGGGCACACCGTCCCACTCCTTGGCGTCCGGCAGCGGCTCTTTGCGGTCGGTGATGTTCGGCCAGACCTTGGCGTAGTCGGCGTTCAGAGTCAGCCATTTGTCGAGCCCCGGCTCAGTGTCCGGCTTGATCGCCTCCGCCGGGCATTCAGGTTCGCACACGCCGCAGTCGATGCACTCGTCCGGGTGGATGACGAGGAAATTCTCGCCCTCATAGAAGCAGTCCACCGGGCACACGGAGACGCAGTCGGTGTATTTGCACTTGATGCAATTATCCGTGACTACGTAGGTCATTGCTCAGGTCTCCGTGCGGGACATGTGAATTAGGCGCGCCAGACGGCCCCGCAACGGCTCCCCTACCGCACCTTCCGGAACCGCGCAACATCCCTCAGGTGCCGGGCACGCATGGGAGCACTGCATGGCAGAGATGCCGCCGGCTAGAGGCCCGGTCCATTCGGGGGCAGCTAGGGCGGCGGCTCCGCCGTCAGTTCCACATAGGTGGTGAGCGCGCTCGCCGCATCCCCCCGCCGCTCGATAAAGCCGGTCACACGCCACAGCCGAACCCGGGCGTCGAGCGACAGGGTGAGCACGTCGCCGGGTCGCACGGCCTGGCCGGGGGCGGTGACGCGCGCGCCATTCAGCCGCACCCTTCCGGCCTTCACCAGAGCGGCGGCGCTGCTGCGCGTACGCACGCAGCGGGCGTGGAACAGCCAGATATCGAGCCGCTGGCGCGCAGGCTCCACGCCGCCTTCGACCGCCGGCGGGCCAAAACCCGGACGGGAGCCGGCGCCACGCACGACTCAGCCGCCCTTCTTCTCCGCTTCCATGCGCGCCTTGAGGGCGAGCAGGGCGGCGAAGGGCGAATCCGGATCGACCGGCTTGTCGCGGCGGGGTTCGCTGCGCGTCTCGCCGCGATGCTCATTGCGGTGGTCGGGCCGGCCATGGCCGCGGTCCGGACGGTCACCGCGCTCGGGACGCGGCGGACGGGGACCGCTCTCGCGGCGATTCTCGTCGCGGCGGTTCTCGTCCCGGCGCGGCTCGCGCTCGCCCTCGGGACGGCGCTCGCGCCGCTCGTCGCGCGGCGGGCGACGGCCGCGCTCGCCTTCAGGGCGATCCCCTTGCGGACGATCCCCCTGCGGACGATCTCCCTGCGGCCGCTCGCGGCGCGCCTCGCTGGCCCCGGCTTCCGCCGGCGCCCCGCCACGCGGCCCCGATCGGTCCTGCGCGGCGCCCTCGCGGGCACCCTGTCCGCCCCGACGCCCGCCATGGGCGGGGCGGTTCTGCCCCGGCGGGCGGCCGGGACGCCAGATCTCGATCATCGCCGGCTCGGCGGGCGCCTCGGCGGCGATCTCCGTCGCGACGGCATCGCTGGCGGGGGGCTCGCTCGCGGCGACCTCGGTTGCGCTGGCCTCGACCGGCGCCGCCAATGGCTCCGCGGCCGGCTCGGTGGTCTGCTCGACGGCCGGCTCGACGGTCTGGTCGAACACCGGATCGGTGAACACCGCGCCGCTGACCGCGCCATCATCGACCGGCAGCGCCGCGCGCGGCGGCTCGGCGGTCGCGGCCGCAGGCTCCTCCAGCGCCGGCTCGACCGTCTGGTCGAAGGCGACATCGGTGCCGACCGGCACCTCGGCCGCCGCACTGTCAGCCGCCCCGGCCTCGGCGGCAATTGTCGCGGTCGCGGTGATCTCGGTCGCGGAGTTTTCAGTCGCGGTGGTATCGGTCGCGGTGGTATCGGTCGCGGGCGTCGGCGCGGCCGGGGCCTCCACCGGCGCCGGGCGGCGTTCCATGCGGTAGCCGAGCGAGCGCAGGATGGAAGCGAAGTCCTCGCCCGCGCAGCCGGCCAGCGAGGTCATCGCCACCGTGGCGACGAAGCCGTTGCCGTCGAACGCGCCTGCCGGCTTCTCGCCGGGCGAATTGGGCCGCCAGGCCAGCGCCGGGCGGATGAGATCGGCGAGGCGTTCGAGAATATCCACGCGCACCGCCCGCTCGCCGGCCACGCGGAAGCCGACGGCACGGTAGAGACCCTTCTGGATTTCCGGGTCGACCGGAATCGAGGTGCGGCCCGAGGCGGCGAGGTGCGGCAGCTCGTCCAGCCCCTTCTGCTGCAGCCCGCCATGCTTGAGCGCCCAGAGCTGCGCCGCCAGCGCGCGCGGTGCCGGCTTCAGCAGCGCGGGGAGGTAGATGTGGTGGGCGCCGAAACGAACGCCATGGCCGCGCAGCACCGCGCGGGCCTCCTGCGGCAGCGCCTTCATTTCCTCGGCGACGCGGTGGCGTTCCAGCACGCCGAGCGATTCGACCAGTTGGAAGGCAATGCCGCGGGCGATGCCGGTCACGTCCTCGGCCTTGCCGAGCACCATGAGGGCGCCGAGCAGCTTGTCGATATGCGCCTTCAGCCACAGCTCGATGCGCGCCTGCACCGCGTCGCGGGCCGGACCGGTGAGATGTTCGTCGGCGATGATCTTGAGGCGCGGGGTCAGCACCTCCTCGCCGGGAATGAGCTTGGCGACGGGATCGCCGATCCAGCGCAGCGTGCCGTCGGTGGAGAGCACGAAGGCGTCGTCGCCTGCCTCGGAAAGCCGCGCGGCGCGGGCCTCGATCTCGCCGGCCAGCGCCTTCTGCGCGGCGGCGCGCAGCGCCTTGGCCTCCGGCCCGCCGGCGGAGGCGTCCGCGGCGAACTGGAAACCGAGGAGATGGCCGATCACATGGCCTTCGACGACGACATCGCCGGTCTTGGTGATTTCAGTTTCGAGCATCGCGTTCTCTCGCAGGCGTCTCATCAGCACGCTGGTCCGGCGATCGACGAAGCGGTGGGCGAGCCGCTCGTGAAGCGCATCGGACAGCCTATCCTCTACACGCCGCGTGACACCCTGCCAGTGTTCCGGGTCGTCGAGCCAGTCCGGCCGGTTCGCCGCGAAGGTCAGAGTACGGACCTGCGCTATGCGTCCCGACAGGGTGTCTATGTCACCTTCCGCTCGGTCCGCCAAGGCCACTTGTTTGCCAAACCACTCCGCAGACAGCCTTCCGCGCTGCATCAGGTCGGCATAGACCGTCGCCACCAGGTCGGAATGCGAGGCCGGGGAGACCTTGCGGTAGTCCGGCAACTGGCAGGCTTCCCACAGCCGCTCGATCGCCTGCGGGCTGCTGGCGAGGCGGCGGATGGCGGGATCATTGGCGAGCCGCTCCAGCACCAGCACGTCGTCGGCGGTGGGCGCGCGGGTCAGCCCTTCCTCGCGCGGCGGGATGGCGAGCGAGCGGTTGAGCCCTTCGATCGAGGCGAAATCGAGCTGGCTGTTGCGCCATTGCGCCATGCGGTGCGGCTCGAAGGCGTGCGCTTCCAGCCGTTCCACCATTTCCGCGTCGAACGGCGTGCAGCGCCCTGTCGTGCCGAAGGTGCCGTCGCGCTGGGCGCGGCCGGCGCGGCCGGCGATCTGCGCCAGCTCGCCGGGGTTGAGCCGGCGGAACTGCCAGCCGTCGAATTTGGTGTCGCCGGCGAAGGCGACATGGTCGACATCGAGATTGAGCCCCATGCCGATGGCGTCGGTGGCGACGAGATAGTCGACATCGCCATTCTGGTACATCGCCACCTGGGCGTTGCGGGTGCGGGGCGAGAGCGCGCCCAGCACCACCGCCGCCCCGCCCTGCTGGCGGCGGATCAGCTCGGCGATGGCATAGACCTCGTCGGCCGAGAAGGCGACGATGGCCGAGCGGCGCGGCAGGCGGGTGATCTTCTTCTCGCCGGCGAAGGTGAGGTTGGACAGGCGCGGGCGCACCAGAATGTTCACGCCCGGCAGCAGCTTCTCCACCAGCGGGCGCATGGTGGCGGCGCCGAGCAGCAGCGTTTCTTCGCGGCCGCGCCGGTTCAGCAGCCGGTCGGTGAAGACGTGGCCACGGTCGAGATCGGCGGCGATCTGGATTTCGTCCAGCGCCACGAAGGCGACATCGAGATCCCTCGGCATCGCCTCGACGGTCGCGACCCAGTAGCGCGGATTGTCCGGCTTGATGCGCTCCTCGCCGGTGATCAGCGCGACATTGTGCTCGCCGGCGCGCTCCACCAGCTTGCCATAGACCTCGCGGGCGAGCAGGCGCAGCGGCAGGCCGATCAGCCCGGAGGAATGGCCGAGCATGCGCTCGATGGCCAGACTGGTCTTGCCGGTATTGGTGGGGCCCAGAACGGCAGTGACACCGCGCGCGCGCTCGCCGGGCCGAAGCGGTAGCGACTGGGACCTGAACGTACTGGCATTCCCCGGCGGGGCGGCGATATTCATACGACACTGGATCCGTCGGGCCGGAAGGGCGGCCCTTTTAGCACGAGGCAGCGACCCGCGGCGAGCCGTCCTTCATCCCCGATGACGGGGCGGGTCAACGGGCCGAACATCATGACACAGGCGGCACGACCGGATTTCGCCACGGCGCTGGAGCAGACGGGCCTGCTAGCGGCACTCGCCGCCTTCGATCCGCATGTCGTCGGCACGCCGCCGCCCGGCCTCGATCTCCCGGCCAGCGACATCGACATCGTCTGCTGCGCGGCGGATGACCTTTCGTTCACGACCCTCATGTGGGATGGCTTTCGCCACGAGCAATGCTTCGGCCTGCGGCAATGGCGCTTTGGCGAGCGGGCGGTGGTGGCGTCCTTCACCGCGCATGGCTGGCCGTTCGAGGTCTTCGCCTCGCCCCGCCCGGTGGCGCAGCAGGCCGGCTGGCGGCATTTCCGCGTCGAGACGCGACTGCTGGACCTTGGCGGCGCGGCCTTGCGCCGAAGGGTCATGGCGCGGCGCTTGGCCGGTGCGAAGACCGAGCCGGCCTTTGCGCAGGTGCTCGGCCTCGCGGGCGATGCGTATACGTCGCTGCTCGATCTCGAGGAATTCAGCGATGGCGCGCTGCGGCGTCTGATCGCCGCCGCCGAGGGTTGAGAGCTACGGCATCCCCGCCTTGGCCGGGGCGGCGCGGCTGCCGATCATCTCGCGCGTTTCGAAGGCTTCCGCCTCCAGCGCGGCGATGCCGATGGCGGTGGCGACCGAGGCGCGGAACGGCACCAGCACGCGGGTGCCGGCCACCGGCGCCAGCCACACGAACATGTCCTTGTTCTTCATCATGTACTTCACCCCCGCGCGGTCCGGCTTGTGGCCGGACACCGGGCGGTAGGCGACGCGGCAGACCACGGCCGGGCCGGCATAGCCCTTCTCGGCCTTCACCTCGTCGATGCGCTCATAGCTGAGCACGAGATCATAGCGCTGGCGGCCGTCGAAAATCGCCAGCGTGCGCTCGCACGCCTTTTCCGACACCGGCGAGTCGGTGCCCGGCACCAGCACCAGCGCCGCCGTCATCGGGTCGAAAATGCCCCTCTTGTCCTTGTCCGCCACCGGCACGCGGTCGGGGGAGGGGTTCACCGGCGGCACGACGCGCATGTCGGCGACGCCGGAGGCGTTCATCACCAGGCGGATCGCCTCGTTCTTCTTGTTGGCTTCCGCCTCCATGGCAAAGCTGCGCGGGGCGAGGCCGCCGCCGCTGATCGAGCCGCGCGCGCCGGCCGTGCCCTTGCCGGGGGCCACCGCCTGCACCACGCCGGTGAGGCGGCCGCTGCCGGAGGCGATGTAGGAGCTGTCGTCGATCTCGACCAGCAATGCGGCGCGGCCGAGTTCCAGCCCGCCCAGCGACAGGCGATAGCGTGCGTCCAGCCGCCCGTCGGCGAAGGCATCCGTCACCATCGTGCCCGCGCCGGCAAGCGCGAGGAAAGCCGAGAGGCAGGCGCGCATCATGAAAGACTAATCCCGAATCGACCCGCCGGCCGGACGAAGCGTCAATTTATCCCGGTTTCGGATGGGCGGGGAAGGCGGCGGAACTGTGACTCGCCCCCTCACGAACGCGACAGTGCCGTGACAGGTGTGCCCGCTCCGGCCTTGACGGCCCAGGGTCATCCCCTTATAGGAGCGCACTCTAATTTCCACGGATGCCGCATGCGGGATCGTCGGGCGCTCATCACTGCCTGCGACGCATCGGTTTTGATACAAGGAAGTCCACGATGTCGCGTCGGTGCGAACTTACCGGGAAGGCGGTTCTGACCGGCAATCTCGTGAGCCACTCCAACCGCAAGACCCGTCGGCGCTTTCTGCCGAACCTGGTGAACGTTACCCTCACCAGCGACGTGCTGAAGCGGTCGGTGAAGCTCCGCGTGAGCGCCAATGCCCTCAAGACCGTCGATCATCGCGGCGGCCTCGATGCGTTCCTGCTGAAGGCCCGCAGCGAAGAACTGTCGCCCAAGGCGGCCGAGCTGAAGCGCGCCGTCGCCAAGGCGAGCCTGACTGCCGCCGCCTGAGCGCGATGAAGCCCGCCTCTCCCGCGATCCCGTTCAGGACGCTCGCCCTCCCCGTCATCGCCATGATGGCGGTGGTGGCGGCGTCGAACGTGCTCGTGCAGCACCCCGTCGAGGCCTTCGGCCTGAATGAGGTGCTGACCTGGGGCGCCTTCTCCTATCCCGTCGCCTTTCTCGTCAACGACCTGACAAACCGCCGCTTCGGCCCCGCCGTGGCGCGGCAGGTGGTCTATGCCGGCTTCGCGCTGGCGGTGGTGCTGTCGATCTATCTGGCGACGCCGCGCATCGCGCTGGCTTCGGGCACCGCCTTCCTGTTCGGCCAGTTGCTCGATATCGGCGTGTTCAACCGGCTGCGCCGCCTGAGCTGGTGGCAGGCGCCGCTGGCCGGCAGCCTGTTCGGCTCGGCCATCGACACGGTGCTGTTCTTCTCGCTCGCCTTTGCTGGCGATGCCGACATGTCCGCCCCCGTCACCTATGCCTCGACCGGCATCACCGTGCCGCTGTGGATGGGTCTCGCCTATTTCGACTTCCTGGTGAAGGCCGCCTGCGCCCTGCTCGCCCTGTTGCCCTATGGCGCGCTGATGGGCTGGCTCAAGCCCTGGCGCGCGGCCCCCGGCGCCCGCTGAGGCGGGTGGCGCCTTTCTCTCCCCTCACTCGACCACGGCGAAGCGTAGCAGCAGCGTGCGCTGCAGCGGCGAGAAATTATCGTCCGAGATCAGCGTCAGGATCAGCTCGCCCGCCGCGTTGCGGTGAAGCGCCAGGCCTTCCATGTTGTCGATGGCCGCGAGCCGGTTGGCGGTGAGGATCACCTCGCCCTCGATCGCCGCCCCTGGCTGCAGCGCGGCGAGCGGAAAGCGGCGCAGCCGCATGGCGACGCCGCGCAGCAGGTCGAAGCGGCGTTCCAGCAGATAGACCGTGTCGTCATCGGCCACTGCGGCGTCGGTGGCGGAGAATTCGTCCGTCCGCGTAAGGGTGAAGCGGCCCTTCGGCTTCGGCGCGGCCAGTGGGTCGAACAGGAAGCCGGGCAGGATGTTGGGGTCGTCCGGGCTTTCCTCGGCGATGACGATCACCGCCGCGGGCACGCCGCGCGGCGGCGCTAGCAGCGCTTCCGGCCCCTGATTGCCGCCGAGCCGCGACAGGGCGGGATCGGCGATCAGCTTGCGGCCGGTCGCGGTGAGCGGCTCGGCGCCATCGAACCGCCAGACTTCCTGCACCTGCTCGATGCCCACCAGAACCCCGCCCGGCACGCGGGCGAGCGATTCCACATCCCCGCGCCCCAGCGCCGCCAGCGTCGCGCCCTTGGCCGCCTTCATCGGCGCCATCCGGGCCTCCGCGATGCCGACCGGCGTGTCGCCCTCGCTGACGATGCGGCCGGTGAGCCACCAGCCCTTGTCGGTGACAGCGAGAAAGCCCACGCCATCGGCATCGACGAGAAGGCCGGAAAGGCCGCCGAATTGGGGTGAGGGCGAGGAGAGCACCAGCCCGCCGCGAAACTCCAGCGGCCCGAAGCGCATGGCGCCGCCGGCATCGAAGCGCTCGATCGGCGTCGTCGACACTGTCACGGGCTCGGGCGCTTGCGCCCAGCCCGGCCCCGAGCCGATCAGCAGCAGGGCGACGAGGAGGGCGCCGGCACGGGGCGCGGCCGGTCTGTGTCGCCCGCCGGGCCGGTGGCGGCAGGTGCGGTCAGGTTTCGCAGCCATGCAGTGCCTCTCCCCATACTTGGCCCCCATAGTTGGCCCCCCATACGGCCCCGGACGGCTGGCCGAATCGGCGCCGGGGCCCGCGCATATTGCGGTGGCTTTCCTTTCCGTGCCATGTCAGGGCATCAGCCAGTGGGGGCGGGCCTTAGGGGGGCGAGCCAGAATGCGGAAGCCTTCATTGATCGCCGCGCGTCCCGCCGACCCCGCGCCCGTCCGCCGCACGGCCGGGACCGTCGCCGACATGCCGGCCCGCGTGGGAAATCCACCGCGCCCGAAGACGCCCCACCGCCTTCGCCGCATTGAAGAAAAGCGCGCCGCGATTCTCGATGCCGGGCTGGCGCTGTTCTCGCGCCAGGGCCTGCATGGCACCACGGTGGAGCAGATCGCCCGCGCCGCCGCCTCCTCCAAGACCAACCTGTTTTATTATTTCGCCTCCAAGGAGGAGGTCTATGTCGGCGTGCTGAGCCGGCTGCTGGACGAATGGCTGGAACCGCTGCGCGCGCTGGAGGTCGAGAGCGACCCGGTCGAGGGCATCCGTGCCTATATCGCCCGCAAGATCCGCTTCTCGCGCAGCCATCCCGAAGCCTCGCGGCTGTTCTGTCTGGAAGTGGTGCAAGGGGCGCCGCTGCTGCGCGGGGAACTCGAAACCACGCTCAAGCAGCTTGTCGACGCCAAGGCGGGCGTGATCCGCGGCTGGACCGCCGCCGGCAAGCTGGCGCCGGTGGACCCGCATCACCTCATTTTCGCGCTGTGGGCGACGACGCAACATTATGCGGACTTCGCGCCGCAGATCGACGCGCTGCTCGGTCGGGGGCTGGACGAGGAGGCGTTTGTCGAAGAGGCTACGGCCAATGTGCAGCGCCTTCTCCTCGATGGTCTGCGCCCGCGCTGACGCGCGGGTGCGCATGGGGCGGGCGCGGCCCCGTGTGGAAGGACGTTCCGATGAAGCGCCGCGCGCTGCTCCTCACCCTCGCCGGCGCCCTTCTCGGCGCGGCGCTGCCGGCTTATGGCGCAACGCCGGCGGTGAAGCCGCCGGCCGAGCAGCGCACGCTCGATGTCGAGGCGCTGCTGAACGATCCGCACACCCCGACCTTCGGCAACCCCGCCGGCGATGTCACCATCGTCGCCTTTTTCGACTATCATTGCGGCTATTGCCGCAAGTCGCTGCCGGCGCTGGAGCGCCTGGTGGCCGAGGACGGCAAGATCCGCCTCGTCTACAAGGACTGGCCGATCCTGTCGGAATCCTCCGTCGTCGCCGCCCAGCTCGCGCTCGCGGCGAATTATCAGGGCCGCTATCTCGATGCGCACAAGGCGCTGATGAAGATGCCCGCCCGCGCCTCGACCGAGCGGATGAGCGCGGCGCTCGCCGCGGCCGGGATCGACGGCAAGCGGCTGGCGAAAGATCTGAAAGCCCATGCCGGCGAGATTGGCGCGCTGCTCCGGCGCACCAATGATCAGGCCGAGGCGCTCGGCCTGCCGGGCACGCCGGTCTATCTCGTCGGCCCGTTCAAGGTCGCCGCCGCGCTGGACTATCAGGGCTTCAAGGATGTCGTCGCCGATGCCCGCGCCCGCGCGGCGGAGAGCGCGAAGCCGAACTGATCCTCAAGGGTCCAGCAGCGCCCGCGCCTGCGCCAGCACGGCGGCGGGGGGCTGCGTCGAATCGAGCCGCACCCAGTCGAGCGGGCCGGGATCGCGTCCGGCCTGCCAGCGCACCACCTCGGCGGTGGCGTCGGAGGCGTCGCCCCGCCGCGCCTCGACCCGCCCGGCGAGCGCGTCCACCGGCGCCTCCAGCCACAGGCCGAGAAAATCCACCCCGCTCGCCTGCGCCACCGCGGCGATCTCCGCCCGCTCGTCGGGGCGCTGGTGCACGGCGTCGACGATGACGCCGTGGCCGGCGGCGAGAATCGCCTCGGCCCGCGCCCGCAGCACTGCATAGACCTCGTCGGTCGCCGCCAGCGAATAGGCTTCGGGCGGCAGCCGCTCCAGTTCCGGCGTGCCGTTGAGGCGCTTGCGCTCCACATCCGAGCGCAGATGTACAGCGCCGGGCAGCGGCCCCAGATGCGGCGCCAGCGCGGCGGCGAGCGTGCTCTTGCCGGAGCCGGATAGCCCGCCCACCGCCACCAGCTTCACCGGGCGCGGCGCCAGCGCCTGTTCGGCATAGGCGAGATAGGCGCGTGCCTCCGCCCCGGCCGCCGCGCGCCCCTCCGCGTCGCGAAAGGCCGCCGCCGCCGCGCCCACCTGCGCCCGTATCGCGGCGCGAAGAGCGAGAAACAGCGGCAGCGCCGCGAGCCCGTCATAGGGCGGGGCCTCGCCGCAGGCGATGAGATAGCGGTTGAGCAGCCGGTTGGCCTCGCCCGCCAGCCCCCGCATGGCGATGTCCATGATGAGGAAGGCGAGGTCGTAGAGCCGGTCGGTGGTGGCGAGAGCTTCGTCGAATTCCAGCGCGTCGAACAGCACCGGCGCGCCGTCGATGAGCGCGATGTTGCGCAGATGCAGATCGCCATGGCAGCGCCGCACCTCGCCGGCGGCGGCGCGGCGGGCGAGCAGCGGCTCCAGCCGGTCGAAAGCCTCAAGCAGCGCCGCCTCCAGCGCGGTGACGCGGGCCGGGGGCAGCAGGTCCGGCGCCTCGCGCAGCCCGGCGACGACGTTGCGCGCCACCGCCCGCAATTCCCGCCCCGACGTGCCGGCGATGACCGGCGCCCCGGCATGGGCGCGCGCCACCGCCTGCGCCAGCGCGGCGATCAGCGCCGGGGTGAGCCCGCCTTCCGCCGCCACATGGTCGAGCGTGGCGGTTTCGTCGAAGCGGCGCATCTGCACCGCCCATTCCACCACCTCGCCTTCGTCGCCGCCGAGATGCAGCGCCGTGCCGCGCCGGCGGATCGGCACCACGCCGCGATACAGGCCGGGAGCGGTGGCGCGGTTCAGTTCCATTTCGCGGGCGCAGGCGTGGCGGCGTTTGTCCAGCGTCGAGAAATCCATGAAGGAGAAGCGCACCGCGCGCTTGACCTTGTACACCTCGGCGCCGGCGAGAAACACCACCGCGCCATGGGTGTCGATGCGGCGCACGGGTTCGCGCACGCCGTAGGTGGCGGGGTCGGCGAGCAGGGCGAACACCGCCTCCTGGTCGGCGACCACATGGTCACGGGCACTCATGCCGCCATTTAAGCCGGCCGCGCCGCGCGGCGCCATCCGGCAAGTGACGCAGCCGCACAGGTCCTCCGGCTCACCGGGGCGGGGGGAGAGGTCCGGCGATTGACAAGGGGCCGCGCGGCGGCTTCCTCATTCCGGCAAGCCTTCCGCCGCATGGTCACGGGCACTCATGCCGCCATTTAAGCCGGCCGCGCCGGGCGGCGCCATCCGGCAAGTGACGCAGCCGCGCAGGTCCTCCGGCTCCCTGGGGCGGGGGGAGAGGTCCGGCGATTGACAAGGGGCCGCGCGGCGGCTTCCTCATTCCGGCAAGCCTTCCGCCGCAGGAGCCGCCGTGAACGCCACACCCCCCGCCCGCCCGCCCGGTTTCGGCAGCGACAATGTCGCCGGAATCTCCCCCGCCATCCTCGAAGCGCTCGCGGCGGCCAATGAAGGGCCGATGCCCTCCTATGGCGCCGACGAGATTTCCGCCCGCGTCGAGGCCAAGCTCTCCGCCCTGTTCGAGCGCGACGTTGCGGTGCTGCTGGTCTCCACCGGCACCGCCGCCAATGCGCTGGCCCTGAGCGTCCTCACCCCGCCCTGGGGCGCGGTGCTGTGCCATGAAGACAGTCATATCGAAAATGACGAATGCGGCGCGCCGGAATTCTTCACCGGCGGCGCCAAGCTGGTGCATGTGCCGGGCGCCGCGGCCAAGATCGACCCCGCCGCGCTCGCCGCCGCCGCCCGCCGCGACCGGGGCGACGTGCATTGCGTGCAGCCTTCCTGCGTCTCCATCACCCAGATCACCGAACGCGGCACGCTCTATTCCGTGCAGGAGACGGCGGCCATCGGCGCCGTCTGCCGGGAGGCCGGCCTCGGGCTGCATATGGATGGCGCGCGCTTCGCCAATGCGGTGGCGGCGCTCGGCGTCTCGCCGGCGGAGATGACGTGGAAGGCGGGTGTCGACATCCTGTGCTTCGGCGCCACCAAGAACGGCGCGATGGGGGTCGAGGCCATCGTGCTGTTCGATCCCGCCCGCGCCGGTGAACTCGCCTTCCGCCGCAAGCGCGGCGGGCACCTCACGTCGAAAATGCGGTTTCTCGCCGCGCAGATGGACGCCTATCTCGATGGCGACCTCTGGCTGGCCAATGCCCGCCACGCCAACGCCATGGCCGCGCGCCTCGCCAGCGGCCTCGCCGGGATCGCCGGGGTGGAACTGGAGGGCAGGGTGGAGGCCAACATGCTGTTCGCCCGCCTGCCGCCCGCCATGTGCGAGGGGCTGCTGGCGCAGGGCTTCCGCTTCTATACCGACCGCTGGGGGGCGGGGGTGGTGCGCCTTGTCACCTCCTTCGCCACGTCAGAGGCCGATGTCGACCGCCTGCTGGCCGCGGCGCGGGCGCTGGGCTGAGGGGCAGCCTGTTGCCTCCCTCAGGACCGGGCCTGGCCGCTTCTCATCGCCGTTCTGCCGCCCTCGCGGCGCCCGCAGCCGGCGCGCTCCCTTCCGCGTCGGTGTCGCTCGGCGCGGCCTCTGCCACCGTCGCCGTGGCGGGCGGCTTTGCGCCCTTGTCGGTCCATTCCGGCGGCAGGCCAAGATGACCGCCGACGGCACCGGCAAGGCCGGGATAACGGCCATAGCTCTCGCAGGCGGCGTTTTTGGGCGCGAGGCCCATGCTGGAATTGACCCGTTGCGCCGAGGGCAGCTCGACGCCCTTCTGGCCAAAGGGGCTTTCGCCTTTGACCAGCAGATAGCCGAAATCCTGGCCGAAGGCGTCGGCCAGCTCATAGGCGTCACTGGCCTTCGAGGCGCGCGGCGAGCTGAAGAAGGCATTCGCCCCCCGTGCCCACAGCATGGAGGCTTGCGGCTGCCCCGTCGCATCGACGGCCTCGGCCTCCATGGAGAGCGTACCGAGGCCGATGGGCAGGCGCGGTGTGGGCACCGGCACGCCCATATCGACGAAATTCATGCCGAACGACGCCGCAGCGGAAATGCCGGCCGCGACCTCGTCGGTCTCCGTGACTTGGGTGACGGATGCCTTGACCGTCAGATCGGCCGGCTGGTCCGGTGCCACCACCTTGAACCGGTCGCTGAGGCTGACGCACAAGCCGCGATTGACCGCATTGGCGATGAGGTCGCGCTGCGGGTCGGTCAGCTTGGCGGCGAGGTTGGGCGGAAAGCTCGTCGGCTCGATCCGCACCGTCCGCGCGGCCAGCACATTCTCCTTGTTCACGCTCAGGCGTGATTTGGTCAGCACGCCGTCGGACGGCGCCATGTCCTCATAGGTGGACAGGCCGGAACCTTCCACCAGCGGCGCGGCAGCGCAGCCGCCGAGCGCGCCCGCCACGGCGAGCAGGCCGGCGCAGCCGGCTCTGCGCAGCACGGGCATGCAGCCATCCTCGCGCGCGGGCATTCGTCCCTGCGGCGGGCTCCCGCCTCTGTCCGTCCGCATGAGCCCGGCTCGCGGCGCCGCTCCCCTGCCGGGAGCCTCCGCAACAGGATACGCCGAATGACGGTCGGCCGAACACAGATCCATGAGGCGATTCCTGGCACCGGCCGTGCCGTTATGTTGCACACGGCGCCAGTGGACAGTGTTTTGCGGCGAAAATCGGAAGCGGAATGTCCGAAGGCGTCTGCACGGCGGGTTTTGGTATCCGAGCATGTCTAGCGGCCCGCCGGACATCATTTGATACAAACCGCGCTTGCCCGCGGTCGCCCTGCGCCTGCCGCCGCGGCTCACAGCACCGCCGAGACCACCTCCGGCGATTCCTCCAGCGCATGCGCCATGAAGTCCAGCGCCGAGCGGATCTGCGCCCGCGTCGCCGGACCGCCGAGGCAGACGCGCACCGCCTCGATCGCCGGGCCGGCGGCGGTGAAGGCGTCGCTCGCCACCACGCCGATGCCGGTCGCGCGCATATGGCCGACAAAGGCCGAGCGCGTCCACGGCGCGGGGAGTTCGATCCAGAGATTGAAGCTCAGCGGGTCGGCGCGGAAGCTCCCCCGGGGCAGGATCGCGCTCGCCAGCGCCTGCCGCGCGGCCGCTTCGGTGCGGATGAAGCGCAGCAGCGTGTCGGCGGTGCCGTCCTCGATCCAGCGTGTGGCGAGCGCGGTGGTCAGCGGCGAGGCCATCACATTGGCGGTGCGCAGCGCGCTGGCGAAGGGGTAGCCCGCGCGGGCCTCGGGGGCGACGACATAGGCGGCGCGCAGCCCGGCGCCGATGCATTTGGCCAGCCCGGCAATGTGCCAGGTGAGGTCCGGGGCGATGGCGGCGAGCGGGGGCGGGCCGTGCGGCGGCACGAAGCCATAGGCGTCGTCCTCGACGATCGGCACGCCGAAGCGCCGCGCCACCTTGGCGATGGCCTCGCGCCGCTCCTCGGGAATGGTCAGCGTGGTCGGGTTCTGCAGCGTCGGGTTGAGATAGAGCGCCTTCGGCGCCAGCTCGCGGCAGGCGGCCGCAAAAGCGTCGGGGTCGATGCCGTCCGCATCCATCGGCAGGCCGGCGAGCCGGATGCCGAGCTGGGCGGCGATGGCGCGCACGCCGGGATAGGTGATGGCCTCGCACAGGATCATATCGCCCGGCCGCGCCAGCAGGCCGAAAATGCCGAGCAGCGCGGGATGCGCGCCGGGCGTGACGAAAATGCGCTCCTGCGCCGGTACCAGCGCGCGGCGGCCGAGCCAGGCGGAGGCCGCGTCCTTGTCCGCCGCGGTGCCGCCGAAGCCCTGATAGCGCAGCAGGCTGACGAGATCGCGCGCCACTTCCGCCAGCCCGTCCTGCATGCGCTCGATCAGCGCCGGGTCGTCCGGCTCGGGCGGCAGATTCATCGAGAGATCGACCGTGCCGGGCTTGGGCGCGGCGGGGCTCCGCGTCTTCGGGCGCGGCGCGCCGGTGACGAAGGTGCCCTGGCCGACGCGCGATTCGACCAGGCCGCGCTTCTGCGCCTCGACATAGCCGCGCGCCACGGTGGTAAAGTCGATGTCGAGCCGGGCCGCCAGCTTCCTCTGCGGCGGCAGCCGGTCGCCGATGGACAGCCGGCCGGCGCGGATGTCCTCGCCGATCAGGTCGGCAATGGCGAGATAGCGCGGCTTGTCGGAACGGCTGAGGTCGGGAATCCAGTCGGCCATGCGTCTTGCTCACCTTGTCGCGGCGCGCGGCCGCAGGGCCGGCGACGATTGACTGTATAATGTTGCAAAGGTGGCCTGTCACCCGTGGTCCACAACTTGCTGCGTCTCGGGTGTATCCGACCGCGCCTCGTCGCCTGCGCAGCAAGCGTGCACTTTCCCGCCGTTTCTCTGAGCGTCCGCCTGTTCTCTCGCCAGACCTCGATCGCGCCGCCGTGCCATATTGAATGTATTATTGTATGTAATTTGAATGTTTTGATGATTCTTTCGGGATTCTGTCAATTGGCATCTTGATTGCATTTTCCCTGGGGCCGGTCCCCCGCCGGCCTGTTCCACCCAAGGAGAGCGACATGGCCACCATCACCGTGCCGGCCCACAATAAGGGCGACGTGCTCGTCGATTACGAAGAGAAGAAGTTCGAGGACGTGAAAGCCGCCCCCGGCGAAAAGGCGCTCGTCACCTTCCACACCGTCGCCTTCGAGGGCTCGATCGGCCTCGTCAACCTGCTGCAGGCCTCGCGCCTGATCCAGAAGGGCTTCGAGACCTCGGTGCTGCTCTATGGCCCCGGCGTCACGCTCGGTGTGCAGCGCGGCTTCCCCAAGCTCGGCGACGAGGCGTTTCCCGGCCATCTCAATTTCAATGGCCGCATCGAGAAGATCCTCAACGATGGCGGCAAGGTCTATGCCTGCCGCTTCGCCCTGCAGGCGCTTTATGGCCATGGCGAGGGCGCGCTGATCCCCGGCATCATCCCCGTCAGCCCGCTCGACGTGCTCGACATCGTGCTGCTCCACCGGCGCGAGAACGCTTTCATCCTCGACACCTGGACGCTGTGAGGCGTTCCCGTCATCCCGGCCGGCACCGGTAGGGCGCTGAGCCGGGGCCGGATGCCCGGAATTGCCTGCCAATGACGAAGCGATCCCGGCTCGGTGGCGGCGCCACCGTCCGGGATGACGACCAACCGGGAGGCCGCGATGGCCGAGAACAAAGTGGCCGAAAAGAAAATCGTCCGCGTCGCCGCGGTGCAGATCGCGCCCGACCTCGACTCGCTGGAAGGCACGCTCGCCCGCGTGCTCGCGGCGCTGGAGGAGGCGGCGGGCAAGGGCGCGCAGCTTGTCGTCTTCCCCGAGACCTTCCTGCCCTGGTATCCCTATTTCTCCTTCGTGCTGCCCCCGGTGCTGACCGGGGCGGAGCATTTGCGTCTCTATGAGCAGGCGGTGCTCGTCCCCGGCCCGGTAACGGAGGCGGTGAGCGCCAGCGCCCGCCGGCTCGGCGTGGTCGTCGTGCTCGGGGTGAATGAGCGCGACCACGGCTCTCTTTATAATACGCAGCTCGTCTTCGACGCCGATGGCAGCCTGAAGCTCAAGCGCCGCAAGATCACGCCCACCTTTCATGAGCGGATGATCTGGGGCCAGGGCGATGGCGCCGGGCTGAAGGTGGTGGACACCACTGTGGGCCGCGTCGGCGCGCTCGCCTGCTGGGAGCATTACAATCCGCTCGCCCGCTACGCGCTAATGGCGCAGCATGAAGAGATTCACGTCGCGCAGTTCCCCGGTTCGCTGGTCGGCCCGATCTTCGCCGAGCAGATCGAGGTGACGATCCGCCACCACGCGCTGGAATCGGGCTGCTTCGTCGTCAATGCCACCGGTTGGCTGACCGAGGAGCAGATCGCCCGCATCGCGCCGGACGAGAAGCTGCGCCGCGCCCTCACCGGCGGCTGCATGAGCGCGATCATCTCGCCGGAGGGCAGCCATGTCGTGCCCCCGCTGACCACGGGCGAGGGCATCCTGATCGCCGATCTCGATATGGCGCTGATCACCAAGCGCAAGCGGATGATGGATTCGGTCGGCCATTACGCCCGCCCGGAACTGCTCAGCCTCCACCACGACACACGCCCGGCCGTGCCCGTCCACACCACTGCCGGGGCCGATTTCCCCGTGCCGACAGGGAGCGTTTCCGATGAAGCCGATGGATCTCGCCAGCGAACTCACGCCGCTGCCGACGCAGCAATTGATCAACGAGTTGCAGTCCTACGGGGTGCGGCTGGTTGATCCGCGCGCCGGCGCCGAATCGCGCCGGGGTGGGGCGGGGCCGTCCGACCATAAGGCGATGACGCTGGATGGCATGACCGTCATGGTGCCGGTGCACACGGCGCCGGCCTTCGAGAGCCCCTATCTCGTCGACCAGCCGGACGCCTTCGGCCGCAGCCGCATCCGCCGCGACGGGCTGGTGCTTGGCGAGGTGTCGTTTCCGCTGCAGCCGAAATTCTATGGCCTCACCACCGCCGACGGCATCCCCTATTCCAAGATCGCCGTGCTGCATGGGCGCGACGTGCTGGCCACCACCGTGCTGCAAAGCTGCATCCGCTATCAGAGCCGCACCAAGACCTGCCAGTTCTGCGCCATCGGCCAGTCCTTGGCCGCCGGCCGCACCATCGAGCGCAAGAGCCCGGCGCAGCTCGCCGAAGTCGCCAAGGCCGCCGTGGAGCTCGACGGGGTGAAGCACATGGTGATGACCACCGGCACGCCGCCCGGCAAGGATCGCGGCGCGGCGATCCTCGCGGAAAGCGCGGCGGCGGTGAAGGCGGCGGTGAGCCTGCCCATTCAGGTGCAGTGCGAGCCACCCGACGATGATGCCTGGTTCGGCCGCATGTTCGAGGCCGGCGCCGACGCGCTCGGCATGCATCTGGAAGCCTGCACCGAGGAAGTGCGTCACCGCATCATGCCCGGCAAGGCGCAGGTGTCGGTGGAGCGCTATTTCTCAGCCTTCGCCGCCGCCGTGCCGGTGTTCGGGCGCGGGCAGGTGTCGACCTACATTCTCGCCGGCCTCGGCGACACCGCCAAAGACATCCTTTCCGTCTGCGACCGGCTGACGAAGATGGGCGTCTATCCCTTCGTGGTGCCCTTCGTGCCGATTTCCGGCACGCCGCTGGAAAGCCACCCCACGCCGTCGCCCGCCTTCATGAACGCCATTCTCGGCCCGCTCGCGGGCATGTTGCGGGCGACCGGGCTGAAGGCGACCGAGGTCAAGGCGGGCTGCGCCAAATGCGGCGCCTGCTCGGCGCTCGCCACCTATGAGCGGCAGGGCGCGGCGCCCGGGGGGTGCGCGTGATGTTCGAACCCTTCCGCCCCTTTCTCGCCGCCGACTTCACGGTCAAATTCGCCACCGCCACCTGGGAGAAGCGCGGCGCGGCGCGGCTGCGCCGCGAGGTGTTCTGCGAGGAGCAGGGCCTGTTCGCCGGTGACGACCGCGATCCGATCGACGAGGTAGCGATTCCGCTTGTTGCCGTCTCCATGCTGGGTTTGTTAGCCGACGATGTAGTTGGCACCGTGCGCATCCATGAGCCCGAACCAGGCCTGTGGTGGGGCTCGCGCCTCGCCGTCGCGGCGGAGTACCGCAAGGTTGGCGCGCTAGGCGCGGCACTGATCCGGCTCGCCGTGTGTTCGGCCCATGCGCGCGGCTGCACCCGCTTCCTCGCCCATGTGCAGAGCCAGAACGCCCTGCTGTTCCGCCGGCTGCGCTGGGACATCGTGGAAGAGATCGAGCTTCATGGCCGGCCGCATGTACTGATGCAGGCGGACCTCGCGCATTACCCGCCGATCCGCGATCCCGAAACCGGCTTCCACGCCCAGCCGCGCCGGGCGGCGTGAGGAGGGGCGCATGTCACTCACTCTCGCCCGCCCCGCCGCCGGCCGGCTCGACTTCGCCGGGGTTGCATTTTCGGAGGTGGTAAGCCGGCTACGCGCTTCGGCCGGCCTCGCCTCCAAGGCCGATATCGCCCGCGCGGCTGCCCGCCTCGGCTTTGACGGGCGCGAGGCCATCCGCGTCGGTGACGATTGCGCGGCGATCCCCGATGGCGAGGGCTATCTGCTCTTCGCCATTGAAGGCTTCATGAACGGTTTCGTCGCCGCCGATCCCTGGTTCGCCGGCTGGTGCGGGGTGATGGTCAATCTCTCCGACATCGCCGCCATGGGCGGGCGCCCGCTGGCGGTGGTGGACGCGGTGTGGGCCAGGGGCGAGGACGGCGCCGCCCCGGTGCTGGAGGGGCTGCGTGCGGCCTCGCAGCGCTTCGGCGTGCCCATTGTCGGCGGGCACACAAATTTGGCGAGCGAGCAGGGCCAGCTTTCCGTCGCCGTGCTGGGCCGGGCATCAAGGCTCCTCACCTCCTTCGACGCTCGCCCGGGCGAGGTGCTGGTGGCGGCCATCGACCTGCGCGGGCGCTACCGGGAGCCCTTCGCCAATTGGGACGCCGCCACCGATGCGCCGGCGGAGCGGCTGCGCGGCGATCTCGACCTGCTCCCCCGCTTCGCCGAGGCGGGGCTGGCCCGCGCCGCCAAGGACATCAGCCAGGGGGGGCTGGTCGGCACCGCCGCCATGCTGGCGGAGGGGTCCGGCGTCGGCATCGAGATCGACCTCGCCGCTGTGCCGGCCCCCGAGGGGGTGGACCCCGCGCGCTGGCTGATGACCTTTCCGAGCTTCGGCTACATCATCCCAATCGGACACACTGTCCTCCCCATCGTACTCACGAGCCTCGCCGAGCGGGGCATCGCGGCCGCAGTCGTCGGCACCGTCACCGCCGAACGTAAAGTGACGGTCACGCATGGGCTAAGCCGCGAAACTGTCTGGGATTTTTCCCGCGCGCCGCTGATCGGCTGCGGCCCGGCGGAGGACGCGGCATGAGCCGGGCCCCGCGCATCGCGATTCTCGCCCATTCCACCAATCCCAGGGGCGGGGTGGTGCACGCGCTGGAACTCGGCGACGCCTTGATACGACTGGGTTTCGAGGCGGTGGTGCATGCGCCCGATCCGCGCGGCGCCGGCTTCTTCCGCCCCAGCCTGTGCGAGACGGTGAGCGTGCCCGCCGCGCCCGCCCCCGCCGATATCGCGGCCATGGTGCGCCAGCGGGCCGGCGAGTATGTCCGTCATTTCGAGGTGCCGGCGAACCGCCGCTTCGATGTGTTCCACGCCCAGGACGGTATATCGGCCAATGGGTTAGCGACGTTGAAGCAGCGCGGGCTGATCCCTGCTTTCGCCCGGACGGTGCATCATGTCGACGCCTTCCGCGACCCGGAACTGACGGCGCTCCAACGCCGCTCCATCCTCGCCGCCGACCGGCATTTCGTGGTCAGTCGTCTCTGGCAGGGCCTGCTGCGCGACGGGTTCGGGTGCGAGGCGACGATTGTCGGAAACGGCATAGACATCAAGCGCTTCACTCCCGTTCCCGACGGCCGGGAGGCGGCGCTGGCGGCCCGTCTCGGCCTCGGCCCCGGCCCTGTGGTGCTCAGCATTGGCGGGGTGGAGACGCGCAAGAATAGCTGCCGGATCCTTGAGGCTTTCCTCCAGCTACGGGCGATGCACCCACGCGCCCAGCTCGTCATCGCCGGAGGCGCGAGCTTGCTCGACCATCACGACTATATCAACGAATTCAATGCGTTGAAGGCAGAGGCCGACCTGCCCTCTGAGGCCGTGCGCCGCACCGGGCCGCTGCCGCAGGAAGATATGCCGGCGCTGTACCGCCTCGCCGACGTGCTCGTCTTCGCCTCGGTGAAGGAGGGTTTCGGCCTGGTGGCGCTGGAGGCAATGGCCTGCGGCGTCCCCACCGTCGTCTCGCGCATCGCCCCCTTCACCGAGCACATTGGCGAGAACGAGACAGTGTGGTGCGATCCGCTCCATGCCGGTTCGATCGCCGACGCGCTGATGCTGGCGCTGCAGCCGCAAACCTCTGCGCGACTTGCGAAAATCGGCCCGACTGCCGCCGCGCGCTTCGACTGGGCCGACACCGCCCGCGCGCATCTACCGACCTATGAAAGCCTGCGGGAGCCCGCCCATGCGTGAGGATCGCCATGCCTGAAATGCGCTTCACCATCCGCTGGCCGGACGGCGAAAGGGAGCAGTGTTACTCGCCCTCACTGGTCGTGAAGGATTACCTAACCCCTGGGGAAAGCTACGCTTTGGCCGATTTTCTGGCGCGCATCCGCGAGGCGCTGTCCATTGCCAGCGCCCGGGTCGCGGCCCGCTACGGCTTTTCCTGCTCGCGCGCCATGGCCCAACTCGCCCGGCTGGAAGCCGCCGGCCGCGCCTATGCCCCCCATCCCGAAGCCCGTGTCGCCGTCGAGGCGTTCGAGGAATGAGCCGGAGACCCGCCATGAACGAGAATCGCGTCGCGCATTACCCGGTTGTCATTGTCGGCGGCGGACAGGCCGGACTGTCCACCAGCCACCATCTCACCCGCCACGGCATCGAGCATCTGGTGTTCGAAAAACGTACCGCCATGCATGCCTGGGAGACCCAGCGCTGGGACAATTTCTGCCTTGTCACCCCGAACTGGCAATGTGACCTGCCGGGCCACCCCTATGCCGGACCGGACCCGGGCGGCTTCATGAAGAAGGACGAAATACTCAACTATCTCAAGGAGTTCCGCGCCAAGGTCGACCCGCCGATCCGCGAGGGCGTCAGCGTGCGCCGCGTCAGCCGGCGCCTTGAGGGCGGCTTTCATATCGCCACCTCTTCCGGCGATGTCAGCGCCGATCAGGTCGTGGTGGCCTCGGGCGGCTATCATGAGCCCATCGTTCCGCGCATGGCCGAGCGCCTGCCCCCCGCCATCACCCAGCTCCATTCCGCGCAATACCGCAATGCCGGTCAGTTGCCCGAGGGCGCGGTGCTCGTCGTCGGCTCCGGCCAGTCCGGCGCGCAGATCGCCGAAGATCTGCATCTCGCCGGACGCAAGGTGTTCCTCGCGGTCGGCAACGCGCCCCGCTGCGCCCGCTTCTATCGCGGCCGCGATGTGGTGAGCTGGCTCGCCGACATGGGCTATTACGACATGCCGGTGGAGGAGCACCCGCTGCGCGAGGGCGTGCGCGACAATACCAATCATTACGTGACCGGCCGCGACGGCGGACGTGACATCGACCTGCGCCGATTCGCCCGGGAGGGGATGGAGTTGTTCGGCGTTCTCAAGGACTTTGACGGCGCACGCCTTCTGTTCGAGTCCAACCTCACCGCGTCGCTGGACGAGGCTGACCGGACCTATAACGGCATCAACGCCGCCATCGACAAGCACATCGCCGCCAACGGCCTCGCCGCCCCGCCGCCCTCCGTCTATGAGCCGGTCTGGCAGCCGGCGCGCGAGCGGCCCGAGCTCGACCTCGTCGGCTCGGGCATCGCATCCATCATCTGGTGCATCGGCTTTCGGCCGGATTTTCGCTGGCTCGATGCGCCCGTGTTCAATGGTGCCGGTCATCCCCAGCACCGGCGCGGCGTGACGGCGCAGGAGGGTGTGTATTTCGTCGGCCTGCCTTGGCTGCACACCTGGGGATCGGGCCGCTTCGGCAGCGTCGGCCGCGATGCCGCTTACATCGCCGCGCATATTGCCGGGCGGCTGTCCCGCACCGGACAGGACAATGCGGCATGAATATCGCTCTTTCACGGGAAGCCTTCGCCGCCACGGCTGTGTCGAGTGCAACCGACACAGTCCTGCTCGGCATGCCGCAGCTCAGCCTCACCGGCCTGTCCGAAATCTGGTTGTTGAAAGAGCTTGGGCACCGGCACTGGATGGGACTGGCGCGCCTGGCAGGCCGGACGGTGCCGGATTTCCGCGCCGCTGACGGAACCCCGGTCTATGCGGCCTTCCGCGCCCTCTCGGTCGAACAGGCCGATTTTGCCTCGCTCGGCGAAAACGACCGACTGACCATTCGCAGCGAGGTACGGCGCATCAGTCGTACCCAATGTGCCAGCCGGCATGAGCTGACTTGCCAGGAGCGCCCGGTTGGGACGGTACAGCTCGTTTCGGCCTTTGTACGCCGCGCTCCCGGAGGGGGAAATCATACGGTGGCCCGCGTGCCGCTTGAGGAATTTCCCGCGCCGGACGTTTCGCCGGCGGGCTGGGCAGGGACGGGGGGCGAATCGCTCGCCGCGCGCGCCGCGGCATTCCGCACCCGCGGCGCGACCCCGGATGCCGGATTTGGGTGGGGCCGGAAAACCGACGCGACGGCGGCGACGTTCGATCCCTGCCCGTCGCAGGACTTCAACGGGGCGGGGTTCCTCTATTTCTCCAGCTTCATCGCCTTTATCGACCGCGCCGAATGGCAGGCTGGTGGCCGCACCGCCCTGCTGGCCACGACGCACCGGCGCGAGGTCTATTTTCATGGCAATATTGATCCCGGGGAAGGCGTGGTCGTGCGTCGGCTCACGGCCGATTGGCGTGCCTGCGAGGGCGTCCATCATTGTCGGCTGGAGCGGGCAGGCGACGGCATTCCGCTCGCCGACGCCTTCACCCACCGGGTCTTCCGGCCTCTCGACCGGGCTCCGTGACCGTCTGGAACCGGCAGCGTCATCTGTCTGTGAGAAATCCAGCAAGACCCAGTTGCAATCCGCGCGAGGCTGGGGCATAGAGGCGTCCCGTTCGGGGCGGCAAGCAAAGCTGACACGGACGACGGAGCGGGCGGGTGTAGCTCAGGGGTAGAGCACAACCTTGCCAAGGTTGGGGTCGTGGGTTCGAATCCCATCGCCCGCTCCAATTTTTCCCAAGAGAATCTGATAGTTAGCAAACGCCCTTCGGGGCGTTTTCTGCTTAGATTTGTCCGCGACCGCGACATTCTGAGCAGAATCTAGGCTCCCGCCAGGCAAATCATCACACCGTGGGACTAAACCCTTCGCCGCCGCACCTCAATCAGCAGGGTCCGCACGTAACACAGGGCGACCACCGTCACCACCTACATCGCTTGGGCGCACAATATGCTGGGCGGCTTCAGCATCGAGGCCCCGTGATGCGCCGGAGGTCGTGGTTCCGGTAATCGTCCGGGCAGATTAGCTGTTCCCGCCTTCGTACCAGGCCAGGAAGCGCGCCACCTCCATGCCGCGCGTCAGCATCTGCAGATATTGTGGCCTTTGACTCTGCGCGGACGCCACGTCGCGCGGCCAGTTGTCCAGCAGGCCCCGCAGCCGGTCGAGATCCACCACGCGGCTGGCCAGGCGCTTGGTGCGCAGCCGTTCCAGGTCGGCCAGCATGGCAGGCCGATGCGCCGTCACGATGCGGAACCAGTCGCCGTTCTGCACGCCGCGCGCCCGGCTTTCGACAATCTCCGCCGGCAGGCGTCCGCGCAGCAGGCGGCGGGCGATCGAGCGCGTCTCGCCGTTTCTGAGAAACTGATCCGGAGGCAGTGCGCCGAAGAAGTCCACCACCCGCCGGTCGGACAGGGGCAGCCGGTGGTCGATGCCGGTGATGGCGCGAATGACGTTTAGACCATCCCGCGCCGCCTCGTCCTCCCAGACCCAGGCGCGCAAGGCGGTGACGGAGCGGTGGCCGCCACCCACGCGCATGCGATACCGGCTGATGTCCAGCGTTTCGCCCAGACGCAGTTCGGCGGCAAATTTCGGGTTGATGGCGCTATGTCTGGCCCACGGCTCCGGCGCGGAGCGCAGGCGGCGCAGCCGCCAAGACATGGGTTCAAACGGGCGCATGACCTCTTGCCTGGTTACCGCCCACGCAGACCGGCCCTGGACCCGGGACAGGGCTCCGATTTCCCGGGCCAGCCGGCCCCACCGCAGGCTCGTCAGCATGGACGGCAGGAAGGCCACGCCATCGTCGCTGAAATAGGTATTTCCCAGTTCACCGCCGAGGCTGACGGAGCTGCCGTGACGGGCCATCAGGCGATAGATGGGGAAGAACCACGCAATGTTCTGCGGCGCCCGGCTCGGCTTGCCGCCCATCAGGAAGCCGCGGAGAGGATCGAGATCGTCCTGCTCCCGATCGTCACCGCCCACGCAATGCCAGTCGAGGGTGGGCAGGTGCCGTGCCAGCAGGCGGATGCGGGGCGCTTCATCGTGGTAGCGATCGACCGTCGCCTCCGCAATGGCGCCATCCGGCACCCGGGTCATGGCCAGGTGCCGGCCCGGCGCCAATTGTCGGGTGGCGCTTTCGACCATGGCGGCGCTGTCGAGGCCGGCCGTCAGAAGCTGGGTCACCGGCCCCTGGGCGCGCAGGGCATCGCCCACCGCTTGGTCCAGAATGGACCGGCCCTCTTCCTCATAAGATTGATCCGAGGAACGGGAGAGGCTGCCGGGTTCGGGCGGATGCCAATGCCGGGACAGGCGCACGCCGTCCGCACTGACCACAGCGACATGGGCGATGGGGACACGGGTGATTGCCTGATAGAGCGTTCGCATCGGCTCTCCGAGATTCAGGATCAGATGGTCGGCCAGCGCGGCGTCATCGAGATCGCGCGGGATATCGGGCAGGGTCAGCAGAGCCCGCAGCCGGGTCGAAAAGGCGACCAGCCGGTCGGTGCGGTGCAGGTAAAGGGTGCGACAGCCGCCATGGTCCCGTAACAGAACCAGTCTGCGCTCGGCCGGATCCCAGATCGCAGCCGCGTAGTCGCCCAGCAGCCGGGAGGCACAGTCCGCCCCCCAACGCTCAAAGGCGGCCAGGATCGGCGGCGATGAGGGGCGGGGATACTTCCAGGTTCCGGACATGCGCGGCCGGGTGGTGGTGGGCACCGGCATGGGCACCCAGCTGAGCTCATGGAGCGTAAATGATCTACGGGGCGCCGAACGCGTCGTCCTGACAGTGGGGCAGATCCCCATCCACACCCATAAAATTTCTACGGAATTCGCTGCCTATGACACTCACGTGTCGAACTTCACCCGCGCGCCGACAGCGGGTATCTCTTACCCGTCCCGTTTGATGGCGCCGACGGACGCCACCACGGCCAACACTTATGCCGCCTACGCCAAGGCGGCGACGGCCAAGCCCGACACGTACTTGGCCGAGGCCGCGTTAAGCGAGGCATTGGGCGTGGAGGCCAACGGAGGGCACGAGAACCGACAGCCTGTTCTTGCCATGCGGTTCGCGATCAATGCCATCGATGGTTTTTATCCGCCTTTCGACTGACCCACTGCTGGGCGCGGTGTGTTCCTGCGAGGCGGCGAGTTTCCGGAGTCGCAACCGCCGCCTATGAGGCCTGCATTCCTGCCGGCAAGTCAGCAATGGTGCCATCGTCGCGATATCCCAGACGCATCATGATGGCCTGATGATCGTTCCACACGCGCTCGGCCTGCGCCGCACTGAGGCTCTGGCGCCATGTTCCGGCCTGCCCCTGACGGAAGAAGGCCTTCTGGTTGTGCCGGCGTTCGCTGAAGCCGGACCGGGCCTCTTCCGCCCGCAGGCTTTCGAAGGACGTGGCCGCCACCGATTCCCGGATGACGGCGGTGTCGACCTGCAGCCCGGTGAAACGGACCAGCGCCTCGAAGGATGCGGCGGGCGCCGCCAGCATGTCCTCATAGCGCAGCAGCAGCTTGGCGCCCGGGGCCTCATCCAGCCATGAGCGCACATTGGCGGACCAGTCTCCCAGTCGCTGCAGCGCGTGGATAGGCGGTTTCGCCCCTCGCGAACTGATGGTGAAACGGGGGCACCCCATCCGCGCGATCGCATCGTCAATCCCGATGCTCAGATGATCGGCGAGGGAAGGGACCACGTCCCGCGGATCGCGGACGATGAGGATCGTTCCGGCACAAGGTACCGGCGCGAGCAGGGAGGGATCGTAAGAGTCATGAATCTTCAGAATGGCGGGAGGGCGCGCCGCTGTCGGGTACAGGCGGCACGCTTCCGTCCGCATCAGTGCCTGCTCCTCCGTCGTCATGTCGACCACCGGAAGATCAAGCACCTCCTCCATCCAGACGAGGGCGGCAGCGTTCGGGCACAGCTCCGTGCCTCGGGCAAGGTCGGGCAGGCGGCCGCCTTTGACCAGGCTGGCGAGCGCAATGCGCACCCAGGTGTTTCCCGATTTGGGGTAGGAGGCGAGCCAGTGGACGCCGCCCGCCGTCACTGGCCCACTTCCCGTTCAATCAAGGCGGCGACCTCCGGCAGATCCTCAAAGCGCATGGGTCGCAGAAGGCGATAGACGGGCACGGCAGAAGCGAGCCGTGCCGTCGTCGTGAACAGCCGTCCCTGGTGGCCGAGGGCCGTGGCGGCCTGCCGAAGGGTGACATGCGTCTGAATGGCGGGGACGGCCGCCCGCGGCGCCAGCCTAGACAGCGTCGTCTCCGGCCCGCCCCCCAGCACCAGGATGGCGTCCAGCGGCAAGGGCGTCTGATCGAAGCCACCGTGCGGCCGCAACTCGTATTTGTCCAAATGCGGGCGCACCCGCGTCAGGCCCTCGGTGCTGAGCCCCGCCGCGTCGAGGGTGGTTCGCCACAGTCTCAGGCGGGGGAAGGTCGGCACGATTTCCGGACGGTCGCCATCATAGCGGATGACGGTCACGTCGTCGGACAGCAGGAGATGACCCCGCTGGTTGAGCGCGTAGGCCAGGGTGGATTTACCAGCGCCCTGGACGCCCGCAATGGCGATGGTGCGGCCGTCAATGCGCAGGGTCGCGGCGTGAAGGGGGAAGACGCCCCGCTGATGGCAGAGATAGGACAGCACCGTGCCCAGGAAAAACAGGCGCCAACTTTCCGGCTCTTCCCGTTTACACAGGTCGATCGTGACCCGCCGCCCGTCCTGGACGAGGAAGCGCAGGGTGTCGCCGATGCGCAGCAGGATGGTGCCCGCCGGGTCGACCATCACATACTGGCCGGGCGTCACAGACCGGTCCAGCCGCTCCGGCACGTCCCCTTCCTCGATGAGGAGGTCCACCGGCCGTTCATCGGCGGCGGGCCAGTGAACGAGGTCCGGGATGGG